>DATLMC010000101.1:0-41420 GCA_035537435.1 Pyrinomonadaceae bacterium | reverse complement strand
TCGGCAGCGAGCGGTACGCGAAGGAGAACAAGACGTTCGGCATCACGACGATGCGGAAGTCGCACGTGAAGGTGGAGGGCGACTGCATGACCTTCACCTACATCGGCAAGAAGTCGGTCGCGCAGCGGCAGGTGGTGGTCGACCGGCCGCTCGCGCGCTTCCTGACCGAGCTGCTCGAGTCGCCCGGCCCGCGGCTGTTCCAGTTCCGGACCGGCGGCCGCTGGGAGCCGCTGCGCGCGCCCGACGTCAACGCGTACCTGCAGCGGCTCGTGGGCGTGCCGTACACCGCCAAGGACTTCCGCACGTGGGGCGGGACGCTGCGCGCGGCGGTCGAGCTGGCGGATCTGGGCGTGGCCGAGGACGAGCGGCAGGCGAAGCGTAACATCGTGAAGGCGGTCAAGCGCGTCGCAGAATACTTGGGCAACACGCCGGGCGTGTGTCGCGGCTCATACATCCACCCGCTCGTCCTGCAGAGCTACCTGAAGGGCGTCACCCTCGAAGAGTTTCGCCCCCGCCGCGAGCGCCGCATCGGACGCCAGCAGCCCGAATACCTGCCGGAAGAGCGCGCGCTCCTCAAGATGCTCAAGGCACAGTCTAACGGCGCTCAAGCAGATGGTAGATTTAAACCGACCGGATGACCGTAGGGGCGGGGCTCGTCCCTGCCCGCTGGTTTGATCATCATTCGCGTCCCGTATAACGGATCGACGTGGGCAGGGACGAGCCCTGCCCCTACATCATGACCCGCGCCGCCATCATCGCCCGCGCCGCCGTGTCTCGTTAGACGCTCTCGACGTGCGACGACCGCCGCAGCGCACTACACCCACGCTGCACATCTCAGGCGCACGACGTAAGCGCCTAACTCGTTGCCCGCCCGGTGCGTCTCGGTGAAGGCGCACGTTAGTGCGGCTAGTCCAGCCAGAAACCTCTCATCCAGAGTGTGCTTGTCGTCCGACGGCGGATAAGGCATGAGGCCGCAGATCAACTCGATCAAGGCGTCCTTGCTGTCGCCGTCGTCGTGCCGCATGAGCCGCTCGACCAGCTCGCGCGCACGCTCCTGCGTGACCGGCAGGTTCGCCCAACGCCTGATGGGTTCGTCGTAGTGTGGGACTCGCCGCGGGCGGGCGGGTGGCGTCGCCGTGTTATCATTTCTTCGCATCAGTAGCTCCTTAGCAGTGGTACTGGTGTAGAGGGCTTACCTAAGCGCGCATTCTTGGTAAGCCCTCGCTTATTACCATCCTCGCCGACCCATATAAATTCCCTTCATGGGACTATTAACTACGAGGCAGGCGGCGGAGCGATTAGGAATTAGCATCCCGCGTGTTCATCAGTTGATAAGTGAAGGGCGCTTACCGGCGGAGAAGGTGGGGCGCGACTATGTGATTAGGGAAGAAGACTTGAGACACGTAGAAGGTCGTAAAGTAGGCAGACCGCCAAAGGCTAAACTTCCGACGGGGTCAAAGGTGAGTAAGAAGAAAGCCAGCAAGAAATGACTCGTGCAGTGACGCTTTGATGGAATTCACGGTCTTGGTAAGACGTCGCTTATGATGAACTACTTAATAATGAAACCTACAGGCTAAGATTCTAATCTTCTCTTCCGTAATCTGATAAACGAGCCGGTGCTCTTGGTCTATCCGCCGCGACCAGCAACCCTTTAATTCATGCTTCAAAGGCTCCGGCTTTCCGATGCCTTTGAACGGATCACGCTGCACGTCTTTTATCAGGCTCACGATACGCAACGCCTTCTGACGATCTTGCCCGATCCACCAAGCCAAATCCTCAAAGGCGGCAGGATCAAATTCCAAGCTTCTCACAGGCTTCGTCAAGTGAGATTCCTTCCTGCCGCTCTTTCGCCTCCAAAAGGCGACGCTTCATGTTCTCGCTTTTCAGCAGATACGCCGTCTCCTTTTCCGACTCGATCTCGCGCCACAATTCAATAGGCACGATGACGCCGACGGGGTTGCCGCTCTCGTCCGATACGTACTGAATTTCTGCCATAACGCGCACCTCTCAATTCACAAGACTTACAGTAGAGAATGTACCAAAGTATTTATCGCTCCTCAATGATCCTTCAACGCGAGACGCTCACGCCCGAATTAATCCGCGCCGAGAGAATAGCATCAAACCTGAACGCCAGAACACAATGATGAAGACATGCTATGAAAGCGTTGGGTCGTATTAGTTGTTGGGCGGCGTGCTGGATACATCTGAACCGGAAATGGGGATTACGATTTAATCTTAAGTGCAGAAGCTTTGCCCTCGATTTGACGATTGTGATTCACTTTTGACAATTTGATGCGCTTATTAGGTTCCAACTTACCATTCATATATTCAATTGAATACTCCATCTCTTCTAAAAGACGTTGATGAGATGTTCCTGTCGCAGCCCAACTCCCTTGGAGGCCACGCAGCACTCGGATAGACACCTCATAGTATTCGGGGAAATTACGCAATTCATAGACGACAGCGATCTGGCGATCTAGATATACAACATCTGAGCCAGGTTCGGGAGCAACTAACTGTTGAACCAAACGGTGATAGATTTCAAATCTTTTGAAGCGTAGCTCATCTGAACGCAATTTTATATAGCGTAAGGCCGAGAAAATGAGTGGGCCTAAAGTAAGCACTACAGCCAATATCAAGGAAAGAACGCCAGCATTTGTATTCAACCAATTCCACATAATGTAAGCTCCGCTTAATATCCGTTGTGAATTAGCGATACCGACGCTCAACTATAATTATAAGACTTGGAATGCCTCATATTTTACGTCTATTTAACTAGAAGCAGTCTCATAAATACCCGCGCCCGATTTTGAGCTAATGTTTATGCGGCTCCCAAAAAGCCACGGGTATTTATGAGACCAGCTCTAACTAATCTGCCGATGGGCCTTGCTGCGCGAGAGGCGTTAGCGTTCAGGCTGGGTCGCTGAGCGGTAGCCGTCGTAAAGCTCGCGCGTGCTGGAGGCGGTGACGTGGAGGTCGCGCAGCAGGCCGTTCTCCAGGCTGTAGACCCAGCCGTGCAGCGTCAGCTCCTGAGAGCGCGCCCAGGCGCTCTCGACGACCGTGGTCTGGCCGACGTTGAAGACCTGCTCGACGACGTTCAGCTCGCAGAGCCGATCTGATCGCCGCGCCTCGTCCTTGATCCCTTCGAGCAGCGGCAAGTGGCGCTGCATCACGTCCTGCACGTGGCGCAGCCAGTTGTCGATGAGCCCGAGGCGCGCGCCGCGCATCGCCGCCTGCACGCCGCCGCACCCGTAGTGGCCGCAGACGATGATGTGGCGCACGCCCAGCACCTCGACGGCGAACTGGATGACGGAGAGGCAGTTCAGATCAGTGTGGACGACGACGTTGGCGACGTTGCGGTGGACGAACATCTCGCCGGGCGCGAGACCGACGAGCTGCGTGGCGGGCACGCGGCTGTCCGAGCAGCCGATCCACAGGTAGCCCGGAGACTGCTGGTGCGCCAGCTCTTCGAAGAACGCGGGGTTCTCCGCGCGCAGCCTCTCAGCCCAGCGCCGGTTGTTCTCCAGGAGGTGCGGTAGAGACTTCATAGGATTCACGCCGGCCAGTACGACGCGCGCGGCGTCAGTGCAGCCCCCCGCCCTTGCCGCCCGTGCCGGCCGATCCCTTCGCCACTCTCGGCTCGCTCGGCGCGCCCTTCTTCCCGGCCTTCTTGCGCCGCTCGACGCGCGACGCGCTCGGCGGAGCCCCCGCCTTCCCCGGCCGTGTTGATTTACCCTTCGTCGCCTTAGTCGTCATCGTGCTCTTACCTTTCAAGTTTTAGAAGCGGTTCGGAACTGACGCTCCGTAGGGGCGAGAATGTTTATCGCCGCGTCGTCTTAGAACTATCACAAGCTCTGTGGGAGCGGCACGTCATGTCTCGCCCCTGACGGGCTTAACAGGTTAATGGTTTCGTCGGGGCTATAAACATCAAGTCCCTACGGCACTTCTCAAACAGCTTCCTCAAACAGCTTCTTGGATTAGAGATGAAGAGCCTCTAACAAGACCGGGGTAACGGTCGGGGCAGGGCTCGCCCCTGCCCGTCTTCCTCTAGCGACCGAGCGGGCAGGGGCGAGCCCTGCCCCTACCTCATCACACACGCCGTAGAGTTCTGTGAGACCCTCTAAGTCCGTACATTATTGATCGCGTGGCGCGCGCGAAGTGGCTCGCGCGAGCCCCTCTCGTCAGTAGTGTTGGCTCGTCTTCTTGCCTTCCGACTTCCCCCCGCCGCGTGCTCCTTTGCCGCCTTTGAAACGCTTCTTGCCCTTGCCGCCGCCGTCCACGCCCTTGAGCGAGGCGAGCGGGTAGAGCGCGTGCTCGATGCGCGCGAGCCCCGCGCCCGTCACCGCCTCGATCACGTCCTGCGAAGACTTGTAGGCGGGCGCGGCTTCGTCGAGCGGCACGCGACCGTTCACGTTGACGACGATCCCGGCTTCGCGGTACTCGTCGTCAATCGCGCGCTGCGACAGCTCGCGGTTCGCCGCGCCGCGCGAGAGGCGGCGGCCCGCGCCGTGGTTGACCGAGTAGCCGCTGTTGACCGCGGCCGCGAGCGGACGGAGGATGTAGCTCCAGTCCTTGTTGCTGCCCGGAATCAGGACCGGGTGGCCCGTCTCCTCCCACGCCGTGCCCTTGAGCAGCGGGTGGCCGGCGGGGAAGGCGCGCGTCGCGCCCTTGCGATGCACCCACACCTCGCCGAAGTCCGGATGCCACTCGCGCTGCACGAGGTTATGGCTGATCTCGTAGACCAACTCAAGGTCTGAGCCGAACACTTCGCGGAACGCCTCCGCCACCTGCTCGAAGATGATGAGGCGGTTCAGGATCGCGTAGTTGCCGCCCGCCGCGACGGCGTTCTGGTAGTCGCGGTAGTGGCGAGAGTCGGGCGTGAAGTAGCCGAGATCGATGTCGGTGATTTGCGCGGGCTTCTCCTCGCGGGCCAGCTCGAAGTAGTTGGTCGCGAGCCCGTGGCCGAAGCCGCGGCTGCCGGTGTGGACTTGCAGGAAGAGTGTGCCCGCCTGCTCCGAGCGCTGCAACTCGATGAAGTGGTTGCCGCCGCCGAGGCTCCCCATCTGCTCGCGCCCGCGCTCGGGCTTGCCCTTGCCCCCGTAAGGAATCTGCCACGAGTCGTCGACCGGGATGCGGTGCCGCTCCGCGCGGCTGCGGTCGAACGTCGCGCCGTAACGCTCGACGTAATACTCCGCCCCTCCCCGCACCAGGTTCTCGAACTCGCCCGACGTGAGCGCGGCCAGCCGCTTGCTCTTCCCGCCCGCGCCCATGTCCACCCGCTCCATCACCGCGCGGTTGAACGCCAGCCTCCGCTCCGGCGTCGCCGCCTCCGCCTCCACCTCCGAGCGCGCCGACATCATCCCACAACCGACATCGTAGCCGACGGGTCCCATCGCGATGGCCCCGCTCTCGGCGTCGGTGACGAGGACGCAGCCGACGGGGACGCCGTAGCCGTAGTGCGCGTCGGGCGTGATGACGACGAGGCGCACGCCGGGGAAGCGCGTGGCGTTGACGATCTGGCGGTAGAGGATGTCCTCCGCCGCGTCGAGCAAAGCCTTCGTGAAGAAGAGGCGCACGGGAACGCCCGCCGTGTCCTCAGTCTGCAACTCGTAATATCCGGCGCCGCGCCAGCGCGCGAGGTGCTTCCAGTTGTCGGCGTTCTTCAGCGCCTTCGCCACCCGCAACGCCTTCGCGTCTTCGTCCCTCTCACCCATCGCTTGTTCCCCGCCCCTGCTCTCCGAGTTGTGCTTGCCGTCCATCTTCCGACGACCGCAGCAGATTTTCAATCTCCGCGGCGATCATCTCCACCGACTTCAACTCGCTGGCTTCGACTCGACGTGACGCCAGCGCGTACAGCCCGCGCCGCGTTTCGTAGAGACGGCGCGCGGCTTCGCGGTCGCGCGCGAGCGGTCGGGCGTTCCGCCCCGCCCGCGCGATCCTCCGCCAGCACAGCTCGAAAGGCGCGTCGAGCCAGACGGTGAGGCAGCCGTGGCGCGCGACGAGGTCGCGGTTGGAGGCGACCGTCCACGCGCCGCCGCCGAGGGCGACGACGCGCGCCGACTCGTCCGCCAAAATCTCCGCCAGCGCGCGCGCCTCGATCTCGCGGAAGCGCGGCTCGCCTTCGCGGTCGATGATCTCGCGCGGCGTCTGCCCCGCGAACGCGGTGGCGAACTCGTCCGCGTCCGTCGCCGCGCAGCCGAGGCGCGCGGCGAGTGTGCGCGCGACCGTCGTCTTGCCCGCGCCCATGAAGCCCATGATGACGACGCGGCGCGGCGCGTCGGCGCGGTCGCTCGCGCCGTCCATCCCGTCAGACCTGGTCGCGCCCTCGCTCATCTCTCGACGACCGATCCGAGCAGCTCGAAGAATTCCGGGAAGGAGACGGCGACGCACTCCGCGCCCTCGATCTCCGTCTCGCCTTCGGCGACGAGCCCGGCGACGGCGAACGCCATCGCAACGCGGTGATCGCCGTAGGAGCGCACGCGCGCGCCGCGCAACGGGGCGCGCCCCTCGACGAAGAGCCCGTCGTCGTATTCCTCCACGCGCGCCCCCATCGCGCGCAAGTTCTCGACGACGGCGCGCACGCGATCCGTCTCCTTCACGCGCAGCTCCGCCGCGTCGCGGATTTCGAGCCCGCCCTCCACCTGCGTGCCCGCGACGGCCAGGATCGGCAGCTCGTCGATCAGCCCCGCGATCATCTCCCCCCGCAATACGTTCGCGCCCGCACGCCGCGGCGCGAGTGTGTCGCAGCCGCGCGCGACGATCTCTCCGACCGGCTCGTTGCAACGCTCCGACGCATTTTCGATCCCTAAGTCTGCGCCGAGATCGGCGAGCGCGTCGAGCATCTGCGTGCGCGTCGGGTTGAGCCCGACGCCGTCGATCCTTAACTCGGAACCCCGGAGCAGCGCGGCGGCGACGACGAAGAACGCCGCCGAGGAGATGTCGCCCGGCACTTCCACGTCGCGCGCGTGAAGTCTCTGGCCGCCGGCGAGTGAGACGGAAGACGCGCGCGCTCTTTCGTCGACGGCGGCCTCGGCCGAGCCCGCGTCGTCCCGTTCGACGTTGACGCCGAACCAGCGCAGCATTCGCTCCGTGTGGTCGCGCGTCGCGCCTTTCGACTCCACGACCGTAGTGCGTCCGTCGGCGTTGAGGCCCGCGAGCAGGACGCACGACTTGACCTGCGCGCTCGCCACGGGCGACACGTACTCGATCGACGAGAGCGGGCGGCGGCCCTCGACGCGCAGCGGCGCGCGCCCTTGCGTCGAGGCGATCCGCGCGCCCATCAACTCCAGCGGCTCGATGACGCGGCGCATCGGGCGCGAGCGCAAAGAGGCGTCGCCCGTGAGCGTCGCGGAGAAATCCTGACCGGCCAGGACGCCCGCGAGCAGCCGCATCGTCGTCCCGGAATTGCCGCAGTCGAGCGCGTCCGTCGGCGCGCGCCGCAGTTCGAGCCCCGCGCCTTCGACGCTGACGGTCGTGCCGTCGCGCTCCACGGCTACGCCGAGCTGTTCGAGGCAGTGGAGCGTCGAGGCGCAGTCGGCGCTCGTCGAGAAATTGGAGACGCGCGTCAGCCCGCCTCTCCCGGCGAGCGCGGCGAGCAGCGCGGCGCGGTGCGAGACGGACTTGTCGCCGGGCACGCGCACGTGTCCGCGCAGGCGTCGCGCCGGTCTGATCCTCATGGCGTCAATCGTAAACGCAAAAGGCGTGACAGGTAAACCGTGACGGGCGACAGGAGAAAACCGTGACGAGTTAGCGGTGACAGGTGACAGGTAAAACCTTTTTCACCTGTCACCTGTCACGGTTTACAGTTTACGTCTCTTCACCTGTCACCCGTCACGCTCTTATGAGAGGTGCGCGAGGCGGTTGCGGGTCTTGACGAGTTTGCGGTCGAGGCGTTGGGCTTCCTCGGCGAGCCGGTCGCGACCGGCCGCCGCCGCCTCGTCGGCTTCGAGCTTGAGGTGGTAGAGGCGATCCTGCCTGGCGCGCTTGATGCCGAACTCGATGGTCAACAGCTCTTCCTTCAAGCCCAGGATGCGCGCGTTGAGATCGACCGCGCCGCCGTCGCCCTCGCCCTCGTCGGCGGCGCGGGGCGTGGCGCAGTAGAGCTGGAGGTCTTCGTCGGCAAGCAGCGTGTTGAGACTGTCCACGTCGCCCTCGCGGTAGGCGCGCGAGGCTTCCGCCATGATGGAGTGGCGTCGCCGCGCCTCGTCGCCGTCGGCGGCGTGATCCGGGTGGAAGAGCTTGGCGACCGACCAGAAGAGGTTCTTGAGCGACGCTTTGATCGCCACGCTCGCATGCGTCGCGTCGGCGGCCGCGTCGGCGGCCACGTCTTCGTGATCGACGCCGAGCGTGCGCGCTTCGGCCGCGCGGATGGCGCGCTCCAGCTCCGCGAGTTCGGCGAGTCGGCCGCCGACCGCGTCGGCGTAGCGCGCTTTGAAGTCGCGCAGGCTCTCTTGCAGCGCGCCCAACTCGGCGCGGCGCGCGGCGAGGAGCGCTTCCAGGCGCGCGGCTTCGCGCGCCGGAGCGGGCGGCTCTTTGGCGGGCGCGGCGGGGTGGAGGCTGGTGCTCTGCATGGCTTCGGCCGGCGCGACAGTTTAGCAGGAAGGGGCGCGAAAGTCCGGCGCGTCTCGGCCGCGGGGCGGGGCGCGGCGCGCCTGTCCGGCGCGGGCGGGCGGCGCGGCGCGTGCTTCTTGACAGTGGCGCGGCGGGCGTGTTACACCGTGCAGGCTTTCAGTTAACTTCACACGCAATTAAGCGTGCCCGCGCGCGGCTTCTGACGCGCCCCCGCCGGGTCTCGGACTGCGATCCGCAGGGTCTGCAAACGTGACTGAAGAGACGACCCAATTAAGCCTGCCGAGCCGCGTCGAGTCGATTGCGGAGGCGGCCGAGGCTGCGGCGGAAGTGGCGGCGCGCATGGGGCTGGGCGAGGAAGCCGCGTTCGGGCTCGACATGGCCGTGCGCGAGTCGGTCACCAACGCCGTGCTGCACGGCAACGGGCAGGACGAGTCGAAGCCGGTCGAGATCACGTTCGCGGAGGCGGGCGGCGAGCTCGTCGTGACGGTGAGGGATCGCGGCGAGGGCTTCGACCCCGAGGCGGTCGCCGATCCGACCGCCGCCGAGAACCTCTTGAAGACTTCGGGTCGCGGCATCCTCTTCATGCGCAACTTCATGGACACGGTCGAGTGGCTGCGCCACCCCGAAGGCGGCACGGTCGTGCGCATGACGAAGAAGATTTGAGAATCGTCAGTGGTCAGTTGTCCGTCGTCCGTTGTTCCTTCCGGATAACGCACCGCATTTCCGGCACGCATCCGATGAGCCGCGAACGACTGACCACGGACAACGGACAAAGGACAACTTTCCAGAAGGAGATTTCCCGTAATGGCTGAACTGAACATCTCGGAGCGGCAGGCAGGCGACGTGACCGTGCTCGATCTCGGCGGCAAGATCACCATCGGCGAGGGCAGCGTCTCGCTGCGCGGCGCCATCAAGCGGCTCGTCGAGGAGGGCAAGACGAAGATTCTGCTCAACCTCGGCAAAGTCTCCTACGTGGATTCGAGCGGCATCGGCGAGCTGGTCTCCAGCTTCACCACCGTCCAGCGCGCCGAGGGCGGGCAGCTCAAGCTCCTCAACCTCTCGCAGAAGATTCAGGACTTGATGACGATCACGAAGCTCCACACCGTCTTCGACGTGTACGACGACGAGGCGACCGGGCTCAACAGCTTCAAATGAGCGTGGCGGGTAAACCGTGACAGGTGACGGGTGAAAACCGTAAGCCGTAAGCCGTGAACCGTGCCGGGAAAGAGCACCGGATTTACCTGTCACCTGTCACGGTTCACGGTTTACGGCTCTTATGTTCAGGCAAGCATTCCGCCGTCTGCTCGCGGTCGACGACACGCCGGAGCGGACGGCGCTCGCTTTCTCGGTCGGCGTCTTCATCGCCTTCTCGCCCTTCCTCGGCCTCCACACGATCCTCGCCACGCTCGTCGCGCTCCTGTTCCGCTTCAACAAGATCGCCATCTACGCCGGCACGTTCATCAACAACCCCTTCCTCACCCTCGTCCCCATCGTCGCCGCCTCCTACGCCGTCGGCGCGCTGCTCCTGGGGCGGCCCTTGCGGCTGCCCGGCGTCGGCTGGCAACTCCTCACCGAGCCGCACCTGCTGACCGCCGCCTACTGGCGTCAGCTCGGCTCACACCTGCGCGACGTGGTCGTGCCCTTCTCGGTTGGGGGGCTCGCGCTCTCCGTCGTTTGTTCGCTCACCGCCTATCCTGTAACCTTGAAACTCATGCGCGCACGCGCGAGGCGGAAGGTTGAGGGCGAAAAGACGAAGGCGTGACGGTTCGAGGCGGCGAGGCTCTTATCCATCCCTCATCCTTCATCCTTCATCGCCCTCCCCCGGCATCCGTCGCGCGAGCGCGAGCATCTTTAAATTACGGTCTGCCGCGCCGCCGCCGCCCGTCCGGCGACGCGGCGCAGACCCCGGTAAATAATTTCCAGAACGCGCTCATGAAAAAGTTTCTCTTCGCCATCTCGATCCTCGCGCTCACGGCGGCGCGACTCCCCGCGCAGACGCCCGCGCAGTCGTCGACCACTCAGCAGCAGCCCGCGCCGACGCGGCGAACGCAGCCCGCCCGCCCCGTGTCCGCCTCCTTCGATCTCGCCGAGTACGGCGTGCAGTTCTCCCTGCAACCGCGGCTCGTCGTGGTGATGGCGGCGCTCGACGCGGCCGGGTTCGACCCCGCGCCGGGCAAGTCGGCTTCCGCCTTCCGCCTGAAGGTGCGCGAGGATCAGTCTGGGCTCGACGCCGACCTGCGCTCTCAGTTGCGCCGCTTCTACGAGACGCATAAGCTGCGCCAGCCCTCTGCGACGCCCGGCGAGCAGGCGGCGCGCTACGTCTCGCTCGCCCTGGCGCTGGGGCCGCCGCCCGCCTTCGACGCCCCCCCGCGCGGCGACGATCTCTTCGAGGGCGTCGCCGACGTGCTCGACTTCGCGCCGCTCGTCAGAGAGTTCTACCGCCGCTCCGGCATCGAGGAGCGGCTGCCCGCGTACCTCGCCGAGTACCGCGCCGAGGGCGACCGCCTGCGGCGTCAGACCGGCGAGATGGTCAAGACCACGCTCAACTACCTGCACACGCGCCCCGTCATCTCGACCGTCGAGCGCGTGCGCGCCCCCGCCACTGGCGGCAAGAAGAAGGACGCGCAGAAGCCCACTTTCACCGAGTACGTACACGACCGGCGCTTCCTCGTCGTGCCCGACCTGCTCGCCGCGCCCGGCGCGGTCAACTTCCGCGTCATCGGCGACGACTACTACGTCGTCGTGCCCGTCGGGGCCGATCCGTCTTCCTCCGAAGTCCGCCGGGCTTATTTGCAGTACGTCGTCGATCAGTTGATCCTGCGCTTCAACCGCGAGATCGCCCTGAAGCGCGCCGACGTGCAGGGCGTCCTCGACGAGCGCGCGAAGCTCACGCCGGGCGCGGGCTCACCCGGCGTCTTCGACGCGGTCGCGCGCTCACTCGTCGTCGCCGCGGACGCGCGCATCACCGTGCAGGAGCGGCTCGCCGATCTACAGTCGCGCGCGGCGGAGCGGCTGCGAGCGACGAAGGAGGCGGATCGCGCGGCGCTGACGAAGGAGGTGCAGGAGGAGCGGCAGGCAATCGAGGACGCGGCGACGGCGCAGCTCGCCGACGCCTACGAGCGCGGCGCGGTGCTCGCCTTCTACTTCGCCGAGCAGCTCAAGGGGCAGGAGTCGGCCGGGTTCGACTTCTCCGACGCCATCCCGGACGTGCTCTCACGCATCGACGCGGCGCGCGAGCTGCGCCGGCCGGAAGAGTACGCCGCGGCGCGCGCCCGCGTGGCGGCGGCGCGGGAGAAGTCTCTGAAGGAGGCGGCGAGCGTCTCGCCCGCGGAGGCGAACGAGGCGGCGCGGCGCGCGGAGCTGATCAGGAGTCTCGACGAGGTCTCGCGGATGTTGCAGTCGCGCGACTACGCGGGGGCGGAAGGCCGCCTGCGCGCGATGCTGAGCGAGTACAAGGGCGAGCCGCGCGTCTTCTTCGCGCTCGGCCAGACGTGGAGCACCGGCGCGGCCGACGCGGCCAACGACGAGACGCGCGACACCCGGCTCAACAACGCCCTCATCAACTACGGCAACGCGATCCAGGCCGCCGACCGCGACAACGACCTCGCGCTCATCTCCCGCGCGCACGTCGCGCGCGGCCGCATCCTCGCCTTCCTCGAACGCAACGACGAAGCGTCGAAAGAGTTCGACGCCGCGATCAAGATCGGCGAAGTCGCCGGCGGCGCGTACAACGAGGCGGTCGCGGCCAGGAAGAGACTCCAACCGTAGAGGCTCGCCCGCGTTTACAGGAAGCGACTCACAGGCGTTAAAAAAAGCGAAGCCCCGCGCGCCCGACTCATCAGCAGGCGCGCGGGGCTCGCCCTTTCGCCCGGAGGAGACCCACCACGGTTCTACCGGCCGAAAGCTCCCCCCTTTGCGGGAACGTCTTACAATTCCAACAGCACGTAGCGCGGCGGGACGAACCGCGTCGCGGGTCGCACGCGCACCGGCGGCGCGAGGCTCGGCAGCGCGCGCGTCGCCGGCAGAGCGGGTCGCGCGGGCGTCGCGGGCAGCACACGCATCCCCGGCGCGAGGGTGATGGGCGCGCGCGGCGTCGCGCGCGGCAGCGCCGTGATGGCGGGCGCGGCGAAGAGCCCTTCGGGCACCGACCACGTCGAAGGCGTCTGCGACTTCTCGGGCGTCACCTTGAAGGTGCGCCGGTTGCGCTCGCGCGTGAGGGTCAGCGTCACGTCGCCCTCCTGCTTGCGGCTGACGGCGCGCGTCAGCCCGACGGCGTTCTCGATCTTCTCGCCGTCGACTTCCGTGATCACGTCGCCCGCCTTCAGGCCCGCCCTCGCCGCGGGGCTGTTCTCCGTGACCGAGGTGACGAGCACGCCGCCGTCGCGACTCACGCCGAAATAGTCGGCGAGCTGATCGGTGAGCTGCGTCGTCGTCACGCCGATGCGCCGCCCCCCCCCGCCGATGACGGCGAAGCCCCCGGCGCGCGGCATCTTCTCCAACTGGCGGCGCAGCTCCTCCGTCTGCTTCTGCCACTCCCCGGAGCGCTTCTGCCACTCTTCCCTCTGCTTGCGCGACTCTTCTTCGGACTGCTTCTTCCACTGGTCGCCTTCGAGGCGGAACATCTCGCCGTTCTTGAACAGCAACCCTTCATTCGCGCCCACGCCCGCGAACTCACGCCTGCCGAGCGTGACGCTCACCTCGCGCTCCGAGCCGCCGCGCGAGATGGTCAGGCGCGCCGTGTGCTCGGATGCCGACTCGTTGATGAGCCGCGAGAGCTTCTGCGTGCTCGTCACCTGTTCGCCGTCGAAGCGCAGGATCACGTCGTCCTTCTGCAACCCGGCTTTCGCGGCGGGGCTGTTCTCGGCGACGCGCCCGACGGCGACCCCGCGCGGCTCGCCCGACAGGTTGAGGCGGCTCATGTTCTCGCGCGTGACCGGCTCGGTGTAGACGCCGAGGTAGTTGTCGCCGCCGCCGAACGCGAACGAGAGTGCGCGCGCCGGCTCGTCCTGCCGCGCCGGGCGCACGACCGTCGTCGCCGACTGCGCGAAGACGACCGAGGCCGACGCCGTAAGGAGCAGGCACACGAGAGCTAGCAACTGTTTCTTAGACATAATAAGGAGAGACCTCCCGCCAGAAATTTTTCCGCCCCTTGCACGCCCCCGCGCCGCCGCGGGTTCCAAAATTTTAGACGGGGGCGTTTGAGAAAAAGTTTCACCGCCGCGGGCGCGCCGAGTTCTTCTCAGTTTCTGCTCGCCCGGCCCCGTTTTGATCTACAATCCCGCCCGGATGAAGATTCTCGACATCGGCTGCGGCAAGCACAAGACGCCGGGCGCGGTGGGGCTCGACAGCAACCCGCGCACGGAAGCGGACGTGATCCACGACCTCGACCGCGTGCCCTACCCGTTCCCCGACAACGAGTTCGACGTGGTCGTCGGCAATCAGGTGATTGAGCACCTCGAAGACGTGCTTGCCGTCGTCGCCGAGCTGCACCGCATCACGAAGCCCGGCGGCCTCATCCGGCTCGACACGCCCCACTACTCCGACATCGCCTCCTACACAGACCCGACCCACAAGCACCACCTCACGACCGAGTCCTTCGCCTACTTCTCCGGCGACCGGCCCGACTTCGACTTCTACAGCGAAGTCGCCTTGCGCCCGCGCGTCATCCGCGTCACGCTCCTCAAGCTCTGGCGCGCGCTCGGCGTCGAACTGCTCGTCAATAGCTGCAACCGCTACCCGTCTCTGCGCTTCATCCGCCGCTTCTGGGAGTCGTACCTCTGCTACGTGGTGCGCGGCAAGACCATCTACTTCGAGTTCGAAGTCATCAAGTGATTCGGCGAAATCACAAAACCGTTGACACCGCCGCCGCGCCGCGGCTTAAATGCCGGCCGAGACTCCGCACGCCTTCGGGAGCGCGTCGCATCACGCGCTCGTGAGTCTCACGCGCTCCGCCACTAACGATTATCGCCGCAGGCCCGGAAGCCCTATGACCCAACACACGCGCCCCCAGGAGCCGCCCCGCACGGCCGTCGTCGTCGAAGACCCCGCCGCGGGCACGCTCGTCCCGGAGGGCGCGCGCGCCGAGGCCGTGCCGCTTGCGCCCGACTCCGCTCACGCCTCGCGCCTCGACGCGGTCGATCTCCTGCGCGGGCTCGTGATGGTCATCATGGCGCTCGACCACACGCGCGACTTCTTCCACTCGGGCGCGCTCACGCTCAACCCGACCGATCTCTCGCAGACCACCCCCGCGCTCTTCTTCACGCGCTGGATCACGCACTTCTGCGCGCCCGTCTTCGTCTTCCTCGCGGGCACGGGCGCTTTCCTCTCGCTCTCGCGCGGGCGCACGAAAAAAGACCTGTCGTGGTTTCTGTTGACGCGGGGCCTGTGGCTCGTCGTTTTGGAGTGGACGCTCGTGCGCTTCGCCGTGACGTTCGACCTCCGCTACAGCAGCGGCGGCTTCGTGCAGGTCATCTGGGCGCTCGGCTGGTCGATGGTTCTGCTCGCCGCCCTCGTACGCCTGCCGCTGCGCGCCGTCGCCGCGTTCGGCCTCGCCCTCGTCGCCGGTCACAACCTGCTCGACCGCTTCCACGCCGCCGACTTCGGCGCGTGGCGCTGGCTCTGGATGATCCTGCACGAGCAGGGGCCGGTGGGGTCGCCGCCCGGCTTCGTCCTCTTCGTCGTCTACCCGCTCGTCCCCTGGGTCGGCGTGATGGCCGCCGGGTACGCCTTCGGCGCGCTGCTGCGGCTCGACGACAAACGGCGGCGCAAGATTTTACTCCAGCTCGGCTTGGCGTTGACGCTCGCCTTCGTCGTCCTGCGCGCGACGAACCTCTACGGCGACCCGCGCCCGTGGGCGCAGCAGCCGCGCGGCGCGCTCTACACGTTCCTGTCCTTCATCAACTGCGAGAAGTACCCGCCCTCCCTCCTCTTCCTGCTGATGACGCTCGGCCCGGCCATCGCGCTGCTCCCGCTCCTGGAGCGCGCGCGCGGCGCGCTGGCGCGCTTCTTCACCGTCTACGGTCGCGTGCCGCTCTTCTACTACCTGCTCCACTTCTACCTGCTCCACGTCCTCGCGGCCGCCATCGCGCTCGCCCGCTACGGCAGGCAGACGTTGAGCGTGCTGCCGGGCGGCCAGCCCCCGCCCGGCTGGGGCTACCGGCTCTGGGTCGTCTACCTCGTCTGGATCGGCGTCGTGCTCGCGCTCTACTTCCCCTGCCGCTACTGGGCGCGACTCAAACAGCGCAAACGCTCGGCGTGGCTGAGCTACTTGTAAGATAAAAGCATGCAGCACAGGGGCACAGAGGACGCGGAGCGGGCACAGATGAAAGCCGACCTGAAATCTCAGAGTTGAAATTTCAGATGAGCCCTTCTCCGTGTAACCTCCGTGTCCTCTGTGATCAGTCTTATCGCCCGCCACACGTTCGCGAGAGCCTGAGAGTTCAAGCCCGCGCGTAAAAAGCTCTTGAGACCAGGCGCGCCCCGATCCTATAATCGGGATAGCGCGCCGCGACAAAGCGTCGCGCGCCTGACGACCGCCCCAGTCCCCGCCGGGGGTTTTCCAGCCTCTCACCCGTTACCGAATAAAAGCCGGCATCTCAGTTTCGACGGCCCGCGCGCGAGACAACCTCCCGCGCCCCGCGCCCCCGACGCGGAAGGGATACCCATGAGCCATAACACGAGCAGCGTCAAGTGTCCGGCCTGCGGCATGATTAACTGGGCGGGCGATGAGTCCTGCAAGCGCTGCCGGAGGCCGCTGTCCTACGCGCCCTCGAAGCCGACAGGCGGCAAGACGCGCCCGCGCTTCGGGCGCTTGCTGACCGGGCTGGTGGTCTTGATGAGCCTCGCCGGGACGTACCAGCTCGGCCTGCCCGACTACCTGCGCGCGCCCAGGTGGCGACACTTCAGTCTGCCGCCCGGCAATTTCTCCGTGATGATGCCGTCCGATCCAGACGTGATGACGCTGCCGCTGGTCGCCGAAGGCGAGATCCCGTGGAATCGCGTGTCAGCGCATCTGTGGGGCAAGGAAGCGTGCTTCGTGAACTACGCGGACTTCGCGTTCTCCCCGGAAGTCACCGACGACGAGCTGAGTAAGATGGCGCGCAACATGGCGGCGTCATCGAACTCGGTCGTCCTCTCGGAGCGGTCGGTCGGGCTGGGAGGACATAGGGGGCTGGAGTTGGAGATGAAGCCGCCCGACAAGGTGCTGCCGGACGGGCGCGCCTACAGCCGCATCTACGTGATCGGGCCGCGCGTCTACGCCCTGCTGCTCGTCGGGCGCGAGCGTGGGCGTCTCGTGCAAGAGCGCAACAAGTTCTTCGACTCGTTCGCCCTCCTCCCGCAGACGGGCAGAGCGGGCGATTCAGAGCGGACACCCGGCGCGACCGAGTAGGGCATCTCTGCGCCCCTTGAGGCGCGCGGCGTGAGTCCGAAAGTCGCCGCCCGGCCCCGACGCGCCCGCCGCCGGCTTAGCGCCGGTAGACCTCGCGCCCGTCGCTCAACTCGACTTCGAGCTTGCCTTCGGAGTGCGCGAGGTCGAGGTGCGCGACCGACTCGGAGACGGCGAGGAAGCGGTGCACGTCGTCGGCCCCTGGGAACAGCTCGCGCGACACGTCCCAAGCGGTCGCGCCCGCCTTCGGCACGAGCGAGATGACCGCCGACTGGCGCTCTCTGATCGCGCGCAGGTAGCGGTTGAACAGCTCTTCGTAGTCGTCAACTGCGTCGCCGTGCCCGCCGTGGACGAGCGTCGGCGAGAACGTGCGCAGGCGCGCGAGGCTCACCAGGTATTCGGCGAGCGAGCGGAAGCGTCGGGTGGGGTCTACGGGATCGGGCGAGAGCACGGGGTTCGGCGTGACGCGCTTCAACACGCAGTCGCCCGCGATGATCGTCCGGTCGGCCTCGCGCACGAACGAGCAGGAGCCCGGCGTGTGACCCGGCGTGTGGACGACGCGCAAGCTCCCGGTCGCGAACTCCAGCTCCGAGTCGTCCTTCAGCTCCGCGTGCTCGTCGTCGGCGAGCGCGTCGGCGAACTCGCGCATGTGCTCGTAGAGCGTGCGCATCTCCTCGATCTCTTCGGCGGGCACGCCCGCGCGCACGAGCAGCGCGCGGTGCTCCTCATACGCGAGCCGCCCGACGCGGTGCCCCGTCTCCCAGCCGTGGACGAAAACTTTCGCGTCCTTCGCCTCGTCCCTCAACTGCTTCGCCAGCCCGCAGTGATCCTCGTGCGCGTGGGTCAGCACGATGCGACGGATGTCGGAGACGCGCAGGCGCGCGCGGCGCAAGCCCTCGCGCAGAGCCTCGACGGCCGCCTTCGTCTTCGGCCCCGTGTCGATGAGCGTGAGGGGGTCTTCGGCGATCAGGTAGACGTTGACAGGCCCGATGTAGAACGGCGTGGGCAGCGAGATGGGGACTATTTTCATTTAGTCATTTACTCATCGGCTCATTGATTCATTTAAGATGACTTGCAATGAATCAACGAGCCGATGAATCAATGGATCAATAGGCGTAGCGGTTCGCCTGGATCAACACGTCGGCGACGCGCTGGCGCGCGGCGACCGTGTTCGAGGGCGTGCGCTTCACGAAGCGGCGCAGCGCGGCGAGGAGCGTGCGCAGCTCGTCGCCCTCGCTCATCGCGGCGAGCACGCCTCTGGCGCTCGTCTCGACCCGCTCGACGGCGTCGTTCGTGAAGACGCGCACCATGTCGAGGTAGCGCGCCGCCTTCTCCTCGCCCCGCGAGGCGACCAACTTCTGCGCGCGCAGGATGGCCGACTCCATCGCGTAGGTGTCGATGATGATGTCGGCGACGCCGAGCAGGATCTCCTGCTGGTCGGCGAGCTTCGTCATGTACTTCTGCGCCGCCGTGCCCAGCGTCATCAGCGCGACCTTCTTCGCGTTCTGCGCGAGCTTCATCTCGGCGGCGAGCGCCTCCTCGTCCTCGTCGAACGAGGCGAGCGCGGGCGACAGGACTTCGTCCATCAACTTCTGCGCGGCGGGCAGGAGCGCGAGCTGGCCCGAGATGGCGCGCTTCATCAGCATTCCGGGGATGAGCATCCGGTTGATCTCGTTCGTGCCCTCGAAGATGCGGTTAATGCGCGCGTCGCGGTAGGCGGCTTCCGCCGGGTAGTCCGCCGAGTAGCCGTAGCCGCCGTAGATCTGCACCATCTCGTCGGCGGTGAAGCCGCAATACTCGGAGAGGGCCACCTTGATGATCGAGCACTCGGCGGCGTACTCCTCAATCGCACGCAGCTTCGCCTCCGGCGTCGCCGTGTCCGTCAAGGACGAGTCGATGAGACCGAGCGTGCGGTAGATCATGGACTCTCCGACCCACGTCTTGATCGACATCTCGGCGAGCTTGTGCTTGATCGCGCCGAAGCTGGAGATGGGTTTCCCGAACTGGTGGCGCTCGTTCGCGTAGCGGACGGACTCGGAGACCATCAGCTTCATGCCGCCGCCGCACATCGCGCCGAGTTTGAAGCGGCCGATGTTCAGGATGTTGAAGGCGATCTTGTGACCCTTGCCGACCTCGCCGAGCAGGTTCTCCACCGGCGTCTTCACGTCCGAGAGGATGAGCGCGGTCGTCGAGGAGCCTTTGATCCCCATCTTGTGCTCGTCCGCGCCGTTGGTTAAGCCCTCCTGCCGCTCGACGACGAAGCCCGTGAACTTGTCGCCGTCGACCTTGGCGAAGACGACGAACACGTCGGCGAAGCCGCCGTTCGTGATCCACATCTTCTCGCCGTTCAGGACGTAGTGCGTGCCGTCTTCCGAGAGGCGCGCCGTCGCCTTCGCCGCGAGCGCGTCCGAGCCCGACCCGGCTTCGGTCAAAGCGTAGGCCGTGACCAGCTCGCCCGAAGCGATCTTCGGCAGGTACTTCTTCTTCGCGGCTTCCGTGCCGTAGAAAAGGATGGGCAGGAGCCCGATGCCCGACTGCGCGCCCATCGTCGTGGCGAACGAGGCGGAGCGCCCCAGGTACTCGCCGACGAGACCGCCCGACACCTGATCGAGTCCGAGCCCGCCGTACTCCTCGGGGACGGTCGCGCCGATGAGACCGAGATCGCCCGCGTGCTTCAAGAGCTCGCGCGAGATGTCCCAGCGGTGCTGCTCCAGCTCCGGCTCGCGCGGGCGCACCTCCTTGTCCATGAACTCGCGCGTCGTCTCGCCGATCATGCGGTGCTCTTCCGTAAAATCTTCGGGCGTGAAAATCTCCGCGGGCGCGCGCTCCTCGATCAGGAAGCTCCCGCCCGTTACGATCTTTTTCTCATCTGCTACGGCTGACATCGTGTGCTCCTTTCAGTCGCCGTAACAAGTGAACAGTGACAGGTGACAAGTATGAATAGCTTTCTCCTGTCACCTGTCACGGTTTACCTGTCACGGAATTAAGTTCTCTCGAAAATCCCCGCCGCGCCCATGCCGCCGCCGACGCACATCGTGACCATCGCGTAGCGACCCTGCCGGCGTTCGAGTTCGCGCAAGACCGTGGCGGTCAGCTTCGCGCCCGTGCAGCCCAGGGGGTGTCCGAGCGCGATGGCCCCGCCGTTGACGTTAACTTTTTCGGGGTCGAGCCCGAGCGTGCGGATGACGGCGACTGATTGCGCGGCGAAGGCTTCGTTCAGCTCGATCAGGTCGATCTGGTCGAGCGTGAGCCCGGCGATCTTCAAGACCTTCGGGATGGCGAAGACCGGCCCGATCCCCATCTCTTCCGGCGGGCAGCCCGCGGTCGCGTAGGCGACGAAGCGCCCCAGAGGTTTCAGGCCCAACTGCCGCGCCCTCTCGTCCGACACGACGACCGCGGCCGCCGCGCCGTCAGACATCTGCGAGGCGTTGCCCGCCGTGATCGTGCCCTTGACGTGGAAGGCGGGCTTCAGCTTCGCGAGGCTCTCCTCGGAAGAGTCGCGGCGCACGCCCTCGTCTTTCGTGAACTCGATCTCGCGTCGTGCTTTGCGCCCGCGCGCGTCCAACTCCTCTAGCCCGACGGTGAGCGGCACGACCTCGTCGTCGAACTTGCCCGCGTCCTGCGCGGCGGCGGCCCTGCGGTGCGACTGAAGCGCGAAGGCGTCCTGCTCCTCGCGCGAGACCCCGAACTTGCGCGCGACGTTCTCGGTCGCCAACCCCATGTTGAGGTAAAAGTCGGGGTAGTGCTCGACCAGGTACGGGTTCGGGCGGATGGTGTGCCCGCCCATCGGGATCAGAGACATCGTCTCCAGGCCCCCGGCGACGATCACGTCAGCCGCGCCGGTGCGTATCCTGTCGGCGGCGATGGCGATTGACTGCAAGCCGGATGAGCAGAAGCGGTTGATCGTCATCGCCGAAGTCTCGACCGGCAACCCCGCGCGGATCGCCGCCGCGCGCGCCACGTTCATGCCCTGCTCCGCCTCCGGCATCGCGCAGCCCATGATCACGTCCTCGACTTCGGACGCCTCGACGCCCTCGGCGCGCCTCAAGGCTTCCCTGATCACCGCCGCGCCCATCTCGTCGGGCCGCGTATCTTTCAGAGTCCCCTTCGGCGCTTTGCCGACCGCCGTGCGCACCGCCGAAACTATGACCGCTTCTCTCATCGCTTTCACCCTCAACTCTAGAACAAACTTTTTCCGAACCGTCTGACTTCTGACAACGCCGCGCTCAACCCCCGACCGCGACCGAGACCTCTTCGACCGGCAGCAGCTCGCGCAGGACTTTCGGATCGACCGAGACGAGGAAGCCGCGCTTGCCGCCGTTGACGTAGATGCGCGGCAGGCCGAAGATCGTCCGCTCGGCGTAGACGGGCAGCGCCGCGCGGGTCCCGAACGGGGAGGTTCCGCCGACCAGATAGCCCGTGTGCTTCTGCGCCACTTCGGGCCGGCACGGCGCGACGCTCTTTGCCCCAATCTCGCGCGCGAGCTGTTTGGTCGAGACTTCGCGGTCGCCGTGCATCAGAACGATCAGGGGCTTGCGCGCGTCGGTCTCCATGACGAGCGTCTTGACGACCGCGTGCTCGTCAACTCCGAGCGACTCGGCGGAGTGGCGCGTGCCGCCGCGCTCCTCGTAAGGATACAGGTGCGGCTCGAAGTCCACACCCTTCTCGCGCAAAACGCGCACGGCTGGCGTGACCGGGTAGTCCATCTTACAAGTCTGCGAGTCTAAGAGTCTGGAGTCGTGAGTCTAAAGCGGTTTTCGACTGCCAGACTTTAGACTCCGGACTCCAGACTAATTTCGGAGCGGCTTGCCCGTCTTCAGCGTGTGCGCCATGCGCTCCTGCGTCTTGCGCTGACCGAGGAGCGAGAGGAAGGCCTCGCGTTCGAGGTCGAGCAGGTACTGCTCCGAGACGCGCGTCGCGTGGTTGAGATCGCCGCCCGTCAGAATCCGCGCGAGCTTTTCGCCGATCAGAGCGTCGTGCTCGGAGATGAAGCCGCCGCGCAGCATCTGGTGGACGCCGAGCTTCAGCGTGGAGAGTGCGGGCAGGCCCATCGCGAGGATGTCGGCGCGCGGACGGGGCGGCGCGTAGCCGCCGCGGGCGAGCGCGAGGACTTCCTGCTTCGCGTCGGCGATCAACCGATCCGCGTTCATCGAGACGGCGTCCTCTTCGCGGAGGAAGCCCAGAGCGCGCGCCTCCTCGGCGGAGGTCGAGACCTTGGCGAGCGCGATGGTCTCGAACGCGCGCTTGACGAAGGGGAACGGGTCGGCGTCGTCCATGCCGGCCGGGATCGAGTCCAACGCGCGCACAAGCATCTCCTTCGTGCCGCCGCCCGCCGGGATGATGCCGACGCCGACCTCGACGAGCCCGGTGTACAACTCGGCGTGCGCCCGCACGCGGTCGCCGTGCAGCAGCATCTCGCAGCCGCCGCCGAGCGCGAGGTTGAAGGGCGCGACGACGACCGGCCTCGGCGAGTAGCGCAAACTCATCGTCGCGTCCTGGAAGGCGCGCGCGACGAGGTCTAAGTCTTCCCAGTTCTCGTCCTGCGCTTCGAGGAGCACCATCATCAGATTCGCGCCCACGCAGAAGTTCGCGCCCTGGTTGCCGACGACGAGGCCGAGGAAATTCCGCTCCACCTCGGCGAGCGACTGCTTGATCATCTGGATCGTGTCGCCGCCGATGGCGTTCATCTTCGAGTGGAACTCCAGACACGCCACGCCGTCGCCGATGTCTATCAGCGAAGCGCCGGAGTTCTTCTTAACGACCTTCGTCCGCTCCTTGACCGACTTCAGGATGATCGCGCCGGGCGGATCATCCACGGGCCTGTATTCGAGCGCGCCGAAGTCGAAGTAGAAACGCTGCCCGTTCTCCGTCTTGTAGAAGCTGCGCGCGCCCGCGGCCAACATCCGTTCGACGTTGGCGGGAATTGCCGCGCCCTCTTCGCGCATCCGCGCGACAGACTTCTCGACGCCGACGGCGTCCCACGTCTCGAAGACGCCCAGCTCCCAGTTGAAGCCCCAGCGCATCGCGCGATCCACGTCCACGACGTTGTTCGCGATCTCAGGTATCCGGTTCGCCGCGTAGCGCAGCGTCCGCCCGACGGTCTTCCACAGGAACTGCCCCGTGCGATCCTTGCCCCAGACGAGCGCCTTGATCCGCTCGCCCACGTCTTCGATGTTCTTCGCCGCGTCGAGCGCGGGCAGTCGTGCCTTCTGCGGCGGGCGGTATTCGAGCGAGGCGTGGTCGAGCGTCCAGATCTCCTGCTTCTCTCCGGCCGCGCCCTTCTGCTTGCGGTAGAAGCCGCCGCCCGTCTTCGCGCCGAGGAGCCCGCTGGCCGCCATCTTCTGCAAAAACTCGGGGGCGACGAACGTCTCGCGCTCCTCGTCTTCGGGCAGCGCGTCGTAGAGGTTTTTCGTGACGTGCATGAGCACGTCCAGGCCGACGATGTCGAACGTGCGGAAGGTCGCCGACTTCGCGCGCCCGACCGACTGCCCCGTCATCTTGTCGACCTCCTCGACGGTGTAGCCGTCTTCGAGCATCGTCCTGATGGTCGTGAGCGCGCCGTAGGTGCCGACGCGGTTGGCGATGAAGTTCGGCCGATCCTTGGCGACGACGACGCCCTTGCCGAGCTTCTGATCGAGGAAGCCGAAGACCGCGCAGACGATTTCGGGTCGCGTCCACTCGGTCGGGATCAGCTCGCACAGGTGCAGGTAGCGCGGCGGGTTGAAGAAGTGTACGCCTAAGAAGTTGGCGCGGAAGTCTTCCGAGAAGCCTTCGGCGATCTGGCGGACGGGGATGCCGCTCGTGTTCGTCGCGACGACCGCGCCTGGGCGGCGGTGCTCGTCGACGCGCGCGAAGAGCCGGCGCTTGATGTCGAGGTTTTCGACGACCGCCTCGACGACGAGATCGCAGTCTTTAAGTTTCGCGAGGTCGTCCTCGAAGTTCCCTGTCGTGACGAGCCGCGCGGCGTCGGCCGACATGAACGCCGCCGGTTTCGCCTTCCTGGCGGCTTCGAGCCCGGCGCGCGCGACGCGGCTGCGCGCCGCGGGGGATTCGAGCGTGAGACCCTTCGCCGTCTCTTCCGCCGTCAGCTCGCGCGGCACGATGTCGAGCAGGAGAGTTGGCACGCCGGCGTTAGCGAGGTGCGCGGCGATCTGCGCGCCCATCGTGCCCGCGCCTAAGATCGCCGCCTTTTCGATCCGAAGCATAGAGGGAGGAACCTTTCCCGAGAATTTACCCTTGGCGAGAGGCGACGCCATCATACTGAATGAGCACTCATTCAGCAAGCCTGCGGAAGCCCTGCGCCGCCGACCGTTGACGGACGGCACGCCTCTCGGTGCGCGCGCGGGCGGAAACTCCCGCGGCGGCAAAAAAGTTGCGCGCGGGTTGAAACGCCGCTGCCGGTTTGCGTATATACTGCCAGGACTCGCGCGCAAGTTTGGAAGGCGTGGAGTTGGCACCTCCCACACTCTCCCGAGTGGGCGCTTCCCGCGAATAATCAGCCTCTATTTTCGTCGACTCTACACGCCCACGGGTGAGCCGGTCTGAGCGATGACGATGATTGTCGAAGGCACATTTCTCGCGCACTACCGCATCATCGAGCCGCTGGGCAGGGGCGGCATGGGCGCGGTCTATAAGGCGCACGACGAGAAGCTCAACCGCGTGGTGGCACTGAAAGTGCTGACGCCGGAAGCCGTGGCGCAGGCGGATCGCCGCCGGCGCTTCCTGCTGGAGGCGAGAGCCGCCTCCGCCCTCAACCACCCGCACATCCTCACCGTCTACGAGATCGGCGAGGCCGACGGCAAGCCCTACATGGTGACGGAGTACGTGCAGGGCGAGACGCTGCGGCAGAAGATCGCCGCCGGCTCGCTGCCCATCAAAGAGGCGTTGGAGATCGCGATACAGGTCGCCGAAGGGTTAGCCAAGGCGCACGAGCACGGCATCGTCCACCGCGACCTGAAGCCGGAGAACCTGATGCTCAGCCGCGACGGCTACGCGAAGATTCTTGACTTCGGCCTGGCGAAACTCGTCGAGCGGCGGCAGCCCCTGTTCGCGGCCGGCAGCGCGGAGAAGACGCTCGTCCAGGTGAAGACGCAATCCGGGATGATCGTGGGGACGATCGATTACATGTCGCCGGAGCAACTCCTCGGGCAGCGCGTCGATCTCCGCAGCGACATCTTTTCCTTCGGCATCGTGCTCTACGAGATGGCGACGGGCCAGTGTCCTTTCGCCAACGACAATAAGATCGACACGATGCACGCCATCCTGCACGCGGAGCCGAAGCCCCCGCACTCCGTCAAGTCCGATCTGCCGCCCGATCTCCAGCGGGTTCTCTTCAAGGCCCTGGCGAAAGCGGCGAAGCAGCGTTATCAAACGGTCAGGGAGCTATGCGCCGACCTCAAGTCTCTCAAACGCGACCTCGATTCGGGCAAGGCGACCGCCCCGGCGGGAACCAGGCTGGTCTTGAGACACATCGTCGCGCCGCCCAGGCGCGCCCCGAAGATCGACTATGAGGGCGAGTTGAACGAGTCGCAGTACAGAGCCGTGACGACGACGGACGGCGCGCTCCTCATCGTCGCGGGGGCGGGGACGGGCAAGACGCGCACGCTCGTCTACCGCGTCGCGCGCCTGGTGGAGACGGGCGCGCGCCCCGAGTCGGTGTTGCTGCTGACGTTCACGCGGCGGGCGGCGACGAGCATGTTGGCGCGCGCGGCGGCGCTGGCGGACGAGAGATGCCAGCGCGTCTCGGGCGGCACGTTCCACTCGATGGCTCACGCGGTCTTGCGTAGATACCCGGAGGCGGCGAATGTCGCGCGCACCTTCACGGTGCTGGATTCGGGCGACACGGAAGACTTGATCGACCTGCTGCGCCGCCAGATGCGCCTCGTGGGTAAAGAGCGCCACTTCCCGCGCAAGCGCACCATCTGCGCGATCTTCAGCATGACGGCCAACAAGCTGCTCCCGCTGGGAGCAGTGCTCGACCAGCATTACCCGCAGTTTGCCCAGGAGGCGGGCGACCTCGGACGTTTATTCGAGGCGTTCGAAGCCTACAAGCGGACGCGCCACATGCTCACTTACGACGACCTGCTCGTGCGCCTGCGCGAGACGCTCGAAGGGAACCCGGAGTTGTGCCGGCGGCTCTCCGATCAGTACCGCTACATCATGGTGGACGAGTACCAGGACACCAACCGGTTGCAGGCGCGGATCGTGCGGCTGATGGCGGCGGCGCACGACAATGTGGCGGTCGTCGGCGACGAGTGCCAGTCGATCTATTCCTTTCGCGGGGCGAGCTTTAAGAACATGCTGGAGTTCGCCGAACTCTTCCCGCGGGCGCAACTGATCAAGCTGGAAGAGAATTACCGCAGCACGCAGCCCGTCCTCGATGTCGCCAACGCGATCATCGGCGAGGCGCGGGAGGGCTACGACAAGCGGCTGTTCTCGCGCGCGGCGGAAGGCGAGGCGCCCCTGCTGGTGAGCGCGCGCGACGAGAACGAGCAGTCGCGCTTCGTCGCGCAGCGCATCGGGGAGCTGCGCGCCGAGGGCGTGCCGCTCTCCGAGATCGCCGTGCTCTTTCGCGCCAGCTCTCACTCGTTCGATCTGGAGATCGAGCTGGCTAAGCACGGGATTCCCTTCCACAAGTTCGGCGGGATCAAGTTCGCCGAATCCGCGCACGTCAAGGACGCGCTCGCGTTCCTGCGCGTCTCGCTCAACCCCGCGGACACGCTCTCCTGGTTTCGCGTCCTCAAGCTGATAGATCACGTCGGCGACGCGACCGTCGAGCAGATACTCGACTACCTCGGCGTCGAACGCAGAGAATTCAGGACGGCGCGGGCGAAAGAGGCCCTCTTCAAGCGGCTGAAAAAGTTCCCCGCCCGCGCCAGCTACCAGCCCCAACTGATCCGGCTGGCGCACGTGCTATGCACGAACGTCGAGCACAAGTCGCCGCACGCGCAGCTCACGAACGTCCTGCGCCTGTACCGCCCCCTGCTCAAAAACAGGTACGACGATCACCCCAGGCGGCAGCGCGATCTGGAGCACCTGCAACAGATCGCCAAACGCTACCGGAGCGCCGCCGAGTTGCTAGGGGACGTGGCGATGGACCCTTCCGACGCGGCGCAGGCGCAGAAGGCGGCGCGCGGCGGCGGATTCGTCACGCTCTCGACGGTGCATTCGGCGAAGGGGTTGGAGTGGAACACGCTGTTCGTCATCTGGATGACGGACGGCTGGTTCCCGTCGGCCCGCTCGTCGGACGAGTTTGAAGATTTAGAGGAGGAGAGGCGACTACTCTACGTCGCCGCGACGCGGGCCAAGCGACACCTCTACTTCACCTACCCGCTCGGCGTCTATCGCGGCGCCGGATCGGATTCAGTCCCCGCCGTCTCGCGATTCCTCGATCCCGTCCCCGCCAATATTCTCGCCCGCGCGACACTGTTCGGGAATGACGAACAATAGCCGGGACGCGCGAGGTGTGAGGAAAGACCGGTGACGATGAAGCGTTAAGTTCCGTCCCCTCACTTATCACTTCTTTCCCGTCACCCGTCACGGTTTACCCGTCACGGCCTTTCAGTAGTTCGTCAGGATGTTCTCCGCGGCGAGCCCCATCTCGCGGAGGCGGTCGCGGGTGTGCTCGATCATCTCGCGCGAGCCGGCGAGGAAGGCGACGGGCGCGGTGAGGGTCGGCAGCACGTGGTCGAGGAGCGACTGGACGTAGCCGGTCTGCCCCGCCCACTCGTAGCCGTCGGGGCGCGAGATGACCTGGCGCAGCTCGACGCCCGCCGCCTGCCACGACTCGGTCTCGTCCGAGTAGCAGAAGTCTTCGGGCGTGCGCGCGCCGTAGAGGACGACGAGGCGGCCGAAGCGCCCGGCGCGCGCGATGGCGTGGCGCAGGGCCGAGCGCACGGGGGCGATCCCCGTGCCCATCGCGACGAAGACGAGGTCGCTCCCCGGGTGCGCGTCCACGTGGAAGCCGCGCCCGACGATGCCGGCGAGCCCCACGCGCTCGCCCTCCTTCAGGCTGTAGAACGGCCCGCCCACCTCGTTGCTCGCGCCGCCCGTGCGCTTGATGAGGAATTCCAGCTCGTCGTCCTCGGGCGCGCTCGCGACGGCGAAGTAGGACTCCGCGTCGCCCGCGCGCAGGCGCGCCACCTGCCCCGGCTCGTAAGGGATTCTCTGCGCGCCGTCGTGGCGCATCCTGAAAGAGCGCACGTCGCGCGCCTGACGGCGGACGCGCGTGACCGTGAGCGTGCCTCCTGCTCCACTGTCTCCCATAAAAACTTAGCGACGGCGTTTCCGGTTCTTACTTCCGCGTGTGACGCGCAGTGTAGCGCGGCGGCGGGGCGGCTGGAAAGCGCGCCGCCGCCGAGCGGACGCGGGAGGCCGCGCGCGAGCGGGCCGCGCGGGCGCGCGGGCGCGCGCCGTCCACCCTTTTCACTTTTGCCTTATTTCGCGGCTGTGGTAAAACAGCATGGTTCGCGCCGGATCAATAAATACTTGCAGGCGGCCGGGGCTCCGGCCAGCGCCGCGCCGGTGTGCGCTCCAACTGCGGCGGACGTTCTCCGAGCGTCCGCGGAGGGTTCAAGAGATGTTTCAGAGACTGATCGCGACGGCCCCGACGTGGATCACCGTGCCGCTGAGGCTCACGCTCGGCCTGATCTTCATCGGGCACGGCGCGCAGAAAGTTTTCGGCGCGTTCGGGGGACCCGGTTGGGCCAAGATCACTTCGATGCCGACGCCGTTCCCCTTCATGCGCCCGAGCTGGCTCTGGATGGCGGCCGCGGCGCTCTCCGAACTGCTCGGCGGCGTGCTCGTGCTGACGGGGCTGCTGACGCGCGTCGGCGCGTTCCTCATCCTGTGCGTGATGCTGACCGCCATGGTGGGCGTGCACTGGAACGCCGGGTTCTTCCTCCCGCAGGGCTTCGAGTACACGTTCGCGCTCGCCGGCATGGCCGCCGCGCTCCTCATCGCGGGCGGCGGTCAGGCCTCGGTCGACCGCGCGCTCCAAGACCCCCGCGGGCGCAGACGATGAAAGACCGTGACGGGTGAGCCGTGACAGGTGACAGGTAGAACCGTCAGTCGTTCTTGCCTGTCACCTGTCGCGGTTTACGGTTTACGGCTCTCTTGTCACCCGTCACGGTTTACGGTTCACGGCTCTTATGAAGCGCTCGCCCCTCGTCGTCATCTTCGTCACGGTCTTCATCGATCTCATCGGGTTCGGGATCGTGATCCCCGTCCTGCCGTACTACGTCGAGGGGACGAAGTTCAACGCGAGCCCGTCGATGGTCGGGCTGCTCTTCGCCTCCTACTCGGTGATGCAGCTCTTCTTCACGCCCGTGCTCGGCCGGATGTCCGACAGGTACGGGCGGCGGCCCGTCCTCTTCTTCAGCCTGCTCGGCACGAGCCTCGGCTTCTTCGTCATCGGCTTCGCGACGACGCTCTGGATGCTCTTCGCCGGGCGCATCATCGACGGCATCACGGGCGGCAACATCTCGACCGCGCAGGCCTACATCGCCGACGTGACGACGAAGGAGGAGCGCGCCAGGGGGATGGGCCTCATCGGCGCGGCGTTCGGCCTGGGCTTCACCTTCGGGCCGGCCATCGGCGGCATCCTCTCGCGCTGGGGCATCAGCGTCCCCTTCCTCTTCGCGGGCGCGATGGCGCTCGGCAACGCCGCGCTCCTCTACTTCACGCTGCCCGAGACCGTGACCCCCGATCACCCGGCGCGCGCCTCGGCCGCCACGGGCAGGTGGGCGCAGCTCTTCGCGGCGCTCAGGAACCCGCGGCTCGCGTTCGTCCTCGCGATCTATTTCATGTTCATCGTCGCCTTCTCGATCATGACGGCGTCGTTCGCGCTCTTCACGATGTACCGCTTCGGCTTCGACGCCGCGCACAACGGCTACCTCTTCATGTACGTCGGCATCGTCGGCGCGATCATCCAGGGGGGCCTGATCGGCCGGCTCGCGAAGAAGTTCGGCGAGCTGCCGCTCACCATCGTCGGCGCGTTCCTCTTCGCGGCGAGCCTGCTCGCCATCCCCTTCACCACCCCGCACACGGGCCTCTGGGCGCTGCTCGCGGTGGGCGGGCTCTTCGCCGTGGGCAACGGCCTCGCCACGCCTTCGCTGACGGCCCTCGCCTCGAAGACGGCGGGCGCGGGCGAGCAGGGCGGCGTGCTGGGCGTGACCCAATCGGTCGCGAGCCTGGCGCGCGCCGTGGGGCCGAGCGTTTCGGCGTGGCTCATCTACAGCGCGGTCGCGACGCGGGGCGAGGACGGCAAAGCCCACAACCTGAGCCCGCAGTCTTTCCTCCACACCTTCGGCGCGGCGGCGGGCATCATGTTCGTCGCCTTCCTCCTCGCGCTCTACTTCGCGCGCGCTCACGCGGCGGAGTACGCGCACGGCGAACCCGCCACCACGTAAAAGCTGTCAGTGGTCAGTGGTCAGTGGTCAGTTGCCGGTGGCGAACGGGCGAGGTTTCTTTAGCGACGCTCGCCGTGCCCCGGATGCTACTGACCACTGACCACGGACAACGGACAACTGACCACTGACTTGACGGCTTCACCAGATCGAAGGCAGCTTCGACTCGTCGAGCTCCAGGGTCGAGGCGTCGGGCAGGATGTGTATGACGCGCGCGCCGCGCTCGCGCAAAGGCTGTGAGAGCAGGCCGACGCGGTGGCAGTTGGCGCGCGGCTGTTTGTGTTTGGTCAGCGGGTGCGACTCCGAGCACATGATGGCGACGCGCGCGTCCGCGGCCAGCTCGACGATACGATCCAGCCCGCGGGCCAGATCCTGCGGCGGCGCGATCTTCTTGCCCCCGCACTCCGGTAGCCACTCGTAGCCGATCCGCTCTCTACCGAGCGCGGCCTCCAGCACCTGCCCGTTGAACTGCACCCAGCGCGAGCGCGCGACGCTCCTCACGTCGCACAGCAACTCGATCTCGTGCCGGCGGAGCAGCCGGAGGAAGTAGTCCCACGGGTGGCGGCCGTGACCGACGGTGTGGACGGTGAGGTGCTTGGCCGGGGGCATTCTGTGTTTCAGAGGAAGCGGCGCAGCAGGTACAAGACGAGGCTCGCGACGAGCGAGAGGATGAGCATCGACACGATGGGCGCGTAGACGCGCGTGCGCCCGCCCTCGTAGCGGATGTCGCCCGGCAGCCGCCCGAACCACGAGAGCGCGCCCGCGTGGATCAAGAGCCCGACGACGATCACGCCGACGCCGAAGAGGACTACGAGTAAGCCTGTGGAACGCATCACGATGCGCGGCCGGGAGGGACGCCCCGTCAGGGCGTCGCGTCGCGGCCGTCTACGATCTCCCTGCCCTGCGTCAGCTCCTCGACGCTCTTCATCTTCCAGCCCGCGGGGGTCTTCACCCAGGTGTCGCGATGCCTCGTGCCCTTGCTGACGACCGTGCGCTCGACGCCCTGCGCGTCGGCGACGACCCTGGAGAACTCCTGCGACGTGATCGCGACCGCCACGCCGTCGCCGACCGTCAGCTTCTCGATCTTGATCTTCAGGTAGTTTAACTTCCGGATGCGCTCCATGCGCTGCCTGACGCCCGCCTCCACCTGCTCGCGCGTGCGGACTACGCCGTTGAGCGACTTCCCGGTGAAGTCGGGCGTCTTGTTCTCCATGAACGCCCCGATGTCCTTCTTCCGATAGGCCTCGGACACCTTCGCGTACTTCGCCTCCAGCTCCCTGCGCGCGTCGCGCCCGTCCGCCGGCTTCTGGGCGCGACTCGAGGGGATGAGCCCGGCGAGCAGCGCGACCGCCGCGAGCGCCATTAAACGCCTACGCATTTCACTCCCTCCCTTCGGCGGCGCGCGTCAGCCGCGCCGCGTCGCCGCGCCGCGCCAGTTCGGCGCGCAGCTCGTCGATGGTCGTGTGGACGAGACGGCCGCCGGTGAACAGCTCGTCGTCCGTCACCTCGCGCGCCGCGAAAGGGGGCGGGGCGAGCGCGCGCATCTCGGCGTCCGTCTCGAACTCGGTCTCCGCGAGGACGAGCCCGTGGAGCGCGCCGAGGAAGATGTCGACCGAGTACTTACGACCCTCGTGAGCGAAAGGGTAGCGGTTCTTGCGCAGCTCGTTCCCCTCGAAGACCGCGAAGGTCTCGTACTCGTACTGCGAGAGGTAGATGTTCGTGATGTACGTGCGTGAGAGATCGGTGGCGTCGGGCGCGAACTTCTGCGTCAGCTTCCAGGTCCATTCGCGCCGCTCGGGGGCGCGAATCTTGCGCAGGCGCAGGCGCGTGCCCGTGATGTAGTTGTCGAAAATCTGCGTGTGCGAGTCGTTGACGCGCAACCCCGGCGGGAGCTGCGCGAGCAGGAACCGCCGCTCGCGCTCGACGCGGGCGTACTTGTCGAGCTTCGCGGAAACGTCCGCCGCCGTGCCGAGGTACTTCAGCGCCATCACGCCCCCACTAACTCTTCCTCGCGCTCCCGCAAAAACTCTCCCGGCTCGACGATGTGGCCCGCAATCGCCGACGCGGCGACGACGTAAGGGCTGGCGAGGTAGACCTTGCCGGGGCCGCTCCGGCCGGGGAAGTTGCGGTTCTGCGCGCTGACCGTGACGGTCTCGGCGGACTTCGACGCGCCGGGACCCGCGTTGATGCACGCGCCGCAACTGGGGTCGATCATCTCCGCGCCCGCGCGCTCGAAGAGCTCGATGTAGCCGCGCGCCCGCGCGTACTCCTTGATCTTCTGCGAGCCGAACTGAAGGTACAGGCGCACGCCCGGCGCGACCCGCCTGCCCTGTTCGACGGCGCGCCTGAGAACCGCCGCGTACATGTCCATGTCCGCCATCTTGCCGCCGGTGCAGGAGCCGCCGTAGGCGGCGTCGATCTTCACCTCTTCGGCGAGATCGGTGATGTCGATGCCGTTGCGGGGATCGCCCGGCAGCGCGACCATCGGGTGAATCTCGCCCAGGTCGATCTCGAAGCGCGCCGCGTACTCTGCGTCCTCGTCGCTTTGCAAGAAACCCTTCCGCACCTCTTCGGCCGCGAGGCCGCGCGTGCGCGTCAGGTATTCGAGGGTCACGTCGTCGGGCTCGATGATGCCGGTAAATCCCCCGGCCTCGACCGCCATGTTGGTCAAAGTCGCGCGCTCGTCGATTGACCAGTCTGTCAGCCCGTCGCCCGCGAACTCTAACACTTGCCCGATCCCCTTGCCCTGCTTCATGTAGTCGGACGAGAGGATTTTGAGCATCACGTCTTTGGCGGACACGTCCGCGCGCTTCCGGCCCGTCAGGGTGAAGCGCACGACCTCGGGGACTTTGACGCGGATGTCTTTCGTGTACCAGGCGTTCGCCATGTCGGTCGAGCCGACCCCGAAGGCGAAGCAGCCGAGCACGCCCGCCATGCAGGTGTGCGAATCGGTGCCGATGACGAGCTGGCCCGGCAGCGCGATGTCCTCGACGACGGCGTTATGGCAGATCGCCTCGCTCCCACGCTCCTCCGTCCCGCCGTACAGCCGGATGCCCTGCTCGGCGGTGAACGCCTCCTGCGTCGTGGCGAGGCCGTTCGCGCGATCCAGCAGGCCCATCCGTCGTTTCTCCTCCGGCATCACGCGGCCGAGGAAGGTCAGGTGATCGCGGAAGGCGTAAACCGATTCCGGCTCGGTGACCCGCGCGTCTTTACCGAGCGCGTGCTTGAACAGGCTCTCCGCCATCGGCGTGACGTACTCGTGCGAGAAGCGCACGTCCGTCAAGGCGAACAGGGCGTCGCCCGGCTTCACCGCCTCGACGCCGACGCGGCCGGCGCTGACGAAGGCGTGGCGCGCGACGATCTTCTCGACGATGTTCATCGGCCGCGGCTTCGTCTCCAGGGCGGGCGGCGAGACGACGCCCGCGAGCCGCGCCTTGTTGTAGTTGAAGAGCCCGCCGTACTCGACGATTGACTTGGAAATCTCGTCGAGCCCGCGCGTAAATTCTTCGAGCGGGATCTCCTCGCCCCGTTTGATGCGCTCGATGAGCCCGAAGTCGGTCGAGGTCAGGAGCCCTATGTTCTGAGAGTTCTGGCCGTAGATCTTCTCGATGGTTTTGGCGATGACCAGCTCGACCCCCGCCGCCTTCTCGGCGAACGGCGCGGTCTCTCTGGAGGAGCCGCAGCCCTTCGAGAGACCGGAGACGACGACCGAGAAGCCGCCGTTCTTGACCTCGTCTTTTTTGACCGCCTGCTCGCGCATCCCGACGTAGACGTACTCGCCTAAGGTCTCGTCGTAGTAGAAGCAGACCCAGCCGGGCGTGATCTCGTCGGTCGAGATGTTGTTCATCAGCGCGAGCGCGGGCGAGTAGTCCACCCGCTCGCCCGCTTCGAGTTGGCGGCGGATGAGCGTGGTGTCTTCGGTCAAAAACAGCGTGCGCCCGCCGAACTTAATCATGGCGGGGCGCTTGGTCGTCTTCTCCACGGCGTTGTTTACACTCCTTCGGCGCGATGAGTTCGTGTTGACGGAAAAGTGAATTATAACGGCTGGCGCTGGAAAAGTCGTCCGCGGGCGACGCGAAGTATTAGGGCGGGAGCGGGGCTGCGCCGGGCGGCGGGTCGGGACAAGTAGTCGCGTGCTTCACCGAGCAACCTCGACACGGCGAGACGCCGCGCGCGCCGGGGCTAGGGCCGCCCAATCCGCACCCGCCGCAGCCGTCTTAACCTACCGGGGTTCGACCCTAAACGGTCGTCGGGTAAAGGCGACGGCCGACTCGGCGGTATGTGAGACGGCGAAATGGGCGTAACAGGCTTTGCCTATAAAATAGCCTCTGCCTATAAATTGATTGGTCTGCCTATAATTCAGTCAGTCTTGAACCGGCTTTGTTACCAAAGTCCGATATGTTTCAAAAGTCGGCCCGCTGTTACAAACGTCTAGGGGCTAGGCCCGCAAGCCCCGCCCCTTTTTTGCGCGGTCAACCGCACTTTTTCAACCCTGTTTTATTTTTGTCTATCCGTGCGGCGTCGCTGCAATAAAAACCTTTCGGTTGTCACATCATTCACGTCGAGTTGAAAGCCCCGCGCCACCTTCTTAGTCCGTCCTATTGTCCTTCGGGGCTGGCGCGCGGATTGCCACTCTGTCGGTAGGTATCCCCAGCCCTAAGCGTCGGAGGACTTATGCTGAAACAGACCGTTAGTTTTGCGCTCGCGGCGGCGCTACTCTTTACGACCGCGGCGCGGGGGGCGCAGGCGCGCCCGCAAGGGGAGCAAGAGTCCCGTCGGGTGGGGAAGTTGAAGGAGCGGGCGGAGAAGTGTTACAAGGGGGGCGCGAGCCGCGTCGAGGTCAAGCTGAAGGACGGCAGAAAGCTGAAGGGGCGCGTCATCGCGACGGCGGAGACGGACTTCGTGCTGGCGGACACGAAAGCCGGCACGACCAGCATGATCCGCTACGACGAGGTCAAACATCTGGGGGTTCCCATAGATCACAGGCGCGGTTTGGTTATGGTCGGCTTGACGTTCGGCCTACTCTTTGTGTCTGTGCTGGCCGCGGGAGCAAGTCAATGAGGGACAACTGCCGACGTGGGCTTTGCCGGCGTTGGTGCAAAAGTCTCTCTTGATGCAAAAGTAGGTGGGTTGATGCAAAAGTCGGCTTTGCACAAAAATAGCCGTTTGCACAAAAATTAGTGCGGCTGCACAAAAATTAAGGGCGTTTCGGCTTGGCGGGAAGTTCGGCGGGCAAGTCCTGACATGGTTATCCATTCCCTCGATGACCTTCATAAATTTTTATGGGAGAGAGTTAGATGAAAGTAAATCTGTTCTTATTAGGCGCCGCCGCCCTGCTGATAAGTGACAGTGGCGCTGCTCAAAAAACTGACCTCGCCCGCGTCCCGTCCAAGAGGGTCACGCTCATCTCCCAGCGGCAGAAGACGTACGGCAAGTCGGTCTTTAATTTCGAGTACGGCTTGAGGGGCGACGATAAGTTCCCCCGGCAGCCGAGCGTCGACGAGTTACCCGGTGTGCGGAGTGTGGACGAGTTAAACAGGCTGCCGGGCGACGCCGAGTTACCCCGCGCTCCCGGCCGCGCCGCGCCGACCCAGCGGCGACAGCGTTATGACATCCGGTACGGCGGGGCTTCCTTGAACGGTGATGACAACTGGCTGGATGTTGCCGAGCGCCGCGGCGCGCGGAGCATGATTAAAGACCTGGGTGAAATGCAGTGGTCGGAGGTTAGTCTCGTGCCGATCCTGCCCGCCAGCCCTTACCCTCACGACGGCAGTCTCAGCTATTCATTCAGACGGGGCGTGGCGAAAATCTCCCCCGAGGGGGTCGTGGTCAGGGCCGCCGTCGGCCACATGTATGTGGTGCACGTAAAAGATCAGGAGGCGGATTACTACGTCATGTTCCGCGTCGAAGCGATTGAGCCGAAGGGGGAATGCACGCTCAGTTGGAAGCGCGTGCCCTCGCCGGAAAGATAGAGGGTGGCCCAACAACGGCAGGCACCCGACGCCCCGGCAGCCCGCCTCTCACCCACGTAGAACCGGGGCGCGGGTGACGCCGGGCGTGAGACCTGCTGATTGAAGCCGGTAAAATTTCTGCTCTGCTCTTTGTCGAGGAGGACAAGAATGCTGCGGCCACTCGTATTTCTGCTACTAACATTTTCTTCGCTTCCTCAGAGCGCCGCCGTAACCAAAGATGAGCCGCCAGCTCCCTATGTCGATGCCGACGCTTACGAAGTATATTCCACGATCCTTCCGTCGGAGTGGCCGCTGCGGGTGGCGAATGCAAAAACACTCGTCATCATGAGCGCGACCAAGGGCTATCAGATGTGCCTGAGCCCGGAGAAGGAGTCGGAAAAAGTCATCGGGACGGCGATCTCCGATTACGTCAAGCTGAATGAGAAGACCTGGCTCCTCCAGCGGAAATTCAGTCTTGAGACGCCGTATACGACGCTCGGCTCCGACGAGTTGAAGGCCGCCCTCGAACGAGGCGGGTGGGACGGCTTCTATAAGCAGCACCCGAATTCGGGGGGGTGGATAGAATTGTCAGCCGTCGGCTTCAATGCGGACAAGACGGCGGCAGTGGTCTACATGGGCCATAGTTGCGGCATGTTGTGCGGCGGCGGCGGCTTTCATGTCCTCCGAAAGAAGGAGGCTAAATGGATTCCTTTGGAGTGGAAAGGCAGGGCGTGCGGCTGGGCATCTTAAGGAAGCGTAAATTCTCCTGCGCCCTTCTCTTCACCCGGCCTGGCCCGGCGAGAAAGTCGGCGGCGGGGGCGGCGGCACGCGCGCGCTCTCTTCCGCGCTGCGTGCGCGCCGGCGCAGGAGTTCGAGCTTGAGGCTTTCTTCGCCGCGGCGCATCGCCCAGCGGTGGTTGGCGGCGAAGACGGATTTTAAGAGGAACGAGAGTGCGCGCAGCAGCGGCTTGCGCGCGCGCACCCTCCAGTCGTAGATCGCTCGGACGAACTCGCCGTCCTGCGTGAGCGTCCAACGCCCGCGCCCCTCCAGGTCGCCCACGGCCTCGACCTCGTAGCCGCGCGGGTAGTCTGACGCGACGGTGCGAAACTCCCAGCGCAGCGTGTAAGGCAGCCAGCCCTTCGTGTGCAGCCGCACCAACTTCCCCACGCCGCGCTCGTCGCCCGGCTCCAACGTCTCGACCTTCAGGTAGACGGACGGCCACCAGCGGGCGAGCCCTTCGGCGTCGCCGAGTACGTCGGAGACCTCCTCGACCGTGCCCCGGACGCGCCAGCGCGAGACGAAGTGGTAATCGGTGATCGACACCGCTTCAGCCCCCCGCCTCCTTCGCGCCGCGCTGCCGCTGCTGGTAGAGGAAGGAGACGGCGAGCAGGACGAGACCGAGCACGATGAAGGAGATGATGCGGTAGAGCCTTTCCAGCCCGGAGAGGTCGAAGAAGAAGACCTTGACGGTCGTCGCCGCGAGCAGGGCGAGCGCGAGCAGGCGCAGCGTCTTGTTCTGCCGCACGTGGCCGAAGAGGAGCGTCGCCCCGCCGTAGACCATCCAGACCAGAGAGAGCGAGAGCTGCTGCGCGAGCCGCAGGTCGCGCGTGTTCGCGCCCGCCGCCGCGCGCTCGGCGAGCTGCTTGCGGAAGTAGCCGCTCGCCTCCAAAGAGAGCGCGGCGACGGCGAACAGGTTGCCGACGACCGCGAGCGACGCGGTAGCCTGACGCCTCTCGTCCGCGTCCACGACATCTTCCCCCGCGCCCGCGTAGAGGTGCGCGACGTACCAACAGGCCGCGACGAAGACGACGAACGCGGCGAAGGTCTGGTTGAAGAGCGGCGCGTGCCACGTCGCCGCGTAAAAGCCCGCGTCGAGAATAGCGATCTTGAGGCCCGCCGCCGCGAGCAGACCGAGCGCGCCGTAGCGCACGGACGCGCGCGCGCGCCTGACGCCGATAGTGAACGCGGCGCAGGCGTAGAGCGTCCAGACGAAGGTCAGCGCGAGCTGCTTCGTGTTTTCGAGATTGTCGTGAACGACGAAGGCGTCCGGGCGCGCGCCCCGGCTCGCCCTCACCAACGCCTGCGAGCGGTCGAAGTAGCCGGCCGTCTCCAAACTCAGCCCGGCCACGGCGAGCGCGTTCGCGGAGGCCGCGAGCAGGTAGGTGACGGGCACGCGCTCGCGCTCCGCGATCCAGTCGGCGCGCGCGTAGGTGCGCGCCGCGTAGGCGAGTGCGGCGACGACCGCGGCGAAGGCGGCGAAGGTCTGGTTGAAGACGAGCGTGTGCCACGCGGCGTCGTAGAAGGGCGCGTCGACGGCGACGAGCTTGACGGCGGCGCAGAACAGGACGAGCAGCGCGCCGTAGCGCAGCACCGTGAGGCGGCGCGCGACGCCGACCGCGAGCGCGCCCGCCGCGTAGAGACTCCAGAGCAGCGTGAGCGCGAGCTGCCGGGAGTCGTCGGCCGACGCGCCCGTCCCGTCGGCGGCATCCCCCGCGCGGCGTCCGAAGTAGTCGCTCACGTCCGCCGTGAGCAGCGTGAGCGCGACGGCGTTGGCGGCGAGCGTGAGGACGCTCGCGATGATGTCGCGCTCGTCTTTGTCCACGCCTTCGGCGCGGCGGCGGTAGAGGTGGTTCGCCCCGGCGAGCGCGCCGACGACGGCGGCCGACGAGACGGCGCGCGTGTTCAAAAGCGGCGCGAACGACGCGCCGAAGAGCGGCGCGAACTCGCGCAGGTCGAAGACGAACCAGTGCTCGACGGCGAACGTGAAGACGGCGAGCGCGAGGTAGCGCGGCGCGCGCTCACCCGTGCGCAGGCCGAGCCACGTCAGCATCAGCCCCTCCACCGCCCAGCCGATGGTCACCCAGTGCTGATCGAAGCGGACGGCGATGGCGACGGTTAAGAACGTGGCCGCCGCGCCGACGTAAGCGAGCGCGAGCAGTCGATCCTCCGGGTGGCGCGCGCGCGCCGTGTAGTAGAGGAGCGCGTAAAAAACGGCGAGCGCGAGGGCGAGCGCGGCGAGCAGCGACTCGTGCCGCCCGTAGAGGACGGCGTAGGAGGCCGCGTAGTAGAGCGTCGCGTTCGAGACGACGAGCGAGACGTCGGGCCAGCGCGCGCGCCTCTGCCGCAGCACGTTGTGCAGGACGGCGAGCGCGGAGAACATCAGGAAGAAGAGCGTGAGGAAGAAGAACGTGCGCCACTCCTTCCACGGCTCGTAGTGAACGAGCGCCCAGCCTGCGAAGAGCACGACCGTCGAGGCGTAGGCGAGGTGGTTGAGGACGCGCCAGCCTTTGAAGTAGGCGAGCGCGAGCACGCCGGCGTCGAGGAACGCGACGTAGGTGAAGAGCCCGATCTGGCGATCCACCCCGGTCGAGAGCAGGACGGGCGTGGCGAAACCGCCGACGAGCCCGAGCACGGCGATGGAGCGCGCGTCGCGCCGGACGGCGAGCAGCACGGCGGTCGTCGTCACCGCGCCCATCAGCGCGAAAGCCGCCGTGACGCCGACGAGATCGTAGAAGACGCGCGCGGCGTAGACCGAAAGGTAGAGGATTAGAATCCCGCCGCCGGTGAGGACGTGCGCGTAGGGGCGGTAGCCGCGCGCGTGCAGAAACTCCGCGAGCGCGAGCAGGGCGCAACCCGCGGCCGCGCCGAGCAGCACGCGCGCGCCGGGGCCGATCCACTGGTTGTCGAAGGCGAGCTTGAGGAAGAACCCGACGCCGACCGTCAGCGCGATGATGGCGATCCACGGCAGCCACCTCCCGCCGATCAAGGTTTCGAGGTCTCGCCGCGCGCGCGGCGGCGACGCAGCCGCCCCCGCTCCGCCCACACCGCCGCCGACACCGACGCCGCCCGCGCCACTCTCGGCGGACTGCGCCGACGACGCGAACGGTCGATACGTGGACGACTCGGACGCGAACGGCGACTGCCCTTCGGGCTCTTCCGGCGCGCGGGTCGGCGGGACGGCGAAAGGGTAGTCTTCGACAGCGCCGCTCTCATCAAACGCCGCGGCGTCCGACTCCCCCGTGAACGCGCCCGGCCGCGCGCGCGGCGGCGCGTCAGCTTCCGCGCTGGTGCCCGCAGACAGAGTCGTTTGAGTCGAATCGTCCCAACCGCCATCACGCGGCGCGGCCGGCGTGTGCGCCGTCTCGTCGAACGCCCGCGCCGACTCGTCAGGCGCTGGCGTCGCCTGCGCGCCCTGACCGAACGGGCGCGTCCCCGCCCGCCCCTCCTGCGCGGGGACGCCGAGCCGGTCCTCGATGCCGCGCAGCCGCTCGGAGAGAGCGACGACGGCGCGTTCGAGCCGCGCGAGCCGCGCGTCGGCCGCGCCGTCGGTCGTGTTGTCCTCGGGGGGCTGTGACATCTGCTTGCGTGGCGCGATAGGGCCGCGCGCGGTCTCTGCTTATTCGATCTTCGCGACGCCGCCGGGCTCCGGGAATTTGGCGAAGACTGCGGGGTCGTGGCCGGGCGCGATCAGCCTCGGCGCGGAGGCGATCTGCCTCATGCGCTCCTGCGCGCGGAGGTTCGACGCCGCGTCGAAGGTCTGCGCGAAGGGCGCGCGCGGCGTCAGATTGTAGGGGAAGGGCGCGGCGTTTGACAGCCCTAATTATTTGACAGACGATGCGGCGGGCTAATACATTCACAGCCGTCCGCGGCAACTCTCGCGACTTGAAACCTCGACCTTGATCATCCGGGCGCGCGCCGCCGCACGGCAGTCACGTGGCCGCGCTCCTCTCGCCCCGCCCGCGGGGTTCATGCTCTTCGTGACGGAAGAATGTCGGTCGCCTCCTCAGCCATCAAGTCCGTCGTGCTGACGACGCTCGTCACGCTCGGCTTTCTGCTGCTCGCCGTGATCGTGTGGCTGCCCCCCGAGCAGCCGCGCGACGAATCGCCCGACGAGATCGCGCGCCGAAACGCCGCCTCCGATGCGGGCGCCCGCCCGCCGCAGCAGGGCACGCCGACGGCGCAGCCCTCGCCCACGCAACCTTCAGAGTTCTCGCGGCTCGCGGGCTCCGCGGCGTCCGCGCTGGCTAACGGCGGGCAGGCGACGCCGACGCCGGGTCGCGCCGGCGGCGATCCGTTCCAGAAGCCCGCGCCCGTGGCGGCGTGGAT
>DATLMC010000100.1:0-3497 GCA_035537435.1 Pyrinomonadaceae bacterium | reverse complement strand
GGTCAGAGGTCAGTCGTGCGTAGTCAGTTGTCAGTCGTCCGTGGTCAGTTGAAGGAGAATTGTTTTTACCGATCTCTGACCTCTGATCTCTGACCTCTGTTTTCACGAGAGGTCGCGGGGCGGTTCGGGGGGGAGTTGGGCGTGGCGCGCGGGGTCGAGCTGTTCGAGCTTCTTCTCGGCTTCGCCGGCGGAGGAGGAGGGCGCGACCGGCTTGCCGTCCTTGCCCTTCGCCTCGCGCGAGGCTTTGACGAGTTGGAAGAGGATGTCAGCCGCCTCGGTCTTCCTGCCCTGCTTTTCGAGCACCGCGGCGAGTCGGAAATTGGCGGTGTCGGGGGGCACGACGGGAGAGTCTTTCACCGAGGCGAGGTCTTTGTAGAGTGCGGCTGCCGCGTCGTACTGCGCGTCCGCTTCGTGTGCCTGCGCGAGCGCGAACTTCGCCCACGCGGCGATCCGTGTGTCGCCGCTCTTCGTCAGCGCATCAAGCTCGCTCAAGCCCTTCGGGCGGTCGACGACGAGCAGGTTCGTGGCTTTGAAGTAGTTCGCCTGCGAGCGGTAGGGCTCGCTGCTGTACTTGTCGGCGACCTTCTGGAACTCCTCGGCGGCGCTCTGCGCCCGCTCGCGCTCGGTCGCGAAAGTCCGCGTGCCGGGTTGGGGGGTGGCGGCGGTCTGCGCCGAGGCGACGGGCGCTCCGGCGATCTCAATCGCCCGCCCGAGGGCCTGACGCGCCTCGTTCGCCTTGCCCTCGCGCCAGCTCATCAGCGCGTAGGCGAGCGCGGCGGCGAGGACGAGCCCGCCGATGCCGTAGAGCAGCGTCTTGCCGCGCCCTTCGAGGCGGTCGCCGAGGCGCTCGAAGAGTCCGAGCGTCTCCTCGCGGAAGCGGTCGCGCTTGATCTCGCGCTCGTGTTTTTTGCCGTGTCGTGCCACCTTATTTTCTCTCGCAACATCGCACGGGTGTGCGCGTTCTACCTACGTGAGTCGAGCCCAAGCGGGAGACTCTAACGAGCGGGGCGCGGCGTGTCAAGCAGGCGCGTAAAAGGCCGCGGCGACGCGATTGACCGGCGCGCGGGCGGGTGCTAGGCTCGCGCCGGAGGGGCGACTTTCAGGGGGCGGCGCGGTCGGAAAAAGAGTCGTGATTATTCTTGGAACAGGCGGCCGGGGTGTGGTGTCTAAGGGGTTGTCTCTACGGAGAGCGTCCCCGTTTCCAGAGGGGTCGCCGGGAGCCGCCGGAGGACGTTCGTGAGCTTCGTGGAACCAGTCGCCCTCCGGGCGGAGGTGGAGATGGAGGTCGCCGCTCCGTCGGCGCACGACTCCCCTTCCGCGCGCACCCCCGCCGAGACGCAGTTCCTTGAACTATTGCGCGCGGGCGACGCGGAGAGCTTCGACCGCCTCGTCTCGGATCGAAGCGGCGACGTGTACGCCCTGCTCTACCGCCTGACGCAGGACGCGGAGGAGGCGCGCGATCTGACGCAGGAGACTTTCCTCCAGGCTTTCCGCTCCATCGCGCACTTCCGCGGCGACGCCGACCTGCGCACGTGGCTCTACCGCATCGCCGTCAACCAGGCGCGCAACCGCTGGCGCTGGTGGCGCAGGCGCAGGCGCGACGCGACCGTCTCACTCGACGCCCCCGCCCGCGCGACCGAGCAGCCGCTCTCGGCTCGACTCCGCGACGAGAACGGCCGAGACCCGGAGCGCGACACGCTCGCGCACGAGCGAGAGCGCGCCCTCGACGCGGCGCTGCTAACGCTGGCACGACCCTACCGCGAGGCGGTCGTCTTAAGAGACGTGGAGGGACTGAGCTACGAGGAGGTCGCGGCGGCGCTGGAGATCAGCGTCGGCACCGTCAAGTCCAGACTCTCGCGCGGGCGCGCCGAGCTGCGGCGCAGGTTGGAAGGCGTGTTGTGAAGTAGCGGTTAGCTATCGGCTGTTAGCCGTGAGCCGTGAGCAATCAGGCGGAACTGTTGTCGACGACGCGCGGTGCTTCGGGTTGGCTGAATGCTAATCGCTAATCGCTAACGGCTTGAAAGTTCTTTGATAGCGGACGGCTGATCCGCCCCGGCTTGAACCGAACAATCCCAGGTGCCAGTGGGTCAAGGGAGGCTTCGCGGGGCAGATGCGGCGGGGGGCGCGGTCGGAGGCGACTGTCGCGCCGAGCGGGTTTGAGAACGAGCCAGCAACACTTGTGATCAAGACCCGCGCGGCGCGGAGTGTCCGACGATCCGCCGACCGGCGCGGATGCCCGCGGGTCCTTCCTCTTTGGAGGGATCGAGCCGGGGCCGATCAGCCGTCCGCTGAAAGCGGAGGTCAGAGGTCAGAGAATCAGAGATCAGTCGGGACTGATTTCACTGAACTCTGATCTCTGACCTCTGACCTCTAAACTATGATTTGTGAGGAGACACAGAAGAATTTTTCGTCGTACCTCGACGACGCCCTCGGCGCGGATGCGTGCGAGGCTCTAGAGGCGCACCTCGGCGAGTGCCCGTTCTGCCGCCAGCGTCTCGCGGAGACGCGCGCGGTCGTGCGCGGTCTCTCCGCGCTTCCCCGCCCCGCCGCGCCCGCCGGTCTGACGCGCGCCATCTCCGACGCGCTCTCGATTGAGCGGGCGGCAAGAGTCGCCCGGCCGCGGCTGCCGCTGTGGCTCGTCGTCGCCCGCTGGATCGAGCCGCGCGTGATGCCATACACGGTCGGCGCGCTCACCTCGGCGCTCCTCTTCTTCACGCTCGCCAACGCCCTGCGCCCGCACATGCGGCTGCTGCGCGATCTGGCCCAGGCGGTGCAGGAGCCCTCCGAGAGCGCCGTGCCCGCGCCGCCCGGCAGCGACGCGCTGAGCCTCAACCCTTCGGGCGATCTGCTGCGCGTGATGAGCGCCGCCACGCGCGGCGACGAGGACGACGACATCACCATCGTCGCCAACGTCTTCAGCAACGGCAGCGCGTCGCTCGAAGAGGTGATGCAGGCTCCCAGGGATCACCGGATGCTCGTGCAGGTCGAAGACGCGCTGCGGCGCACGCCCGCCTTCGTCCCCGCCTCGCTCGACCGCCGGCCGCAGACGATGCGCGTCGTGCTCTCACTCTCGAAGGTGAACGTACGCCAGCGCAGTTTCTGAGAACGCCGGCGCGGCTTCCGAGGCGTAGAGCCTGACGACGAAATCCTGACGACAAAAAAGGCTGAGGCTCACAGGTGTGAGCCTCAGCCTTTTCCCTTCCCGCGCGCCGCACTCTCTACGGCGTGCCGAAGCGGAGGCGGTACTCCTCGGAATTCATGAACCCGTTGACCATCGAGCGGAAGTCGCCGGGGTGCGTCACGGTCAGGTGATTGAGCCAGTCATTGTAGCCGCCCTCCTCCGGGTCTCGGCGCAGGTAGCCGAAGTACTGCATGGCGACGAACGCCGAATTCGCCTCCGCCGCCGAGACCTCGTTCGAGTCGGCGACGGCGCGCACGACCTGCGCCCGCGTCAGCGCCCCGCCGCTCAGCCGGCTCGTGAGGTCGGCCCTCGTCAG
>DATLMC010000099.1:0-63074 GCA_035537435.1 Pyrinomonadaceae bacterium | reverse complement strand
CGCTGTGAATAGCTCACAGCGCGCCGCCTTATCGCGCGCAAGGTCATTTCACCTCAGAAGCCGAGTCATCACGCGCTGAGGCTTAGCCCGCTGATCAGCCCGTAGGGGCAGGGCTCGTCCCTGCCCGTCCGCCCGGTGACGTAAGACGCGGGCAGGGACGAGCCCTGCCCCTACAAGGGTCGTCGACGACTGAGGTTTTCTCCGACGCCCTTAGCTCTCGCCGCGCGGACGCGGGCTCGCGCCTTCGGCGTCCGACAATTGACCCCGCTCGCGGTAGAGGCGGAGCTTGTTGTGCAGGGTCTTGAGGCTGATCTGCAAAAGCTCTGCGGCGCGCGTCTTGTTGTTGTCGGTCTTCTGGAGCGTGCGCAAGATCATCCTGCGCTCGACCTCTTCGAGCGGCGTGCCGATGGGCAGCGTCAGCGTGTCTTCGCTGCGCGCGCGGGCGCGCTGATCGAGCGGGTAGGGCGCGATGTGGTGGCGCTCGACCGTGTCGCCGGAGCAGATGATGACGGCGCGCTCGATGACGTTGCGCAGCTCCCTGACGTTTCCGGGGAAGTGGTGCGCGCGCAAGACTTCGAGCGCGGCGGGGCTCAAGCGGCGCGCGGGACGCCCGTGACGCTCGGCGAGCGAAGCGATCAAGTTGTCGGCGAGCAGCGGTAAGTCTTCTTTGCGCTGGCGCAGAGGGGGCAGCTCGATCGTGATCACGTTGAGGCGGTAGAGCAAGTCCTCGCGGAACGCGCCGTCGCGCACGGCGTCGTGCGGGTCGCGGTTGGTGGCGGCGAGCACGCGCACGTCGACCGGAATCTCGTGCGCGCCGCCGAGCCGCCGCACCGTGCGCTCTTCGAGGACGCGCAGGAGTTTCGCCTGGAGGAGCGGCGGCATCTCGGCGATCTCGTCGAGGAGGAGTGTGCCGCCGTCCGCCTGCTCGAAGCAGCCGTGCCGGCGCGCCGACGCGCCCGTGAACGCGCCGCGCTCGTGCCCGAACAGCTCCGACTCCATCAGCGTTTCCGGGATCGCCGAGCAGTTGATGGCGACGAAATCCGCCGCCCGACGCGGGCTCGACTCGTGGATGGCGCGCGCGACCATCTCCTTGCCCGTGCCACTCTCGCCCGTGATCAGAACCGAGGCGGACGACGGCGCGACCTGCTCGATCAGCGTGTAGACCTTCTGCATCGCCGCCGACTTGCCGATCAACTTCCCGAACGACTCTCTCTCGCCCGCGCCGCCGCCGTCCCCCCTCGCACCGTCGCGGCGCGCGCGCGACTCTTCGACGGCGCGGCTCACGGCGGCGCACAGCCGCGCGTCGTCGAAAGGCTTCTCGAAGTAGTCGAGCGCGCCCTCTTCGCGCACGGCGCGCAGCGCCGAGTCTATCGAGCCCGCGCCCGACATGAGGATGACGCCGACTTCCGGGTGGCGCGCCCTCAGCTCGCGCAGCACGCCGAGGCCGTCGAGGCCGGGCGCGAGCACGTCCGTTAAGACGACCGCCGGGCGGAACTCCGCGACGCGCGCGAGCCCCGCGTCGCCGTCGGTCGCCGCCTCCGTCTCGAAGCCGCAGCCGTCGAGCGCCGCGCGCACCGTCTCGCGCACCGCCGGGTCGTCGTCAATCACAAGCACGCGCTCATGAGCCATATTCGCAGTGTATCACACGGCAAAGAGCAGGGATGAAGGATGAAAGATGAAGGATGAAAACGTGTTTACGAGAGCAAGCTTGTCGGCTTGGGGCGCGCGAAGCGGCGGCTCAAGGGTTGTCGTGTGACTCGCGCGCGAAGTGCTCGGCGACGGCGCGCGCGAGGGCGGGCGTGGTGAACTCGGCGGGCTGAACGTCCACGCGCAGGCCGTACTCGGCGGCGGCCTCGGCGGTCACGTCGCCGATGCAGGCGACGCGGACGCCCGCCAGGAGACTGCTCAGATCGTTCGTGTCGAAGAGCCGCGCGAAGTTGCGCACGGTCGAGGCGCTGGTGAAGGTGACGCAGTCGACCGCGCCGCCGACGAGCAGCGCCTCGACACGCGCCCGGTCGGTCGTCTGCGGCGCGACGGTGCGGTAGGCGGGCGCGACATCGACCCGCGCCCCGGCGGCTTCGAGCGCGCGCGGCAGGTGGTCGCGCGCGACCGCGGCGCGCGGGATGAGGAAGTTGAGGCGGTCAAACGCGCGCGCGCCGCCGAGGTAACTTTCGAGCGCGGCGTAGACGCCCTCCGCCTTGAACTGCTGCGGCATCACGTCCACGTGCACGCGCGCGTCGCTCAGGCGCTCGACGGTCGCGTCGCCGATGGCGCAGACCTTCAGCCCGTCCAGCTCGGCCACCTCGCGGCCCAGGTGCGCCAGGCGGCGCAGGAAAAAATCGACCCCGTTCGTGCTCGTGAAGACGAGCCAGTCGTAGCCGAAGAGGTTGTCAATCGCCTCGTCGAGCACGGCGTAGGATTCGGGCTCGACGATCTCAATCGTCGGGCACGCGACGACCCGCGCCCCGTAGCGCTCCAGCTCCGCGGCGAACTCGGCGGACTGCGCCAGAGCGCGCGTGATCATGACGGTGCGACCCGCGAGCGGTCGTAGGTTAGCTTTCACCTCTTCAAACGACATCGGGAGTTCGTTCAGGATCGTAAGGGCAGGGCTCGTCCCTGCCCGCCGCGCGAGAGCGAAAGCATCGTGTGTTCATTCGCCGATGACTGATCTCGGATCGGTCGGGCAACTTCACGCACGCCCGGCGGGCAGGGACGAGCCCTGCCCCTACAACTGTTCACTTCGGCTCAGCCCGTCGTGGCGGCGAGTAGATCATCCGCGCCCATCTCGCGCAGCCGCGCGGCGAGCCGTTCGCCCGCGCGTGCGGCGTGCGCCGCCTCGTCTTCGATTGTGTCGCGGATGACGCGCGCCGCCCCCGCGACGAGGGCTTCGAGGCGCAGGCGCGAGCCGGCGACGGTGGCGTGCGCGGCGATGGGGACCTGGCAGCCGCCGCCGAGCGAGAAGAGGAGCGAGCGCTCCGCCGTACAGGCCGCGCGCGTCGGCGCGTCGTCGAGGAGCGCGACGAGTTCGTTCGTCGCGCCGTCCGCGGCGCGCGTCTCGATGCCGAGCGCGCCCTGGCCGACGGCGGGCAGCATCTCCGCCGGGTCAATCGACGCGCTGATGCGCCCTTCGAAGCCGAGCCGCCGCAGGCCCGCCGAGGCGAGGACGATGGCGTCGTACCAGCCCGCGTCGAGTTTCTTGAGCCGCGTATCGACGTTGCCGCGCAGGTCTTTTAATTCGATGTCGGGCCGCAGGTGTCTGAGCTGTGCCTGCCGGCGCGGGCTCGATGTGCCGACGACCGCGCCCGCGCGCAAGCCTGCGACGGAAGCCGCGCCGCCCTCGCGGCCGGCCGGGAGGACGAGCGCGTCGCGCGGGTCTTCGCGCTCCGTGACGGCGGCGACGGCGAGCCCTTCGGGCAGCGTCGTCGGCAGGTCTTTGAGCGAGTGGACGGCGATGTCTATGCGCTCGGCGAGCAGAGCCTCTTCGATCTCCTTCGTGAAGACGCCCTGGCCGCCGATGACCGAAAGCGGCACGTCGCGCATCACGTCGCCCGAAGTCTTGATGACCTCGACGCGGACGCGCACGCCGGGGCGCGTGCGTTCGAGGCTCGACTTGACCCACTCCGCCTGCCAGAGCGCGAGCCGCGAGCCGCGCGAGCCGATGGTGAAAGAATCTTTCATGGAACGTCAGTGGTCAGTTGTCCGTGGTCAGTTGTCAGTAGTCGGTTGTCCGTCGTTAGTGCTCGCGACCGAGACGCTGGTTGAGAACATTCAGGTTAGGATGACACTCAAAACAACTGACGACGGACAACCGACTACTGACCGCCCTCATTCGTCCAGCTTGAAACTCTCGCGCCACGCGCGCACGTTCTCGTCCTCGCCCGTCTCGTGCGAGCGGCGCAGGCGCGTGATGACGGGGTGCGCGATCTTGTTGACGGTCGCGGCGAGCAGACTCTCGACGGCGCGCTCCTGTTCGGGCGAGAGCGCGCCGAGGCGTGCGCGCTGGCGCTTGAACTCCTCGCGCGCGATCTCGTGCAGCCGCTCGCGCAGCGCGGCGACCGTCGGCCCCAGATCGAGCTGGCGCAGCGCCTGCTGGAACTGCATCACCTCTGACTCGACGATCAGCTCGGCGCGCTCGGCCTCGCGCTCGCGCTCGCGGATGTTCGAGGCGATGACGGATTCGAGGTCGTCGATGTCGAAGACGAAGAGGTTGTCGATCCCGCCGACCGCGGGGTCGACGTTCCTGGGCACGCTGATGTCGATGAAAAATGCCGGGCGCTTGCGCCTCGCTTCGAGCGCGGCGCGCGCCATCTCCCGCGTGACGACGTAGTCGCTCGCGGCGGTCGAGCAGATGACGACGTCCGCCTCGGCGAGCCGCGCCGCGAGATCGCCGAAGTCGATGGCCTCGCCGGAGAATCTGGCGGCGAGCGCGCGCGCGGTCTCGTAGGTGCGGTTGGCGACGAGCAGGCGCGACGCGCCCGCGCCCGCGAGGTGCTGCGCGGCGAGTTCCGCCATCTCGCCCGCGCCGACGAGCATCACGGTCGCGCCCTTGAGCGTGCCGAAGATTTTCTTGCCCAGCTCGACCGCCGTGTAGCTGATCGAGACCGCCGACGAGGCGATGCCCGTCTCGTTGCGCACGCGCTTGGCGACGTGCAGCGCGTGGTGGACGAGCTTGTGCAGCACGCGCCCGGCCGTGCCCGCGTCGACGGCCAGCGAGTAGGAGTGGCGCACCTGGCCGATGACCTGCGGCTCGCCGACGACCATCGAGTCGAGCGAGGAGGCGACGCGGAAGACGTGCCGCACGGCGTCGTCGCCGAGGTGCGTGTATAGGTGGTGGCGGAAAAAGTCGGCGGGGACGCCGCGCGTGCGGCTGAGGAAGTCGCCGATGTGCGACGCGCCCGTCGCGCCTTCGAGATCGCCCGTCGAGGCGAGCACTTCGACGCGGTTGCAGGTCGAGACGATCAACCCCTCGCTGATGCGCTCGCCGTCCACCAGCGCGTGCAGGCTCTCGGCGCACGCCTCGTCCGTGAACGCGAGCCGCTCGCGCACCTCCACCGGCGCGGTCTTGTGGTTCACTCCGACGAGGACGATCGACATGAGAGCTGTCCGTCGTCCGTCGTCCGTCGTCAGTTGTCAACTTCGATTTGAAGTGTGTTGCTCATCTGAGGAACAACGGACAAGGGACAACGGACGACGGACGTGTTAGCCGAAAACGTGATACCCGCCCATCAGGCGCGTGCCGAGGAACGTGAAGAGGACGAGGCCGAAGCCGACGACGCCGACCCAGGCGGCGCGCCGCCCGCGCCACTGCGCGCGGTAGTGGATCATCGTCAGGTAGAGCAGCCACGTGAGCAGCGCGAAAATCTCCTTCGGGTCGTTGTGCCACATCCGCCCCGTGCGCTGCGAAGACCAGATGATGCCGGTGACGATGCCGAGCGAGAGCAGCGTGAAGCCGATCCCGGCGGCGGTCTGCCCGATGTCGTCCACGGTCGAGAGCGAGGGCAGGCGGTGGAAGAACGTGCCGAAAGTTTTCAGCCTCAGCTCGCGCTCCTGCCACAGGTACATGAGGCTCGCGGCGAAGACCACGAAGAAGGAGGCGTAGGCGAAGATGACGAGCGTCGTGTGGACGGGGAAGAGCCACGCCGCGACGCCGTCGGTCACGTTCGCGGCGGAGTTGTCAGGCCCCGCGCCGCGCACGAGCGCCGAGGCGGTGACGAGGAACGCGACGAGCGGCATCGTCAGGACGGCGAGCGCGCCCACGCGGTAGCGGGCGGAGGCCACGAAGTAGGCGACGGCGAGCGTCCACGCGAGGAACGAGAGCGTCTCGCGGAAGCTGTAGAGGGGGTAGTGCCCGTCCTGAATCCAGTCGAGGATGATGACGAAGGTGTGCGCGGCGAAGCCGACGGCGAGCGAGCCGACGGCGACGCGGTCGGCGGCCCTCCGCTTGTTGACGAACGCGAGTACCGAGTGGATCGCGGCGACCGCGTAAGCCGCGAGCGCGGCGAGGAGCAGGAAATTCATCGGTGTTTGAGGAACCGTCGGCGGCTCGACCCGCGCAATTCTAGTTGAAGCGCGGATCGGCAGCAAGCGCGCCCCGCCACAGGCGGCGGTGTTGAAACGCGCGCCGAGACGTGCGAAACTGCGCGTGTCGAACCACACCATCCTTTTCGAGGGTAGCCGCCGCGATGCCGACGCGCGAAGACGCCTGGGAACTGCTCTGCGAGTACACGAAGGGCGACAGCCTGCGCCGCCACGCGCTGGCGGTCGAGACGGCGATGCGCGCCTGCGCGCCGCGCTACGGCGGCGAGGGCGCGGACGCCGACGAGTGGGGCATGACGGGGCTGCTGCACGACTTCGACTACGAGATGTTCCCGACCGCCGAAGAGCACCCGTTCAAGGGCTCGGAGATCATGCGCGAGCGCGGCTACCCGGAACACATTCGCCGCGCCATCATGGGGCACGCGACCTACACGGGTGTGCCGCGCGACACAATGATGGCGAGGGCGCTGTTCGCGACCGACGAGCTGTGCGGCTTCCTCGTCGCCTGCGCCCTGGTGCGCCCGACCAGGAGCCTCGACGATCTGGAAGTGAAGTCCGTCAAGAAGAAGCTCAAGGACAAAGCCTTCGCGCGCACCGTCAACCGCGAAGACATTCACCAGGGCGTCGCGGAACTGGGCGTCGGGCTGGACGAGCACATCCAGTTCGTCATCGACGCGCTCAGGCCCGCGCAGGAAGAGATCGGTCTGAATAGCGCGAAGGAGGCGTCTCAGGCTTGAAGGCGTGAGGGGCGCGCGCGGGCTCACGAAGACGGGCAACTCAGTACTCGGTCGAGGATGATCGGGGCTGCGGGGGCAGGCGGCTCAGGGCTCGATTCCTGATGATCGCGGTCGCCAGTAGTGCGCCGACGGTAAGGACTAAAGAGAACACGGCGGTCAGGACGGCTTGCAGTTTGCGCCTGCGCGCCGTGTGCCGGTAGACGAAGACGGCCGCGTAGGCGATGGCGGCGGCGGGCAGGATGAGGGTCGCGGCGGCGAGCGGGTCGGCCGCGGCAGGGCGCACGGTCGAGGCTGACAGCAGGTGGACGAGCAGCGCGCACAGTCCCGCGCCCGCGGCGGTAGCGGCGAGCGAGGTGATGACGAGCAACTTCCAGCGCAAGCTAGTCCGAGCCTCTTTTTTGTCAGTGTGGGTCTCTTCAGGACGAGGTCTGACGACGAGCGGAAAACGCCGAAAGGATAGCACAGAAGGGGATGGTGACAAGCGACTAAGAGCCGTGAACCGTAAACCGTGACAGGTGACAAGTAAAACCGGATTGTCCTCCCTGTCACCCGTCACTGTTCACCTGTCACGACCCTCTTGCTTGTCACTTGTCACGCTTTACCTGTCACGCAAATAAATGGTTGCCAGAAGCGCACTCCTATACCTGTCGCGAAGGGAGGGGCTGAAGGACTTCGCGACGAAGTTCAGCCCCTTCAAGAAACTGACGACTCGCTTCGTCGCGGGCGAAGACATCGACGAGGCGGTCGGGGCGATCCGCGCGATCAACGCGACGGGCGCGACCGCCTCGTTCGATCACCTGAACGAGGGCGTCTCACGCGCCTCGGAGACGGAGGAGGAGGTGCGCGAGTACCGGCAGATCCTCTCCCGCATCGACGAGACCGGGATCAAGTCGAACGTCTCGATCAAGCTCACGCAGTTCGGGCTGGAGATCGACCCGGAGCTCTGCTACCGCAACGCGCGCGCGGTGGTCGAGGACGCGGCGCGGCGCGGCAACTTCGTCCGCGTGGACATGGAGCAGTCGGGCGTCACGCAGGTCACGATCGACATCTTCAAGCGCCTGCGCGCCGAGTTCGACCTGAACACGGTCGGCATCGTCCTGCAATCCTACCTGCGCCGCACCGCCGCGGACGTGGAAGAACTCCTCAAAATCCCCGCGCGGATACGGCTGTGCAAGGGCGCGTACAACGAGCCGCCGGGGGTGGCGTTCCCCGACAAAAGGGACGTGGACGCCAACTACGTCGCGCAGATGAAGGTGCTGCTCTCGTCGGGCGTCTACCACGGCATCGCGACGCACGACGAGCGGATGATCGAGGCGACCGTCGAGCACGCCGAGCGCGCCGGCGTCGGCAAAGACGCCTTCGAGTTCCAGATGCTCTACGGCGTCAGGCGCGACCTGCAAATCCAGCTCGCGCGCGACGGGTTCGGGATGCGCGTCTATGTGCCCTACGGCAAGCACTGGTATCCTTACTTCATGCGGCGGCTGGCCGAGCGGCCCGCGAACGTCTGGTTCATCATGAAGAATATGTTCAAGGGGTGAGCGGCGCGGGCGGGGACGAAGGACGGGCGTCGTCGTCGTCGGGCGCGTGAAAGTTATGAGTAATTACGCATGGATCGCGTGGGTGGTGCTGGGGCTCATCCTCATGATCGCCGAAATCTTCACGCCCGGCTTCGTGCTGCTCTGGTTCGGCATCGGCGCGGTGGCCGCCGGGCTGGCCGGCCTCGCCGGGCTCGGCTACCCGCTCCAGTTCCTCGTCTTCTTCGTCGTCTCGGTGGCGCTGACCGCCGCCTCGCGCACCATCTTCGCCAACTACTTCGTGCGCGAGGAGGAGGGCGGCGGCTTGAAGATGGGCATGGACAGCCTGCCGGGCAAGGTCGGCACGGTCGTCTCATCGAGCAGCGGCGCGCTCGGCGAGGGCGCGGTCAAGGTGTTCGGCTCGACGTGGACGGCGTACCCGGCCGAGGGCGAGCCGCCGCTCGAAGCGGGCGACCGCGTCGTGGTCGAGAGCATCGTCGGCGCTTCGATCTACGTGCGCCGGTTCGGCGACGCGCCGGACTGGCGCGGCAAAGAGCTGACCGAGGGCGGCGACGCGAAACGATCCTGAGCGACGAGTCGCGCCCGCTCGCGCGCAGAATTTTACCCGCGCCCCGCCGGCCTCCCGCCCGGCTCCCGGCGCAAAAAAAATTGCCGCCGCGCGATCTACTCGCGCGGCGGCAATAGTCGTTTGGCTGCCGCGCGTCAGGGCGCGCCGAACCGCTGCCGGTACTCGATGGAGTTCACGAAGCCGTTGACCATCGCGCGGAAGTTGGTCGGATTCGCGTTCAGGAAGGTGAGCCAGTTGTTGAAGCCCGCGGTTTCGGGGTCGCGCCTCAGGTAGCCGAAGTATTCGGCGAGGACGAAGGCGCGGTTGAACGCCGCCTGGTTGTTGACGAAGACCGGGAACTCGACGACCTCGCGCAGCACCTGCGCGCGCGTCTTCGTGGCGGCGTTGAGATCGGCGACCCACTGATCGCGCTGCGCGGCGGGGAACGTCAAGCCCGTGTTCGAGATCAGCCTGTCGACGTACTGCGCGTTCGTGAGAGCGTCGAGGTTCGCGCGGAACTCCGGTCGCTGGACGAACTCGTTGACGAAAGTCGTCTTGAGCGCCGCCGACTCTTCCGGCGTCGCGCCGCTCAGGCGGCTCATGTCGCCCATGAACTCGCCGTAGAGCGGGTCGCGCCCGAACGCCGCGCGGTAGAAGCGGGTGGCGAAGTAGCCGCGCGACTGGAACTCCTCGGAGCGGAAGAAGGCCGAGGAGACCTGCACGCGGTCGCAGGTGGTGTTGCCCGCGGGGCAGTTGTTGAGCGTGTTAACCCACGCGGTGAAGCCGCCCGCGTCCGGCTCGCGGTTGAGGAAGTCGAGGTAGTGCTGGCGGACGAAGAACGGCGTGCTGTCGATGGGGTTCGCGGTGGACGCCGCCGCGTCGTTGTCCGTGATCGCCAAGTCCATGACGTTGGGGCTGCCGAGCGCCGCGCCCGTCGGGTTGCTGAGCATGATGTCGACCGTCTCGCTGCCCTCGACGAAGAGGTCGTCCACGACCGAGATGCGGAAGCTCTTGCTCGTCTCGTTCGGCGCGAAGCGCAGCACGCCCTCGGCGATCTCGTAATCGCTCTTCTGGTTGGCGTGCCCGGCGCCGCTCTCGTCGAACGTCGCGTAATTGACGGTCGCCGCGCCGGAGACGTCGCCCGCGCGGGTGACGGTGATCTGGACGCCGCCGCTGCCCTCGCCGATGGTGATGGCGTCGGCGGCTAACTGGACGAGCGAGGTGGCGGTGGCGGTCGTCGGCTTGAGCGAGCCGAACAGACCGTGCTGCTCGTGGGCGGTGCCCGCGGCGAAGTAGAGCGTGTTGGCGTCGGTCGCCGCGCCGTTGCCGAAGCGCAAGCCCCACAGCCCTTCGATCACGATGGGCTGCCCCGCCTCGTTCTGAAGCGTGCCGAGGAACACGCCCGTCGTCTTGTTGTAGGCGGTGATGATCCCGTTGTCGGAGAAGTTGCCGACGAGCAGGGCGTTGCCGAAGACGCCGAAGGTGGCGGGCGCAATCGCCAGGCCCCACGGGCCGTCGAGCGCGCCGTTCGAGACGAGGCGTCCGAGGAAGTTGCCGCTCGTGTCGAACTTGCTGACGAAGCCGAAACCGGCCCCGTTCACAGTCCGCCCGGTCGAGGGGTCGACCTTCGCGTAGGTCACGTAGAGGTTGCCGTCGAGGTTCTCGACGTTGAAGACGTGGAAGTCCGGCGGGATGGCGGGCAAGGCTGTGTCGGTGAACGTCCCGGCGAGCGTCGTGAGCGCGAAGGCCTTGTCAAAGACATCGATCTTGTTGTTGGCGGCGTCGGCGGCGTAGAGGAAGCTGTTGCCGCCGCTCGTGCCGATGGCGAGCCCGGTGTAGACGTGGCCGGGGTGGCTCGCCGCGATGACCGCGGTCGTCGAGCCGGCGGCCGGAACGTTCGGGTTCCAGCCCGTGATGTTGCCGGTGATGGAGGCGAACAGGAAATTCGCCCGCGCGCTCGCGCTGCCTGAGGTGATGATGAAATCGTTGGCGGTGGCGGCCGTGTTGGGCGAGTTGGCGACCGTGCCGGTCGGCAGGCCGGGCGTGCCGGGTATGACGACCGTCGGCATGGCGGTCTGGAAGAAGAAGGGGCTGCCCGCCACGTCGCCGCGCAGGAGCTGCGTCGTGCTCGTGACGTTGTTCACGACCCAGAACGGGCTCGTCGCCGTCGAGCTGATGCCCCACGGGTTGACGAGCAGCGGGTCCTGGAAGGCGGCGGCGCCGGGGATGTCGGAGACGAGGTTCGTCTGCCGGTAAGCAGAGCCGGGCGGGATGTTGGGAAGCTGAATAGATTGAATCTGATCCTGCGCGCCGCCGTCCGCGGCGGCTCTCACACGCGCCGAAGCGGGTGGCAGACCCGGCAGGGCGGATAGGACGAGCGCGTAGATTAAGAGGAAACTCAGAAGCGCCTTCGCGCGGGCGCTCGGGGTGTGCCGAGGAAGCATCGTCATATAACTCCTTCTCGATGTGGTGATGGTCACGGTGTCGGGTGGCGTCCCGCGCGACAGCGCCGACGCTTTCGAAGGGGCCGGCGCGCGTAAGCGGACGATCCGTGGTGCGAGGGCTGAGGAGCCGGAGGCGCGCAAGAAGGGGAGACGCCCTTGCGCGGCTGCGATCCCGTGTAGCGTCCGAGACGCGCGCGCGCGCGGGGCGCACTATGCTCGCGGCGCGCAGAAAAAACTGAACGTAAACTGACCGTCGGAATGCGGGCAAACTCTATTACCCGCGGGCGAGGGGTGTCAAGATTTTTCGGCGGCGCGGGCTCAGGGGATGGGGGAAGTGTCGTCCTCGGAGAAGTCCTGGAAGGGGTTCGCCTCCGGCTGCTGCGTCTCGACGGAGATCGACTGCGCGTCGGGCGCGGCGAGGTCTTCGCCGTCGAAGCGCGCGAGCAGCACGGTGATGTTGTCCTCGCCGCCGCGCGCGTTCGCCTCCTCGACCAGCCGCCGGCACGCCTCCGAGAGATCGCCGCCCGCGCCCGCGACGATCTCGCGCATCTCCTCGGCGCGCATCTTGCCGGAGAGCCCGTCGCTGCACAGGAGCAGGAGGTCGCCGCGCTGGAGTTTCGCGCGCGAGACGACGGGGGCGAGCTCGCTCTGCGCGCCGAGCGCCTGGAGGATGACGTTGCGGAACATGTGCGTCTCGGCGTCCTCCTCGCTGATCTGCCCCACGTCGACGAGCTGCTGGACGAGCGACTGATCCTTGGTCGCCAGCTTGATCTCGTCGCCGCGGATCAGGTAGGCGCGGCTGTCGCCGACCTGGAGGAGTGCGACCGCGTCGGCGGTGACGGCGGCGGCCGTGAGCGTCGCGCCCATGCCGCTGCACTTCGGGTCTTCGACGCTCTTGCGGTGGATGGCGTAGTTGGCGTAGCCGGTGGCGTTGCGCACGGCCTCGACGAGCGGGAGCTCTTGCGCGCCCGTCTGCGTCTCCTCGCGCATCGTGTCCTCGTCGACGAGCATGTCGCGCACGGTCTCGACCGCCATGCGGCTCGCCACGTCGCCCGCGAGCGCGCCGCCCATACCGTCCGAGACGGCGAAGACCGCGCCCTTCTCGCCGAGGTCGAAGCTGAGCAGCCCGGCGGGCGGCCCGGGGGGCTTGTCCGAGCCCGTCCAGCTCCGCTCGGTCGTCAGATCGACGACGAGGAAGTTGTCCTCGTTGCCCTGGCGGACGCGACCCACGTCCGTGTGTGCGTGCAGCTCGACGCGCATAAAAACGGTGACAGGTGACAAGTGATGGGTGACAGGTAAGGACGGGCTGTTAGCTAATAGCTATTAGCTAACAGCTTCGACCTGTCGCCCGTCACGGCTGACGGTTTACGGTATCTTCCCCAACGCCTGATCGAGATCGGCGATGATGTCGTCGGTGTCTTCGAGCCCGACCGAGACGCGCACGAGCCCGTCCGTGATGCCGAGGCGCGCGCGCGTCTCGGGCAGCACGGAGGCGTGCGTCATCGTCGCCGGGTGAGAGATCAGTGATTCGACCGCGCCGAGACTCTCGGCGAGCGTCAGAAGCTTGCAGCCTTCGAGCACGGTGCGCGCGTTGTCGAGCGAGCCCACGTCGAAGGAGACCATCCCGCCGAAACCCCGCTGCTGGCGCTTCGCCAGCTCGTGCTGCTTGTGCGAGAGCGAGCCCGGGTAGTAGAGCTTCAAGACCTTCGGGTGCTCTTCGAGGAAGGCGGCCACGGCCCTGCCCGTGCGGTCGTGCTGCTCCATGCGCAGCGCGAGCGTCTTCGTCCCGCGCAGCGTGAGCCAGGAGTCGAACGGCGAGAGGATCGCGCCCACGCCGTTCTGCACGAACTTCAGCCACTCGGCGTCCTGCTCGTCGTTCAGGGCGACGACCCCGCCGACGCTGTCCGAGTGGCCGTTCAGGTACTTCGTCGCCGAGTGCAGGACGATGTCCACGCCGAACTCGATGGGACGTTGCAGGTACGGCGACATGAAAGTGTTGTCGCAGACGACGCGCACGCCGCGCGTGTGCGCGAGGTCGGAGACGGCCTTGAGATCGGTCACCGTCATCACGGGGTTCGTCGGCGTCTCGACGTAGACCATCCGCGTGTTCTCTCTGAGCGCGGCCTCGACCGCGCCCACGTCAGCCGTGTCCACGTAGGAGAACTCGATGCCGTAGTTGGCGAGGATGCGCGAGAAGAGCCGGTAGGTTCCGCCGTAGGTGTTGTCGGAGACGACGACGTGATCGCCCGCCTTGACGAGGCGCATCACGGCGTCAATCGCCGCCATCCCCGAAGCGAAGGCGTAGCCGAAGCGAGCGCCTTCGAGCGCGGCGACGTTAGTCTCTAAGGCGAGGCGCGTCGGGTTCTGCGTGCGCGCGTACTCATAGCCGCCGCGGGGCCTGCCCAGGCCGTCCTGCGCGTAGGTCGAGGTCTGGTAGATCGGGACCGACACAGCGCCGGTCGCCGGATCAGGTTCGTTGCCCGCGTGGATGGCGGTGGTGGCGAAGCCCATGTGGAATCTCGCGTGCGGTCTGGTGGAAGTGCGGCGGGCGGGTGAGAGGCAAAACTCTCGAACCTCAACCGCGCTCTATTAATTGCGTATGAACAGCACCCGCATGGTAGCCCGCGCCACTTTTGACTGTCAAACCATTGACACTGCGACGGCGGCACGATACTTTGTTCTCCCGTGAATCGCACGGGCTCCCAACCTCCGAATTCCGCCGTCGCCATCATCCCCGCGCGCTTCCACTCGACCCGTCTGCCGGGCAAGCCCCTGCTCGACATCTGCGGGCGTCCGATGATCGTGCGCGTCTGCGAGCGCGCCGCCGCCGCACGCCGCATCGCGCGCGTCGTCGTCGCCACCGACGACCGCAGAATCTACGACGCGGTGCGCGCCGCCGGCCACGAGGCCCTGATGACGAGCCCCGCACACGCTTCGGGGAGCGACCGGCTGGCCGAAGCCGCCGCCGCGCTCGGCGAAGCGTTCGACCTGATCGTCAACGTGCAGGGCGACGAGCCGCTCGTCTCGCCCCGCACCATCGAGCGCGCCGTCGACGCGCTCGCCGCCGACACGTCCGCCGCCGTCTCGACGACCTGCGAGCCGATCAGAGACGCGGCGGACGTGCTGAGCCCCGACGTGGTTAAGGTCGTCACCGACGAAGGCGGCAACGCACTCTACTTCTCCCGCGCGCCCGTACCGTTCCCGCGCGAAGCCGCGCGGCGGTACGGCTCTCTCGAAGCCGCACTCGCGCAGGAGCCCGCGCTCGCCGCACGCTTCCGCAAGCACACGGGCCTCTACGTCTACCGGCTCGGCTTCCTGCTAGAGTACGCGCGCCTGCCGCAGGGGCGGCTTGAGCGCGCGGAGTCCCTTGAGCAGTTGCGCATACTCGAACGCGGCGCGCGCATCCGCGTCGTCGAAGTCGAAGAGGCATCAATCGGCGTGGACACCGAGGCAGACCTCGCGCGCGTCCGCGCAATCGTTGAGAAGGGGGAAGGGGGAAGGGGGGTCGGGGCTCAGGGGTGAGGGGCTGAGGCGGAGGCCGCCTTGTTTTTCCCTAACCCTGTCCCCCGTCCCCCGCAGCGTTATGAGCGACTGGATCGGGCTGGGAATTTTCCTGCTGTTGATCATCCTCGCGCTCGTCGCGTCGGCGCAGTTGGGGAAGCCGCGCAAGAAGATTTCGGTGGAAGAGTTTGAGGAGCGGGCGCGTTCGGGCGGGGGCGCGGCGGCGGGGATGTTCGGGCTCCAAAAACTTTTGAACCCGGGGGCCGTCAAGGCGATTGAGGTGCAGCAGGATTTGAAGAGCGGCTACTATAATAAGAAGAAGGTGCCGGGCGAGGGCGACGACGAGGAAGAAACGGGCGCGGGCGAGCCGGGCGGCGCGGGCGCGCCCGACGCGAGACCTGCGGGCGGGGGATCGAAATCCGAGGGGGGTGAGGAGAGAGATGCCTAAGTACATTTTCGTGACGGGCGGCGTGGTGTCGAGTCTCGGCAAGGGGCTCGCGGCTTCATCAATCGGGAGCCTGCTCGAAGCGCGGGGCCTCAGCGTGTCGCTGATGAAGCTCGACCCGTACATCAACGTCGATCCGGGCACGATGTCGCCCTTCCAGCACGGCGAGGTCTTCGTCACCGACGACGGCGCGGAGACCGACCTCGACCTCGGCCACTACGAGCGCTTCACCAACGCGAAGCTCTCGCAGTCGAACAACTGGACGACGGGGCGCATCTACCTCTCCGTCATCGAGAAGGAGCGCCGGGGCGACTACCTCGGCAAGACCATCCAGGTCATCCCGCACATCACGGACGAGATCAAAAAGGCGGTGCGCGCCGTCGCCGAAACGGACGAGCCGGACGTGGTCATCGTCGAGATCGGCGGCACGGTCGGCGACATCGAGTCGCTGCCGTTCCTCGAAGCGATCCGCCAGATGGGCAACGAGGAGGGGCAGGGAGGGGCGGTCTTCGTCCACCTCACGCTCGTGCCCTACATCGCCGCGGCGGGCGAGCTGAAGACCAAGCCGACGCAGCACTCGGTCAGGGAGTTGCGCGAGATCGGCATCGCCGCCGACATCCTGCTCTGCCGCTCCGACCGGAGGCTGTCGCGCGAGCTGCGCTCGAAGATCGCGCTCTTCTGCAACGTGGACGACCGCGCCGTCATCACCGCCGAGGACGTGGACACCATCTACCAGGTGCCGCTCGCCTTCCACGAGCAGGGCCTGGACGATCTGATCATCGAGAAGCTACAGCTCCAGGAGCGCGCGCCGCGCGCAGACCTCTCGCACTGGCGCGAGCTGGTCGCGACGATCCGCGATCCGGCCGCCGGCTCGGTGACCGTCGGCATCGTCGGCAAGTACGTCGAGCTGGAGGACTCTTACAAGTCGCTGCGCGAGGCCCTGACGCACGGCGGCGTGGCGAACAACGTGAAGGTCAACGTCCGCTGGGTCGAGTCGGAAGAGCTGATGGGCGACGACTTCGAGGATCGCCTGCGCGACTTCGACGCGATCCTCGTCCCCGGCGGCTTCGGCCGCCGCGGCGTCGCCGGCATGATCCGCGCCATCACCTACGCGCGCAAGAGCCGCACGCCCTACTTCGGCATCTGCCTCGGCATGCAGACCGCGACCATCGAGTACGCGCGCACGGTCTGCGGGCTGACGAACGCCGACTCGACCGAGTTCGACGCGGAGACGCCGCACCCCGTCATCTTCAAGCTGCGCGATCTCGTCGGCGTCGAAGACCTCGGCGGCACGATGCGGCTCGGCGCGTGGGAATGTCGCCTCGCGCCCGACAGCCTCGCGCGCGAGGTCTACGGCGGGGCCGAAGAGATCAGCGAGCGCCACCGCCACCGCTACGAGTTCAACCCGGAGTTCCGCGAGGTGCTCTCGCGCGCCGGTCTCGTCATCAGCGGCGAGTCCGTGGACGGCAGGTTCGTCGAGATGGTGGAATTGCCGCGCGAGGCGCACCCGTGGTTTCTGGGGTGCCAGTTCCACCCAGAATACAAGTCGAAGCCGCTCGCGCCGCACCCGCTCTTCAGCTCCTTCGTCCGCGCCGCGCACGAGAACCGCCTCCGCAACGAAGCCGCCATGACCGGCGGGCTCGGGGCGGCCGAAGCCCCCGCGCCCGAACGCCTCGGCGTCGCCGGCGACGACTGAGAGCAGGGACGAGGGCGGGGGGAGGAGGGATGAAGGTAGAGCTGTAACGGGCTTCCATTTCATCCCTCATCCCACGCCCTCATCCTTATGACCCCTCGCTGTACATTTCACGGCGGAGGCGGGACAATAGAGGCAAGTAGCAAGTAAATAGTGACAAGTCACGAGCAAGAGCTTCTTCGCATCTGCTTGTCACTCGTCACTTGTCACGCCTCTTATGCTGAGCTGTCCCAAGTGCGGTCGTCACTACGCCGAAGGGCTGACGGTGTGCCCGGAGGACGCGACGCCGCTGCGCGCCGACGAGACGTTGATGGATTTCGTCGTGCGCGACCCGCTCGTCGGCCACGTGCTCGACGAGAAGTACCGCCTGGACGAACGGCTCGGCGAGGGCGGGATGGGGACGGTCTACCGCGCCACGCACCTTCTGATCGACCGGCCCGTCGCCGTCAAAGTCCTGCACACGCGCTTCGTCGAGGACGAGTCGGCGCAAGCCCGCTTCCGGCGCGAGGCGCGCGCCGCCGGCCGCCTCCAGCACCCGAACGCCGTCGCCGTCACAGACTTCGGGAGCACCCCCGGCGGCTACGTCTACATCGTCATGGAGCTGCTCGAAGGGCGGACGCTGCGCGACGTGCTCGCGGACGAGTCGCCGCTCGCGCCCGCGCGCGCCGTCGAGCTGATGATGCAGATCGCGGCGGCGGTCGAGTCGGCGCACGAGGCCGGCGTCATCCACCGCGATCTCAAGCCGGCGAACATCTTCGTCGTGCAGAGAAAAAATTTGCCGCCCGTCGTCAAGGTGTTGGACTTCGGCATCGCCAAGCTCGCGGCGGACAGTCTCGAAGACTCCGCCGCGCGCGACCTGACGCAGACCGGGGTGATGATCGGCACGCCGCGCTACATGTCGCCCGAGCAGTGCGACGGCGAACACCTCTCGCCCGCGGCCGACGTCTACAGCCTCGGCATCATCTTCTACGAGATGCTGACCGGCGCGACGCCCTTCAACGGCGCGTCGCCGCTCGCCGTCGCCCTGCAACACTCGACGAAGCCGCCGCGACCGCCCCGCGAGTTAGTCCCTGCGCTCCCCGCGCGGCTCGAAGAGGTCGTGCTCCACGCGCTCGCCAAAAAACCCGAAGAGCGACCGAATGACGCGGGCGCGTTCCGCGAGGAACTGCTCGCGACGGCCGAGCGGCTCGGACTCGCGAACGTCACCGCGGGCCTCCCCCCGCCGGGCAACGGGGCGGGGAACGGGGGCAACGGCACGGCCGGCGCGACGCCCGCGGAGCAGCGACTCGTGATCAACCTCGAACCGCCGCGCGAGGGCTCCGAGGCGAACGGCCGCGCGCGGGCCGCGGCGCGCACCGGCGACACCACCGTGCTCGTCGATACGTCCGAGCAGCGGCGGGCCACGGGCGCGCTCGCCACCTCGACGACCGCCGCCGAGCCTTCGCCGTCGCACGCCCCCGCCGTCACGCGCTACAACGTCACGCTTCCCGCGCATCGCGGCGCGCTGCGTCGGCCGACGGTCTTGATCGCGTTCGTAATCGCGCTGGTCGCCCTCGTCGCCGTCGCCGCGAGCGTGATTCGTTCGCGCAGAGTTGAGACGGCCGGCGGCGCGAGCGCGGCTGCCACGCCTTCGCCTTCGCCCGTAGCTTCACCGCAGCCGTCGCCGTCGCCGGCCGGCACCGCGGGGGAAAACGCGGCGGCGAAGAACAGGCGCGCCGCGAAACCGGCGACGCAGAAAAAACCGGCGAAGGGCAACCGCGTCGTCAGGACGCTGAAGAAGATTTTTAAGAACCCGTTTTAATGAGAACCTTACTTCCGTCTTCGCGCCTCCAGCGCCTCCGGCGTGAGGTAAGTTCACGCCGGAGGCGCGGGAGGCGCGAAGGAAGGCAGAGTTCGGAGCACGATGGCAGACGAAACTCGGATCAAACCTTTTCAGATCGGCGGCGTGACGGTCGGCGACGGGCGGCTCGTGATCATCGCGGGGCCATGCATCATCGAGTCGGAGGATCACGCGCTCTGGCTGGCGGGCGAGTGCGCGCGGCGGGCGAATGAGGCGGGGCTCGCCTACATTTTCAAGGCGTCGTTCGACAAGGCGAACCGCTCGTCGCACGCCTCCTTCCGCGGTCACGGCATGGAGCGGGGCCTCGCGGTGCTGCGCCGCGTCCGCGAAGAGGTCGGCGTCCCCGTCCTGACGGACGTGCACGACGTTGCGCAGGTCGAGCCCGCGGCGGAGGTCGTGGACGTGCTGCAAATCCCCGCGTTCCTCTGCCGCCAGACCGATCTCGTCAACGCCGCCGTGCGCACGGGGCGCGCGGTCAACGTCAAGAAGGGGCAGTTCCTCGCGCCCTCGGACGCGCGCAACATCGTCGAGAAGGCGAGGGCCGCGGGCGGCGAAAAGCTGCTGCTCACGGAGCGCGGCGCGTCGTTCGGCTACAACAACCTCGTCGTCGACATGAGATCGTTTCCGATCATGCGTTCGTTCGGCGCGCCCGTCGTCTTCGACGTGACGCACAGCCTGCAACTGCCGGGGGGGTTGGGTCATGCAACGGGCGGGCAGTCGGAATACATCGAACCGCTCGCGCGCGCCGGGGTCGCCTGCGGCGTGGACGCCGTCTTCATGGAAGTCCACGAAGACCCGAAGCGCGCACTCTCCGACGGCCCCAACGCGCTCCCGCTCGCGCGCCTCGCGCCGCTCCTCGACGCGCTGCGCGACATCCACGAACTCGTCGGGCGCACCAGCGCGCGAGAGCTTTGAGGGAGGTTTGAGATGATCTTGAGGAAGTCGTTAGCGGCCGCCGCGCTCTGCCTGTGCCTGGCGGCGGCGGCGCGGCCACAACCGCCGCAGTCTTCGCCGTCGCCCCAGCCTTCGCCGACGGCGCAGCCGGCGTCGGGCGGCGTCGTCTCGGCCCCGTCGAAGGGCGGCTACAAAGCCCTGCTCGAACGCGCCAGGAAGGGCGACCGCACGCTCGACTTCGGGGAGCTGCGCGCCGCCTTCTACGAGACCGACGATTACAACCCCCACGCGCCGATGATGAGTTACCGCCAGCTCTGGGGCGCGGTCGCGCAGGGCAACTACGCCGAGGCGATCAAGATCGCCGACGCCGTGCTCGAAAAGAATTTCGTCGAAGTCAACGCGCACATGGTCGCGCACGTCGCGCACCGCGAGACGGGCAGCGCCGAGCGCGCGCAGTTCCACCGCTTCATGGCCGACGGGCTGCTCGACTCGATCAAGAAGACGGGCGACGGGAAGTCCGCCGAGACCGCCTTCGATGTCATCTCGATCAACGAGGAGTACGCCCTGTTCCGCGCGATGGGCCTCCAGCCGATCAGGCAGTCGCTCATCGAGGACAAGGGGCATCAGTACGACGCCCTCGTGGCGGTCGATCCGCGCACGAGGGCGGAGGCGACCTACTACTTCAGGGTCGACCGGCCCCTCAACTGGAAGAACCGCAAGAAAAAATGAGAACGCCGCCGCGCGCGCCGCGGCTGAAACTCCGAGCGCCGACCGGGCCACGCCGCACATGAAAAAAATCTTCGCCCTCGTCCTACTCGCCGCCGCCCTGCCCCTCGCGATGACGCGCGCCGCGCGCGCGCAGGACGAGGCGCGCGCCGCGTGGCAGATCACGCAGTTCGACATCACGGCGAATCTCCCCGCGCCGGGCGCGGAGCGCACGCTCTCCGCGCGCGCCGTGCTCACGGCGCGCAACACCGGCCAGGGCGCGGGCAGCACTTTCACCGTGCGCATCAACCCGGCGGCGGAGATCAAGTCGGCGTCGGCGGGCGACGCGACGGCGCGCTTCATCAAGCGAACCGAAGCGCGCACGCAGTTGCAGCAAGTCACCGTGACGCTCGCCGCGCCGGTCGCGCCCGGCGGCGCCGTCAAGGTCGCGTTCGATTACAGCCTCCCGCTCCAGAATAATTCCGGGCTCGCCGCCGTCTCGACCGAGGGCGCGCAGTTCCTCCCGCTCTCGCTCTGGTATCCGTCGCCGAACTCGCCCGTCTCCGTGCGCGGCGCGGACACCGCGCCCGTGCGCCTGACGGTTAACACGGCGGGCGGCGAGATGGTCGTCTCCTCGGGGCAGGCGAGCGGCGCGACGTTCGATCAGAAACTCTCCGCGCAGCCCTTCTTCGTCGCGGGCCGTTGGGAGGCGGTCGAGGGCGCGAATGACGCGCGCGGCGTGACGGCCCTGCTCCCGCGCGGCGCGACGGCCGAAGAGAAGAGACGCGCCGAGGCGCTGACGGCTTACGCCGCCGCCGCGCGCGCCCACTTCGCCGCGACGCTCGGCGGCGCGCAGGACGCGCCCGTGCGCCTCGTCTCGGTCAGCCGCGGCGCGGGCTTCGACATGGGCGGGACGATCCTCGTCGAGCCCGCGGTCTTCCGCCGCGCGAAGCTCGACGGGGCGACCGCCCTGCTCGTCGCCGAGTCGGTCGCGCGGCTCTGGATCGGCGGCGCGACGCCGGTGCGCGGGGCGGGCGCGGGCGTCGTGCGCGAGGGGCTGACGCGGCTGCTCGCCGTCGAGTTCATCGAGAAGCAGTTGGGCGCGGAGGCGGCGGAGTCGGAGCGCCTGCGCGAGCGCGTGGCCTTCGCGGCCGTCGCCCGGCGCGACGCGCCGCTCTCGCAAATAACGCCGGGCGAGCCCAACTACCTGACGCTCGCCGCCGACAAGGGCGCGATGGTGTGGCGTCTCGCCGAGCGCACGCTCGGCCGCGAAGCCTTCATGAACGTCGTCCGCGCGCAGTTGCAGGCGGGGCGCGCGGGCGAGTTCACGCTCGGCTCGCTCCGGGCCGCGCTCGCCGAAGGGGCCGGCGCGCGGCTCAAACCTATACTCGACGCCGAGCTGGATCAGCCGACGCTGACAGACCTCATCGTCGGGCTCGCGCAGCAGCGCGAGGGCGGCTGGTCTGCCGCGCTGCGCAACACCGCGCCCTTCGACGTGACGGTCGCGGTCGCCGCGCGCACGGATCGCGGCGAGCGCCTGGTGAGCGAGGTGACGCTCAAGGCGTCCGACTTCGGCGAGGCGAGCTTCAAGACGGCTGCGCGCGTCGCGAGCGTCGAAGTCGATCCCGATAAGCTCTACCCCCAGATCGACTACGACAACGACGACGCGCCGCGCCGCGCCGCGCTCGCGACGACGCTCGACGACGCGACGCGCGCCCTCACCTCGCAAGAGTACGCCCGCGCCGAAACGCTGGCGCGCGATCTGCTCGCGCGCCAGCCGCTGACGCAGGACGCGCGCGTCCTCCTCGCGCGCTCTCTGCTCGAACAGAACAAGCTCGCCGACGCCGAGCGCGAGTTCCGCGCCGCCGCCGACTCGCCGCTGCCGCTCGCGCAGACGCTCGCGTGGTCTGCCATCGGCCTCGGCGAGATCGCGCTGCGCAAAGGCCAGGCGGCTGAAGCCGCGCGCCTCTTCACGGAGGCCGTGCGCGCCGAAGGTGGCTACCCGCCGTCGCTCGCCGCGCGCGGGGCGCGCCTCCGCGCGGAAGCCGCGCAGGGCGCGAGCGCCCCGGCCGTGGACGAGGCGGTGCGCGCCTTCATCGCGCAGTTCGATCTGGCCGTGAAGGGCGGTCGCAAGGCAGACCTCGACGCGCTCGTCGTGCCGGGCGAGCTGGCCGTCTTCGTCAGGGGCATCGTCGCCAACCAGCCGGAAATCTGGCAGACGAAGGTGCTGCGCACCGAAGCGCTCGGCGGCGACCGCTTCGCCGCCGACGTGCAGATCACGGCGCGCACGCTCGGCCGCGATCAGAGCGGCAGCGCCGTGCTCGTCCTCACACGCGCGTCGGGTCGCCTGCTCCTCGCCGAAATCCCGATCTTCGAGGTGCGCTAAAAAGTTGATGCCCGAACCGGAAGAGATCGCGCGCCGCGCCGCGCGCGTCAAGCTGCTCCTGCTCGACTGCGACGGCGTGCTCACAGACGGGCGCATCACGCTGCTCGGCGACGGCGACGAGCAGAAGAGTTTCCACACGCGCGACGGCCACGGCCTCGTGTTGCTGCACCGCGCTGGCCTCCAGTCGGGCGTCATTTCGGGCCGCACCTCCTCCGCGCTCGAACGCCGGGCGCGCGACCTCGGCATCCGTCACGTCCGGCAGGGCACGCACGACAAGATCGTCGAGTTCCGCGAAGTGCTCGCGGCCGCGGGCGTCTCGGAGGAAGAGACCGCCTTCGTCGGCGACGACGTGACGGACATCCCGCTGATGCGCCGCTGCGTGCTGGCGGTCGCGGTCGCCGACGCGACCGGCGACACGCGCGCGAGCGCCCACTACGTCACGCGGCTCGCGGGCGGCTTCGGCGCGGTGCGCGAAGTCTGCGAGCTGATCCTCAAAGCGCAGGGGCGTTGGGCTGACCTGATGCGCCGCTACACGGAAGACTGACCCTGCCCCAAACCCCCCTCGATAACTCATCACGTCGCCCGCGCCACCTCCTCCGGGCGGTTCGTGCCCGCCCCGTGATCCCGCCCGGCACGTTTCTGCGCGTTAACAGTCAGGGAATGGTCGTGAAACGGCTTTCACGGCCCGGCAGTTGGCGCGCAGAGACTTTCGCCAGAGGAGGACAACTCACGTGTTCGCACAAACGGGATTACGCAGGTCGCTGGTTCTTTCACTTATTCTGATCGCGTGCTCGACGTCTTTCGTCGGCGCGCAGCAGCCGAAGGATACGGCCGCCCCTTCGGGCAAGCCGGTGGCGTGGCGCGACCCGGGCGACATCTCCGCGCGCGACCTGCGCTTCGGTCCCGGCGCAGAGCAGCTCGCCCCCGCCGCGCCCTTCACCTTCGTCGAAGAGGACAAGCTGGGCGAGTCGCCCAAGTTCAAGGTGCGCGACGCGCGCGGCGTTAGCTGGTCGGTGAAACTCGGCGAGGAGGCGCAGAGCGAGACGGTCGCCTCGCGCCTCGTCTGGGCGATGGGCTACTTCGCGGAGGAGTCCTACTACCTGGCGCGCGCCCAGGTGGTCAACCTGCCGCGGCTCTCGCGCGGCCAGGAGTACGTCGAGGCGGGCGACGTCGTGCGCGGCGCGCGCTTCGAGCCGCGCCGCGAGGGCGTCAAGCGCGGCGCGAACTGGGACTGGGAGCAGAACCCCTTCGTGGGGACGCGCGAGTTCAACGGGCTGAAGGTTCTGATGGTCTTGCTCGGCAACTACGACACGAGCGTGCGCAACAACCAGATTTTCACCGCGCGCGACGAGGCCACCGGCTCGTTAGAGGATCGCTACATCGTCTCGGACGTTGGCGCGACGCTCGGCAAGGTCGGCGGGCTCGGCGGCAAGCGCTCGAAGAACTCGCTCGAAGACTTCCGGGCGAGTAAGTTCGTCGTCGGCGTCCAAGACGGCCTGGTGAAGTTCGACTACAGTACGAAGCCGAAGGGCATGGGATTCTTCGCCTCGGTCTTCAGCCCCGGCTACCACAAGAGTCAGGCGAAGAAGGAGCGGGCGATGAAGACGGCGCCCGTCGAGGACGCGCGCTGGATCGGCTCGATGCTCGCGCGTCTCTCGGACGAGCAACTGCGCGACGCCTTCCGCGCGGCGAATTACGACAACGCGACGGCGGAAGGCTACGTCTCGGCGCTGCGCGGGCGCATCACACAGCTCTCGCAGTTGCCGGCGACGAACGTCGCGTCCACACTCAACACGGGGAGGTCAAACTAAACTGATGGGCAAGAGGAGCGGGCTGTCACACGCCTACCGCTTCGCGGCTCCCGTCGCCGCCGCGGCGATGCTCGCACTCGCGAGCTTCGACGCGGCGGCGACGCAGCGCCGAGCGCCGGGCGTCTCGATAGAAAACTTCGGCAAGGTGAACGAGACCTACTACCGCGGCGCGCAGCCCGACCGCGAGGGGTTCGCCGAGCTGAAGCGGCTGGGCGTCAAGACCGTCGTCGATCTCAGGAAAGACTCTAAGCGCGACGCGCCGGGTTGGGCGCGCGAGGCGGGCTTGAGCTACGTCAACATCCCTCTGGAGTCGAGCAAGCCGGCGACCGAGGAGGAGGCGGCCTACTTCCTGAGGCTCGTCAACGACCCGGCGAACCAGCCCGTCTACGTGCATTGTAAGGGCGGGCGGCACCGGACGGGCGCGCTGACGGCCGTCTACCGCATCACGCACGACGGCTGGACGGCCGACGAGGCTTTCAAGGAGATGCTGGACTACGATTTCGACAACAGCATCTTCGGCGGGGGCGGGCGGGCGAAGCAGAAAAAGTTCGTCTACCTCTACTACGAGCGGCACCGCGCCGGGAAGGAGCGCGCTCTCAACACGCAACCATGATTAGAAGCGCGGCGTCGCGCCGTGCATGAGAGGCGGAGGTAAAAAACGCGCGGGGCCGGCGTCGACAAAGTTGACGCCGGCCCCGCGCGCGTTACCGGCTAAAGCTGTTCCGCCCCGGCCCGCACCGCGCTCACGCCGCCGGCCGACAGTCAACCCCCGCCCGCGCGGGGCGCGGCGAGTGTGATAATCGAGAAAGTGCCACACGGGGCTGAGGCGGCGGCGGGCGGGCGCGCTATAAGCTCGGCGCGTGTGGAACGATCATTCATTACGCGGGGGTCACGGAACGTACGTCACGAGGCGGGGCGTCGGGCGGTTCGTCGCGGTCGCCTTCTGCCTCGGCCTCACGCACGGCGCGGGTTTGGTGGCCCTCCCCCAGAACGCCGCCGTCCGCAGCCCGACCGGCGTGCTCCGCTCGGCGCGAACAATCTTTATCCGTAGCAAGTCCGTCTACTTTAAGCCCTCGACGCTGGAGAACTCTCTGCTTCAACAGGACGAGTTCCGGCAGTGGGGGCTGGCGGTGACGAGGGAGGAGGCGGGGGCCGATCTGGTGATCGAAGTGGGGCGCAAGCTGTTCACCACGAGCTTCATCTACAGCGTGATCGACCCGACGACGCGGACGGTGCTGGCGGGCGGGCGCGTGAATTCAATCGGCGGCACGGTCGAAGGAAAGATCACGCACAGCTTCATGAAGAAACTGCGGGCCGCACGCCTTCAGCCACCCGGCAGCCCGGAGAAGTAGCACGCGTCGCGCGAGACGCGGCGGGGGCGCGCATCTCTGCGCGCCCCCACGCCGCGTCGTGAAGTTTTTGGCGATCACGCGATCACCATGCGAGGGCGTAGCGTCCGCGGCGCGGGTCTGCGCCGCCGGAGATGACGCCCGTGCGCGGGTCGTAGAGGATGACGGTCGGGGCGGAGAGCGTGCCGAAGGCGGACTGGACTTTCACCCTGTGCCCGCGGCGTTCGAGCTCTTTGACCGCGGCGTCGGCGAAGCGCGACTCGACGTTGAGCGAGCCCGGCAGGAAGGCGTGATCGTCGAACGAGCTGACGAGGTGCTGCGTGTCGAAGCGCGGGGCCTCGACCGCCTCCTGCGGGTTCATCCCGAACTCGACGACGTTCAGGAAGACTTGCAGGAGCGCCTGATCCTGGTTGTCGCCGCCCGGCGTGCTCAGGACGGCGAACGGCTCGCTGCCCCTCAAGACGAGCGTCGGCGTGAGCGTGATGCGCGGGCGCTTGCCCGGCGCGACGACGTTCGGGCTGTTCGCGTCGAGCATGGCCGATTGCAGACGCTGCCCCATCAGCACGCCCGTGTCGCCCGCGACGAGCGCCGGGAGCCACGCGCCCGACGGCGTCGCGCTGAAGAGGTTCCCGTCCTTGTCGACGACGTTGACGCACGTCGTGTCGTTGGCGCGCTCCAGCGGCGAGACCCGCGACTCGCGCGCAGGGATCGCCTCGACGCCCGCGAGCAACGGCTTCATCGCCGCCGGATCGCCGGGCGTGTAGTCGAGCGACGCCCGATCCTCGCGGATCAGTCTGCGCCGCAGCGCGGCGTAGTCTTTCGAGAGCAGTTGCGCGGTCGGGATGCGCACGAAGTCGGGATCGCCGAAGTAGCGGTCGCGGTCGGCGAAGCCGAGCTTGAGGGCTTCGGCGAGCGCGTGGACGTATTCGGGCGAGTTGTGGCCGAAGGATTTGAGGTCGTAGCCTTCGAGGATGTTCAGCGTCTCGATGAAGGCCGGCCCCTGAGTCCAGAAGCCCGCCTTGTAAACCTCGTAGCCGCGGTAGGTGCCGCGCGCGGGCTCGCCGACTCTGGCGCGGAAGGCCGCGATGTCTTCCGCCGCGAGCAGCCCGCCGTTGCGCTGCATGTAGTCGCCGATGCGCCGGCCCACCTCGCCCTTGTAGAAGTAGTCGCGCGCGGCCATCAGGGCCGCGTGGCGTCCGCCGCGCGCCGCGCGTTTCTCGGCTTCGACGATGGCGCGCATCGTCCGCGCGAGATCGGCCTGGACGAACACGTCGCCCACTTTCGGCGCTTCGCCGCCCGGCAGGAAAACCCTCTTCGCGTCGGCCCACTTCGAGAAGACGGGCGTGAGCCTGCGTATGTACTCGACGCGCAACTCGTCGACGGGGAAGCCGTCCGCCAGCTCGATGGCGGGCTGCATGACCTCCGCGAGCGACTTCGTGCCGAACTCGTCGAGCGCCGTGACGCAGGCGTCGAGCACGGCGGGGACGGTCGCGGCGGTCGGGCCGGTCGAAGGGATGTGAATGACCTGCGTGGGCGGCGGGTTGTTCGGGGAGCCCGCGCCGCCCCGTGTCGCGCGCGACGTTTCAGAGCCGGCGCGTGAAGCCGTCGGGCCGCCGCCCTGCGCGCGGGCGTCGTCCGGCGCGGAGCCCGCCTCTCTGTCCGCGTCTGCGCGCGCGTGAGAGATGAAGAACTCGCGCGTCGCTTTCCGCGGGGCTGTGCCCATGCCCTCGACGACCGCGACGGGTTTCGCCCTTAGCTTGATCAGGATCGGCACCTCGCCGCCGAAAGAGAAGTGCGAGAACTCGATGACCGAGGCGGCGAGGATCGTGGCGACGCCCGCGTCCACCGCGTTGCCGCCGCGTTGCAGAATCCTCATCCCCGCCTCGACCGAGAGCGGGTGCCCGCCCGCGACCACGCCGCGCCGCCCGCGCACGACGGGGCGGAAGGTGTCGCCCGCCGAGGCCGGCGAAGACGCCGCGACCAGCAGCGCCGAGAGCAGCGCTGCCGTGAGCGCGCGCGCGAATTTGCTTGCCCGTGTTCTCATGGCTTAACTCCTAGAGGGTCTCAAAGTACAACTCGTCGACGTAGCACCAGCCCCAGCCCTCGCCCGGCTCGAACGACCTGATGACGGGATGGCCGACGGCGCGGAAGTGTTTCGTCGCGTGCCTGTTCTTCGAACTGTCGCAGCAGCCGACGTGACCGCAAGAGAGGCACAGGCGCAGGTGAACCCACGTCTCGCCCGCCTTCAAACAGTCCTCACAGCCTTCCGCGCCCGGCGTCACTTCGCGAATCTGGCCCAGGTGTTCGCAAACCATTGCTCGAAACTCCCGCCGTCAAGGCGAAACGAAAGCGTCGGCCTCCCCGGTCAGTGAACCCTCACACGCACACTCGACCTCACCTTCGTCTTTTTACCGGCCGCGCGGCGGTGCTGCTGCTGGCGCGACTCCATCTCTTTCATCGTCTCCCTGAAGTGATCCCGGCAGAGCTGCACGAAGGACTGCATCACGGGCGGCTGGTAGCTGCCGGTCAGGTAGGCGAAGCCCAGCTCGGAGTTGATCTGCGCGCCCTCGATCCACCAGCGCACGAGCCTTCCTTCGGCGATCTCTTCGAGCGCGGTCTGGTACGGCACGATGCCGACGCCCATCCCGCGCTCGACCATCTTCTTGATCGAGTTCATCCGGCTCAGCTCCATCACCACGCGCGGGCGCAGGCCCGCCTGCTCGAAGAACTCGTCGATCAGGCGGCGCGTGTTGCCGCCGCGCTCGCCGAGGATCAGGCGCTCGCCCGCGAGCGCGAACGCGCTCACGACGCGCTGGCTCGCGAGCTTGTGTTCGGGGTTCGCGATGGCGATCAGCTCGTCGCGCAGGAGCAATTCCGTCTGCACGCCGCGCTCCTCGACGGGCAGCGAGACGAACGCCACGTCCAGATCGCCCGCGACGATCTGCCTGACCAGAGACTCGCTCGTGCCCGACGCGACCGACACGTCGGCGTGTGGGTGTCTGCCGTGCAGCTCGCGCAACATCTCGGGCAGCGGGTCGGAGCTGAACATCGCGGACGCGCTGCCGAGGCGCAGCCGCCCGTGCGTCGTGCCCGACAGCTCCGACAGCTCCGACAGCGCGCCGTCGTGCTCTCTGAGGATGCGGCGGGCGCGCTCCAACAGCCGCTCGCCCGCCTCCGTCAGCACGCACCGGCGCGGCGTGCGGACGAAGAGCGGCATCCCGACTTCGAGTTCGAGCTGCCTGATCTGCATGCTGATCGCCGCCTGCGTGACGTGGACGCGCGCGGCCGCGGCGGTGAACGTGTGGGTCTCGGCGATCGCCGCGAGCGCCCTCAGTTGTCGAATCTCCATCGCGCCTCGGTATCAGGTATGGTTATCGAGCGAATAAAATCTTTTAGTTTCCATTATACGTCAACTCTTTCTACAATCAACCGGAATTTGCGCGGAGGGAGCGATTTCGCGAAGGGACGGACGCGCCCCGCCCTTGTAGATCACGATGCCGAGACCCGAGCCAGCCCCCGGCCCCCGGAAAAATCTGTCCACTCACGCCCTCACCCTCGGCGTGGACGGCGGCGGCACCAAGACGCACGCCGTCATCGCCGACGAGGGCGGGCGCGTCGTCGGCGAAGGGATGGCGGGGCCATCGAACCCGCTGCGCGTCGGCGTCAGTCAGGCGGCGGCGGCGGTGCGCGAGGCGTTCAACCGCGCGCTCTCCGAGGGGGGCGCGCGCCGCTCCGAAGTCTCGGCCGCGCAGGTCGGGCTCGCGGGCGTGCGCCGCGAAGACTTGCGCCAGCGGATGCGCGAAGAACTCTCCACGCTCGGCGTCGGCTCGGTCGAGGTCGTCACGGACGCGGACATCGCGCTCTACGGCGCGACGGACGGCGAGCCCGGGCTCGTCCTCATCGCGGGCACGGGCTCGATCTGCTGCGGCAAGAGCCCGCGCGGCCGCCGCGCCTGCGCGGGCGGCTGGGGTCCGCTCGCGGGCGACGAGGGCGGCGGCTCGTGGATCGCGCGCCGCGCCCTGCAAGCCGTCGCGCGCGCGACCGACGGGCGCGGGCGGGAGACGGCGCTCGTCGAAGCCTGCCTCGAATACTTCAACGTCGCGAGGGCGGAAGACCTCTCGACCGCGATCTACTCGCCCGCGATGACGAACGAGCACCTCGCGGGCTTCGGCCGCCCCGTGATCGACGCGGCGCGGGGCGGCGACGACGTGGCGCGCGAGATCGTGCGCGACGCGGGGCGCGAGTTGGCCGCGACCGCCATCGCCGTCATCGAGAAGCTGCGGATGGGGCGCGACGAGTTTCAGGTGGCGTACGTGGGCGGCGTCTTCAAGGCGGGCGAGCTGGTGCTCGCGCCGCTACGCAAGGAGATCGCGCCCGCCGCGCCCGGCGCGTACCTCGCCCCGCCCCGCCTCGCGCCCGCTGTCGCCGCCGCGCGCATGGCGCGCGCGCAGCTGCCGAGCCTCGCGCTCGCGGGATGAAAGAAAGCCGTGACAGGTAAACCGTGACGGGTGACAAGTAAATCCGGATCCATGTTCTCGCTTGTCACCTATCACCCGTCACCTGTCACGCGCATGGATATGAGTGTGGACGAACTCGAAGCAGTCCCCGTGACGGAGCAGGAGAACCCGCGGACGGCTCGTTTGAGCGAGCTGCCGACCGAGGAGATCGTGCGCCTGATGAACGAGGAGGACGCGGGCGTCGCGGCGGCGGTCGCGCGCGTGCTGCCAGAGGTCGCGCGCGCGGTCGAGGCGATTGTCGCGCGGCTGCGCGTGGGAGGGCGGCTGTTCTACGTCGGCACGGGCACGTCGGGACGCCTCGGCGTGTTGGACGCTTCGGAATGCCCGCCGACCTTCGGCGTCTCGCCCGAACTCGTGCAGGGCATCATCGCGGGCGGCCACGACGCGCTGTACCGCGCGACCGAGGCTTCGGAGGACGACCGCGGGGCGGGCGCGCGCGATCTGGAAGCGCGCGGCGCCGGCGGGGCCGACGCCGTCGTCGGCATCGCCGCTTCGGGTCGCACGCCTTACACGATAGGCGCGGTCGAGCGCGCGCGCGAACTCGGCGCGTTCACCGCCTGCGTCACCTGCGCGCCCGCGTCGCCGATCACGCGCGCGGTGGAAGTCGGCATCGTGCCGGTCGTCGGGGCCGAAGTCCTCGCGGGCTCGACGCGGCTCAAGGCGGGCACGGCGCAGAAGCTCGTCCTGAACATGATCTCGACGGCGACGATGATCCGGCTCGGCTACGTCCGCGGCAACCGCATGACGAACGTCTCGGCGCGCAACGAAAAGCTCCGCGCGCGCGCCGCGCGCATCTTCTCGTCCGAGACGGGCGCGGGCGAGGACGAGTCGCGCGCCGCGCTCGAAGCCGCGGGCTTCGATCTGCCGACCGCGCTCGTCATGCGCCGCACCCGCCGCACGCGCGAGGAGGCGCAACGAGCACTCGCCGAGTCGCGCGGGGTCGTCGAGCGCGCCGTCGAGTCGCTCGAACCCGGCGGCGACGAAGGCTGAGCGGCCGCCGCGATCTCTGAGGGCCGTCGGCGGCGAAATCTTGTTGGCGAAATACTACGGATTAATTCGTGCCCGCTTTGTCACGCGATCAGAATAGCCGGGCGGCGTCGGCCAGGGGAGACGGCGTCGCGCTCCACCCCGCGCTGCTTGGCGTGCGCGCCGTGCTGTTCGACGTGGGCGGGACGCTGACGCACCCCGACTGGAGCCGCCTCGCGCAACTCGCGTCGCGCGAGGCGGGCCGGGAGTTCGCGCCCGCCGAACTCGAACGCGCCTTCAAGGACGGGTTGAAGGGGGTGGACGCCTGCATCAGGCGCGGCGAGGCCCCGCCGGTCGACACGACGCGACGCCACTGGACTTTCCGGCGGATGTACGGCGGCCTCGGCGTCGGCGAAGAGGCTTGCGAGCGCGTCTGCGCGCTGCTCGACGAGTCGCACAACGAGCGACACCTCTGGTGCGGCGTCGACCCGGAGGCCCCGCGCGTGCTCGCGGCGCTCAAGGGCGCGGGGCTTCGCACCGCCGTCATCTCGAATACGGAGGACGGGCGGCTCGAAGAGTTGATGGCGCTCATCGAGCTGGATCGCCACTTCGATTTCCTGATCGACTCCTTCGTCGTCGGCGAGCGCAAGCCCGACGCCGCGATCTTCCTGCGCGCGCTCGCGCGACTCGGCGTCGAGCCCCGAGAGGCGGCCTTCGTCGGCGACTCCTACACGCACGACGCGCTCGCCGCGCTCACCGTCGGGATGAGCGCGATCCTGCTCGACCCGCTCGATCTGCACCCCGAAGCCGTCTGCCCGCGGGTGCGCGCGCTGGGCGAGTTAACGGGAGCCGAACCAGACCCGCGCCCAAGAATTGATGCAGCAACTAATAGAAGTGAGTAGAATGTCGGAAAGATACCAGGCCGCGATCAAGGCATCTTCCGGCTCCTGACTTCCGGCTTCCGTCTCCGCCACCATGCGCGCACTCGATCTCGTCATCATCTTCGGCTACCTCGTGGGCATCACGCTCTTCGGCATCCTGTTCGCGGGAAAGCAGAAGACGACCGAGGACTACTTCGTCGGCGACCGCTCGGTGCCGTGGTGGGCCATCGCCGCGTCCATCGTCGCGACCGAGACCTCGACGATCACCTTCATCTCGGTGCCCGGCGTGGCGTTCGCGCGCGGCGGCAACTTCCAGTTCCTCCAGCTCGTCCTCGGCTACATGCTCGGCCGGATCGTCATCTCGATCCTCTTCATCCCGTCATACTTCCGCGGCGACCTGCTGACCGTCTACGAGCTGCTCGAACGCCGCTTCGGCCGCCGCATCAAGATGCTCGCCGCCGCGCTCTTCGTCATCATGCGCAACATCGCCGACGGCGTGCGCCTGCTGCTGACGGCCATCGTGCTCGCGGCGGTCTACACGGCGTTCCAGCCGCAGGCGAGCGTGACGGCGATCATCGTCTGGTCGATCATCCTGCTCGGCGTCGTGATGATCGTCTTCACCTACTTCGGCGGGATGGAGGCCGTCATCTGGGTCGAGGTCGTGCAGCTCGGCATCTACCTCGCGGGCGCGCTCGCCGCCGCGCTCGTGCTCGCCGCCGGCATCAAGGGCGGCTTCTCCGGGGCCGTCGCGCTGGGGGAGGAGTTCGGCAAGTTCAGCCTCGTCGATCTCGGCTTCCGCCCGACGGAGTTTACGGTCTCCTCGCCGACGAGCTTCTGGTCGGGCCTGCCCCTGAGCGGCTGGACTCATACTTTTTCGCTGCCCGTCGATCTGAAGAAGACTTACACGCTCTGGGCGGGGCTCATCGGCGGCTGCTTCCTGACGATGAGCACGCACGGCACGGATCAGTACCTCGTCCAGCGCTACCTCTGCACGGACCGGGCGCGGCGCGCTTCCGCCGCGCTCCTGTCGAGCGGCGCGGTGGTCTTCGCGCAGTTCATCGGCTTCCTCTTCATCGGCGTGCTGCTCTTCGCCTTCTACCAGCCGCACGCCGATCCCGGTTATTCGACGCTCACCGCCGGGGCGGCGACTCTTCCCTTAGAAGGCGCGTTCCGGTCGGTGCCGAGCGACAGCGTCTTCCCGCACTTCATCACGCGGCACATGCCTTCGGGCCTGTCGGGGCTCGTCGTCGCGGCGATCTTCGCCGCCGCGCTCTCGTCGTCTTTGAACTCCATCGCGGCCACCGCCGTCAACGATCTCTACAGGCCGTTCGCGCCGAAGCGCGCTGACAAACATTACCTGCGCGTCTCGCACTGGCTGACGCTCGTGTGGGGCGTCGTGCAAGTCCTCGTCGCGGTCTACTTCATGCGGAAGAACCGCGCCGCGCTCGATCAGGCGCTCTCCATCGCGTCGCTGGTGAACGGCCCCGTGCTCGGCGTCTTCCTCGTCGGCACGTTCCTGCGCCGCACCACTGAGCCGCCCGCGCTCGTCGGCATGATCGCGAGCATCGTCGTCATGCTCTACGTCCGGTTCATGACGCCGCTCGCGTGGACGTGGTACGTGCTCCTCGGCAGCGCGGTCACATTTCTGGTCGCGCTCGCCGCGACGCCGTTCTTCCGCAAGGCGGCCGCGCGCCGCCAGGACGAACTCGCGCCCGCCGCGCTGGTCGAGGAAGGTTGAAGGGGGCGTTACGGAAGAACGGCTCATGCACCCGGTCCCGAGTCGGCTCCGTAGGAGCCTCATGTTTATAGGAACAGGATCAAAATGAGCACCCCCAAGCTCCGTCAGGAGCGATATGTTCATGCCGCCCCTAACGGGGCTAGAAATCTGTTTATAGCCGGTGGCTATAAACATCACGTCCCTCCGGGACTCGGGGAATTTTCTCGTCAGATGAGAGCCAAGCGTAAACAGTCTTTGCGGCGAATGGCATCTGCCGCCGTCCTCGTCGCCCTCGCACAACTCCTTGCGCCGCCGGTCGCGGCGACCCGCGCGCAGCAACCGCCGACGCCGCAGACTTCGGGCAGCGCCCCGCGCTGCGCCGAGTTCGCGCGCGACGCGAAAGATAAGAGCCGGCCGCGCGCCTACACGCGCACGCCCTCGCGCGAGGCGGCGCGCTGGGCCGACGCGGAGCTGAAGCGCATGACGCTCGAAGAGAAGATCGGGCAGCTCATCTCGGTCGGCGTCAACGCGACCTACGAGGCGCAGGACAGCGCGGACTTCCAGTGGCTGCGCCGGCAGGTCGAGCAGAATAAGATCGGCGGCATCATCCTCTTCCGCGGCCCCGTCTACGAGTCGGTTCACCTCGTCAACCGGATGCAGCAGCTCGCGCGCGTGCCGCTCCTGGTCTCGGCAGACCTCGAAGCGGGCGCGGGGATGCGCTTCGACAGCACGGTCAACTTCCCCTGGAACATGGCGGTCGGCGCGACCGGCGATCCCGGTTACGCGCGCCGCCAGGGCGAGGTGACGGCGCGCGAGGCGCGCGCGCTCGGCGTGCGGCACGTCTTCGCGCCGGTCGTGGACGTGAACAACAACGCGCAGAACCCGGTCATCAACGTGCGCTCTTACGGCGAAGACCCGCAGGAGGTCTCGCGCATGGCGGCGGCCTTCATCGAGGGCGCGCAGTGCGGCGGCGTGATCGCGACCGCCAAGCACTTCCCCGGCCACGGCGACACGGCGACCGACTCGCACCGGGGTCTGCCCGTCATCAACCTCCCGCGCTCGCGCCTCGACGCCGTCGAGCTCGTCCCGTTCCGCGCCGCCATCGCGGCGGGCGTCGGCTCCGTCATGTCGGCGCACATCGGGTTGCCGCAGATCGACGCGGCCACCGTCAGCCCCATCCCGCGCCCCGGCGCGACGCGCCCGCCTTACGCCGACAGCGAAGTGATGACCGAGCACGCGACGCTGCCGAGCACGCTCTCGCCGCGAGTCCTGACCGGCATACTCCGGCGCGACCTCGGCTTCGACGGCATCGTCTCGACCGACGCGCTCGACATGAGCGGCCTCACGATCTACTTTACGCCCGGCGAGTCGGCGGTGCGCGCCGTGCTCGCGGGCGCGGACATCCTCTTGAAGCCTTCAGACCCGGACGCCGTGGCGCGCGGCGTCGGCGAGGCGGTGCGGTCGGGCCGCCTGACGGAGCAGCGGATCGAGGAGTCGGCGCGGCGCATCCTCGCGGCGAAGTACGATCTCGGCCTCGTCAAACAGCGCCTCGCGCCGCTCGACGACATCGACACGGTCGTCGGCACGGCCGACTCGGAGAAGCTCGCGCGCGAGATCGCCGAGCACGCCGTCACGCTCGTGCGCGACGACTCTCACCTGCTGCCGGCGGCGGGGCCGGGCGCGAACGCGCGCACCTTCGTCCTCGCGATCACGAACGGCGAGGATCGCCTCTGGGTCGCGCAGCCGTTCGCCTCGACGCTCGCGCGCGCGGGCCGCAAGATCGAGGTCTTCGTGTTGGACGAGCGTTCGTCGGACAAAGAGGTGGAGAAGGCCCTGGAGCGCGCGAAGGGCGCGGAGCTGGTCGTCGCCGCGCTCTACGGGCGCGTGCGGACGGGGCAGTCGAACAGCGGCGCGCTCCCCGATCCGGGCCGGCGCGCCCTCGACAAGCTGATCGACAGGAAGTCGCCGCTCGTCGGCATCAGCTTCGGCAACCCGTACCTGCTCGAAAGTTTTCCCGATCTGAAGACTTACCTGGTCGCTTACGGCGACATGCCGAGCCTCCAGCAGGCGGCGGCGCGCGCCCTCGTCGGCGAGATCGACGTGACGGGCCGCCTCCCGATCACGCTCCCCAAACTCTACGCGCGCGGCACGGGCATCCAGCTCAAGGCGCAAACTCAAGCCCGCGCCGCCTCCGGCGAATGACGTTCAGATGAGCACGAGACTTTTTCACACGACCTGCGGGACGACGCGGCGCGGCGCGCGCGGGCGCGTCGTCGCCTGCGCGCTCGCCCTGCTCGTCGCGCAGCCGCCGCCGGCCGCGCTCGGGGCGGCGCTGCCGCGGGCCGCGCCCGCGGCGGTCGGGATGAGTGCGGCGCGGCTCGCGGAGATGGACGCCGTGATCGAGCGGTCGATGACGGGGAAGGAGATGCCGGGCGCGGTCGTGGCGGTCGGACGCCGAGGGCGCGTCGCGTGGCGCAGGGCTTACGGGGCGCGCGCCGTCGAGCCGGCGCGCGAGGCGATGACCGCCGAGACGATCTTCGATCTCGCGAGCCTGACGAAAGTCGTCGCGACGGCGACGAGCATCATGATCCTCGTCGAGCGCGGTCAGGTGAGGTTGGGAGATCCGCTCTCGCACTTCATCCCGGAGTTCAAGGGCGAGGGGCGCGAGCGCGTGACCATCGAACACCTGCTCACGCACCGGGCGGGCTTCGCGCCCGACTTCGATCTCGCGCAGCAGTGGGCGGGCTACGAAGAGGCGATGAGGCGTCTGCCGACCGAACGCCTGCGCAGCGCGCCGGGCTCCCGCTTCGTCTACAGCGACCTCGGCTACATCGCGCTCGGCGAGGTCGTGCGCCGCGCGTCGGGGCTGCGGCTCGACGAGTTCGCGCGCAAAAATATTTTCGCGCCGCTGGGGATGCGCGACACGGGGTTCAACCCGAACGCCTCCCTGCGGGCGCGCGTCGCGCCGACCGAGCGCAGGAGGGCACAGGAGAGTTACCTGGGCGGGCGGCCCGAAGCGCTCACGCCGCAGGAGGCGGATCGGTGGCTGCGCGGCGAAGTCCACGACCCGACCGCCTACAGGATGGGCGGCGTCGCCGGGCACGCCGGGCTCTTCTCGACCGCAGACGATCTGGCCGTCTACTGCCAGATGATGCTGAACGGGGGCCAGTACAACGGCGTCCGCATACTGAGCCCGCTCGGCGTCGCCGCGATGACGCGGCCGCACGTCGTGGCGGAGGACGGATCGGCGCGGGGCCTGGGCTGGGACGTGGCGTCGAGCTTCTCCTCGAACCGCGGCGACCTCTTCACGCCCGGCTCGTTCGGCCACACGGGGTTTACGGGCACCTCCCTCTGGATCGATCCGGCGACCGAGACGTTCGTCGTCTTCCTCTCGAACCGCGTCCACCCGGACGGCAGGGGCGACGTAAACTCTGCGCGCGGTCAGGTCGCTTCCATCGTCGCCTCCTCGATCACGGACGCGAGCGTGGACAAGGAGCGCGCCGAGTCGGCGCGCTTCGCCTCGGAAGTTTTAGCGAGCCTCGCGCGCGTCACCTCCGCGAACGCCGCGGCGAACGCGGCGGGCGGCGTGCCGCCGCCGCCCGCGGACGCGGAAGTCCTGACGGGCATCGACGTGCTGGAGCGCGACGACTTCAAACAACTCGCCGGGCTTCGCGTCGGGCTCGTGACGAACCACACGGGGCGCGACCGCCGCGGGCGGCAGACCATCGACGTGCTGCGCGAGGCGGCCAACGTCAAACTCGTCGCGATCTTCGCGCCGGAGCACGGCATCCGCGGCGCGGCCGACGAAAAGGTCTCGGACACGAAGGACGAGAAGACGGGCCTGCCGATCCACTCGCTCTACGGCGAGTCGCGCCGCCCGAAGCCCGAACAGTTGAGAGACCTCGACGCCGTCGTCTTCGACATCCAGGACGTGGGCGTGCGCTTCTACACCTACATCTCGACGCTCGGCTACGTGATGGAGGAGGCCGCGAAGGCGCGCCTGCCCGTCTTCGTGCTCGACCGCCCGAACCCCATCGGCGGCGCGGACGTGGAAGGCCCCGTCGCCGACGCGGACAAGTTCTCGTTCACCGCTTACCATTCGATCCCCGTGCGGCACGGCATGACCGTCGGGGAACTCGCGCGGCTCTTCAACGACGAGCGAAAGATCGGCTGCGACCTGCGCGTCGTCGAGATGGAGCGTTGGCGGCGCGCGATGTGGCTCGACGCGACGGGGCTCACCTGGGTCAACCCCTCGCCGAACATGAGGAGCCTGACCGAGGCGACGCTCTACCCCGGCGTCGGTCTGCTGGAGATGACGAACCTCTCGGTCGGGCGCGGCACGAACACGCCGTTCGAGCTGGTCGGCGCGCCGTGGCTCGACGGCCAGCGGCTCGCCGCTTACCTGAACGGGCGGCGCGTCGCGGGGCTCCGCTTCGTCCCCGTCCGCTTCACGCCCGACGCCTCCGTCTTCAAGGGCGAGGAGTGCGGCGGCGTCAACCTCGTCGTCACCGACCGCGCGCAGTTGCGCCCCGTGCAGGCGGGCCTGGAGATCGCGGCGGCGCTGCGCAAGCTCTACCCCGCCGAGTGGAAGGTGGACGCATACCTGCGGCTACTCGCGAACGCCGACGCCCTCGAACGCCTCAAGCGCGGCGACTCGCCCGAAGAGATCGCGCGCGGCTGGCAGGGGAAGCTCGACGAGTTCAAACGTGCGCGAGCCCGCGCGTTAATATATCGTTGATGAAAATTGTAGGGGCGGGGCTCGTCCCCGCCCGCCGGGCGTCCGCGAGGCCGCTCACACGATCCATTCCGCCTTCAACGTCGGACGGCGGCAAACCTTGATTCGCGCCGTCGCGCCGGGGCGGGCGGGGACGAGCCCTGCTCCTACAAATCTTTTCGGAGTCGAGTGATGAAAATCGGAGCTGAGTGATGAAAAAAATCTGGCAGACCCTGCCGCTCGCCCTCTCGCTGCTGCTGCTCGCCCCGTCCAACGCGCTCGCGTGGGACGACACCGGGCACCTGCTCGTCTCGCAGATCGCATACGAGCGTCTGACCCCGGCGGCGAAGACGAGGGTCGACGCGATGGTGAAGACGATCCGCTTCTGCGGCAAGACCTACGACGGCACGACGCTCGGCGTGTGGATGGACGACATCAAGTCCGACTCGTCGCACGACGACCTGCGCGTGTGGCACTACACGGACATCCCCATCTTCGACGGCACGCCGCCCGACCCGAAGGTGCAGCCCGGCAAGGAGCACGCCGTCGCGCGCATCGCGTGGGCGGCCGACGCGCTGCGCAAGGGGCTCGGCTCTGACAAGAAGGACGCGGAGCTGCTCGCCTACCTCTACCACCTCGTCGGCGACATCCACCAGCCGCTGCACGGCGCGACGCGCGTGACGGCGGCGAACAAGGACGGCGACGCGGGCGGCAACGAGTTCAAGCTCGCGGGACTGCCGGAGGTCGATAACCTTCACTACTACTGGGACTCGGCCGGGGGCTCGTTCCACTTCTGGGCGCCCTCGCGCCCGCTCGACGCGCGCGAGCGCCGCAGGCTCGACGCGTACGCGAAAGAGATCGTCGCGGCGAACCCGGCTGACGCGATGCCGGAGGCGAGGGAACTCGATCCGCAGAAGTGGGCGGCGGAGAGCAACGAGCTGGCGCGCACGGTCGTCTACGCGCTCCCGGAGAACTCCACGCCGACGCCCGCCTACGCGGCGAAGGCGCAGACGCTCGCGCGCAGGCGGATCGCCCTCGCCGGCTACCGCCTCGCGAATCTGCTCAACTCGATCTTGACCGAAGCGAAGGTGGGCGGCTAGCGTTCGCCCGGCGCGGCCGGAAGACGGAAGCACCGAAGGGGGCGTGGGGGATGAAGCATTCCTCTCACGCCCCTTCGCGCTTGTCTCTCCCCCTACCCTCAAAATTTCCTACGCGCCGCCCGTCTCGTTCCTGCCCGCCACGCTCATCCCCGGTAGAGACACCGGAACCCACCCGCGGACGCTGTTGACGAGCCACACGCGCGAGCTCCGCGCGAGGTCTGAACGCTTGACGACGGATTCTTCGATCTCGCCGCGTCCCAACAACTCGGCGCGCATCGTCCCGGCGAGTAGACCGCACTCACGCGGGGGCGTCAGCCTTCGCCCCCCCGCCTCGACGACGACGTTGCCGTTAGTGAACTCCGTGATCTCGCCGTCCTCGTTCCAGAGCAGCACGTCGAACGCCGCCGGGTGCTGCGCGCGGTGAAAGTCGTAGACCTCTCTCCGCGTGGTCTTGTGATACAGGAATCGATCCGCGCGCCGCACCGGCGCGTCGGCGAGCACGACGGGAAGCGGCCCGGCCGGAAGTCTCTCCAGTGTCGCGCTCTCGACGTGAATCTCGCCGCTCGCCGACGAGAGGAGACGGACGCGGCGCGCCTCACCCGGAAAGGAGGCGGCGTGTGCCATCAGCGCGGCGCGCGCCTTACGGGGCGAGACTTCAAAGCCGAAATAGCGCGCCGACTCGGCGAGGCGACGCAAGTGTCTCGACAGGAGCGCGAAGTCGCCGCCTTCGAGGCGCAACGTCTCCAGCAGACTAAACGCCGGGCTCCCTTCCGAGAGCAGCGCCGACTTCGCGAGCGCCTCCTCGTACTCCTCCGCGGCGAGGGAATCCCACGTGATGCCGCCGCCCACGCCGTACTCCGCCGTGCCCGTCTCGCGATCCACGAGCGCCGTGCGGATGGCGACGTTGAACACGGCCTCTCCGCCCGGGGCGACGAAACCGATGCTGCCGCAGTAGACGTTGCGCGGCGAGCCTTCGAGCGCCGCGATGAGCCGCATCGTACTGACCTTCGGGGCGCCCGTCACGGAGCCGCACGGGAACATGGCGGCGAAAACCTCTTCGAGTGAGACGCCCGCGCGCGCCCGCGCCTCGACCGTCGAAGTCATCTGAAGGATCGTCGGGTATCGTTCGACGACGCAGCAGTCGCGGACACGCACGGAGCCGAACTCGGCGACCCGGCCCAGATCGTTCCTCAGCAGATCGACGATCATCAAGTTCTCGGCCCGGTTCTTCTCGGACGCCACGAGCCACGCCGCGCGGGCGTCGTCCTCTTCGAGCCAGCGCCCGCGGCGCAACGTGCCCTTCATCGGCTTCGTCGTGATCTCCCGGCCGCGCCGCCGGAAAAAAAGCTCCGGCGAGGCCGAAAGGATCGAGAAGCGGCCCAGACTCAGGTAGGCGCAGTAGGCGGCGCGCTGGCTCGCGGCGAGCTGCTCGTAGAAGGCGAAGTCGTCGCCCGCGAAGCGCGCGCGCAATCTGAACGTGTAGTTGATCTGGTAGGTGTCGCCCCGCGCGATGGCCTCCCGCGCGAGGCGGAAGTCGCGCTCGTAAGTCCGCCGGTCAACGTCGGGCGACCACTCGGAGACTCGGTATTCGCCGGGCGAGCGGCGCGCGCTCCGGCCCGCCGGAGACTCGAAGACGCCGAACCAGAGGAGCGGGATTTTCGCGCCCGCCCGAACCGCGAGCGCCGCGTCGAAGGCGGGCGCCGCTTCATAGCCGACATACCCCGCCACGTAGTAGCCCGCCCCCGCCGCCGCCTGAACCTCGCCGAGCGCCGCCCTGACCTCCCCGACGGATTCCGCGACGATCACGCCGACCGGATTCCGGAAGCTAACCCTTGCGGGCGCGCCGCGTTCATCCGCGAAATCGAAAACAAGGAGCGTCTCGTCGGGCGAGCAGTTCATCAGGGAGTTTCGGCGCGACTCGCCGCGGGGCGATTATACAGGTGAGAGCGCGATCCCTTCCCCACGGGAGGGAATCGGGCGGACGCTTGCTCCGCGCCGAGGGCGTCAACTCACGAGACTAGAGGCTCGCAGGGCGCGCCCGTTGCGGCCTCGCTTTCGGTCACGGAGGGGGGGCGCGGGCGACGTTTTCGGCGACGGCGGATCATCAAGAGGACTTATGACGCAGATAAAAACTTTTAGTTTTGATTATTGTGACAAACTTCTTTAGAATGTCCCCGTTCAAACACAGCGGCCTGCGAGAGAGCCTTCCCGCGCGCCGCATCCGCAGAGCTACTTTCACAGAACAAGCTTTTAAAACGCAGCCTCGCAGGAAAGGTGTGTGACCGCACGGTCTGCCACATCGCGCCGCGAACGCTGTGCCGCCGCGCACCTAGAAGGCGCGGCCGCCCCGCGTCGCCCCGTCAGCCCACGACAACGATTCACGATTCGGAGGAGCCCCATGATGAAGGTCAGAGTCCTGCTGCTCGCCCTGGCGTGCGCCGCGTTGCTTAACGCACCGGCGTCCGCACTCGCGCAAGGCACCACCTCGCGCGTCACCGGCGTCGTGACGGATCAGTCCGGCGCGATCCTGACGGACGCCACCGTCACCCTCACGAACGAAGGCACGGGGGTCGCTTTCACCACCCAGACCACCTCGACCGGGCAATACGTTTTCGACTCGGTGCAGGTCGGCGTCTACTCGGTCGCGGTCGAAAAGCAGGGCTTCAAAAAACTGATCTCCACCGGCAACACCATCAACCTCAACCAGCCGGCGACGATTAACGTCACGCTCGAACCCGGCGCCGTGCAGGAGACGGTGACGGTCATCGCGTCGGCCGAACAGGTGCAGACCAGCACCTCCGGCAACATCGGGAGCACGATCGAGCAGCGGACCCTGGAGGCGCTCCCCATCGTCGGGACGCGCGGGAGGAACCCGCTCGACCTGCTCAACTTCCAGCCCGGCGTCGTCTTCGGCGGCAACGCGGGCGGCGCCGTCAACGTCAACGGCTCGCGCGACCGCGCCTTCAATTTCACGCTCGACGGGATCGACATCAACGAGTCGACCGCCGGCGGCTCCAACTTCACCCCGCTGCGCCCGAACCCCGACTCCGTGCAGGAACTCCAGATCGTGACCAGCAACTTCACGGCGGAACTCGGGCGCAGCAGCGGCGCGCAGGTGAGCCTCGTCACGCGCTCCGGAACGAACGAGTTTCACGGCAACGCGTTCGAGTACTACCGCACGCCGCGCTTCGACGCGACGAGCTACCCGGTGACCATCGCCGGGACGGGCAAGGAGCAGTTCGTCCAACACATCTTCGGCGGGAGCCTCGGCGGCCCGCTCTTCGACCCGGGCTTCGGCGGTAAGGCCCGCTGGCTGAAGGATCGCGCCTTCTTCTTCACCAACCTGCAACTGCTCCGGGCTTACGACACGGGCTTCGTCACGCGCACGGTCTACACGCCGGCGGCGCGGGCGGGCCTGTTCCGCTACTTCGTCGCCGACCCGTCCTGCAACGCCACGACCGGCGCCGGCAACTGCCTGCGGGTCGGCAACACCATCATCACGCAGAACAACACGCTCCTCGTCAACGGGGCCGGCCAGGTCTTGCCGGAAGTCCCGGCGTGCAGCGCGGCGCGCCCGACCAACTGCGTCGCCAGCTACAACATCGCCACGAACCCGACGGGCGTCGGCATCGACCCGACGCTCGGCGGGTTCATCAACGCGATGCCCGCCCCGAACAACTTCGCCACCGGCGACGGCCTGAACACGGCCGGCTATAGCTTCGCCTCGCCGCAGCACGAGAAGCAGTACGACTTCGTCACCAAGCTCGACTTCAAGCTCCGCGACAACAGCCAGCTCTACGTCCGCTACGCGCAGGGCGCGCAAAACTCTTTCGGCGATTCGGCGAACGCCGGCCGCCCGATCTTCCCCGATTCGCCGAATTTCGTGGACACCTTCCGCGCCCCGAAAAACCTGGCCGTCAACTGGCGCTACTCGCCGACCAGCCGGCTGGTCAACGAGTTCATCTTCGGCGTCAGCAAGTTCGAGTTCTCCTTCCTGACGCCGCACCCCGACCCGGCGCTCCCGTTCGCCTTCCTGAACCCGGCGACGGCGAACACCAACTTCTCCTACAACGCGCGCGGCGTCCGCACCCTCCAGTACATCGACAACGTGACCTACGTCCGCGGGGCGCACACCTTCCGCGGCGGGCTCAACTTCCGCTTCAGCCGCCACACCGACGACCGCTCCGGCGTCGCCAGCTCGGCGATTGAGCCGATCGTCACCTTCAGCGGCACCGCGGGCGGCACCGCCGGCTTCGGCCTCCCTGCCGCCGGCACGAGCACCGTCGCCGGCATCAACTCGAACGACCTGACGCGCCTGCAGAACACAGTCGCAGACCTGCTCGGCAGGGTCGGCACCATCTCGCAGGGCTTCGTCTCCGACCCGGACAACCCGTCGGCCTTCGCCCCGGCCGGGACGCGCTGGATCAACCAGCACCACTACCCGGAGCTGGACTTCTACTTCCAGGACAACTGGCGCGCCCGGTCGAACCTCGTCTTCGATCTCGGCCTGCGCTGGGAGGCGAAGCTGCACCCGTCGGTCGACGGCCGGCCCATCCTGGTCCCGGATCAGCCGGCCAAGCTGGGCGCCGCCCCGTCCAACACTTTGAAGTGGGTCGAGGGCGAGCTGTTCGACAACGACTACAGCAAGTTCCTCCCGTCGGTCGGCTTCGCCTGGGACCCGTTCAAGAGCGGGAAGACCTCCGTGCGCGGCAACTACCGGATCGCGTCCGACCGGATCGCCACCTTCCTCTTCGGCTCCTCGATCTTCCAGAGCGCGCCCGGCAACACCTTCGCCGCGACGAACTCCACCTTCGGGCAGGGCGGCGGGCTCTACCGGAACCTCGGCCCCGTGCTCGCCGCCCTCGCGCCGACGACCACGCCGAACAGCCTGCGCCAGCCGCTCCCCTTCGGGACCGGCTCGATCAGCGTCATCGATCCCGACCTGCAATTCCCGCAGGTTCACGAGTGGTCGTTCAGCTTCCAGCGCGAGATCAGGAACAGCGTCATCGAGGTCAACTACATCGGGAAGCACGCCGTACACCTGCTCGGCGGGTACAACGTGAACCAGGTGAACGTCTTCGCCTCGGTCCCCGGCGTCACCGAAACGGACTTCCTCGACGCCTTCAACCGGGTGCGCGCCAGCCCGACCTACAACAGCCCGCTCATCAACCGGATCATGACGGGCAACGCGGCGAACAACGGCGGCACGACGCGCTTCCGCGCCCTCAACACGACCGCCCTCTCGCAGGGCAGCGCCGCCACACTCGCGCTCGCCGTGTCGCAGCGAACCTGCCAGGCGGCCGACGTCACCGCCGGCGTCTGCACCAACGCGCAGCGCGACCTGCGGCTGCTCGACCTCACCGGCTTCCCGTTCCTCTTCCAGCCCTACCCGCAGTTCTCCGGCGGCCTGAACGTTTTCGACAGCAACGACTACTCTAACTACCGCGGCCTACAGTTGATCTTCAAACGCCGGATCACCCACGGCCTCGGCATGCAGTTCGGCTACACCATCTCCGAGTCGAAGGACAACCGCTCCTGGGACCCGTCGCTCAGCACCGTCTCGACCGGCTCGGTTCAGGCGGCGTCGAGCACGCCGTTCGACCTCCGCGACCGCAGCCTGAATTACACCTGGTCGGACTTCGACCGCCGGCACGTCTTCCAGGGGACTTACACCTACGAGCTGCCTTTCGGCCGCCCCGGCGGGTTCGGGGCCGACGCGCCGGGCTTCGTCAAGCACATCATCGGCGGGTGGCAGACGGCCGGGACGATCATCTGGTCGTCGGGGAGGCCCTTCACGGTCTACTCCGGCCTCAACACTGTCAGCAACGTCGTGCAGTCGACCGCCGACTGCTCGGGCTGCACTCGCGACATCGGCGACGTGGTGCTGGAGGGCGGGCGAAACTTCTGGTTCGACTCCGCCACGCGCGCCCTGTTCACGCAGCCCGCGCCCGGCTCCATCGGCAACACCGGGCGCAACTTCTTCATCGCGCCGACCTACTTCCAGTGGGACGCCTCGCTGTCGAAGAAGTTCAGCTTGAGTGAGCGGGTCAGCTTCGATCTGCGCGTCGACGCGAGGAACGTCCTGAACCACCCCTCGTTCGACAACCCGACCGCGCTCCTGACCTCGAACATCTTCGGGCGCATCAACGACAGCGTCACCAACAACGCGCGGAGGATACAGTTCTCCGGGAAGCTTAATTTCTAGGCGGCGTCCCGGAGGACGCGGGTGGGACGCGTCCTGCACGGCGGCGGCGCGGGACTCCGAAGAAGCCCGCGCCGCGCCCCACGAGTGCGGTCGCGCGCGCGCCGCGTCGTTTGGCGCATCAGAGATGGCCTGCGCGATCTCCCGCCTGCGGACGCGGGCGGGCGACAGGCCCAACTTCCGAGTGATGCGCGCCGCGCGCTTCACCGGACAATCAAGCAGAAACCTTCGCCCGCAGCGCCCGGCTCGGAGGCGATACGGTCAGAACATTCGAGTGAAATACGCTGCTCAACTCCGCTCCCTGATCGTGGTTGTGGCGCTCGCGGGGGGCTTTTGTCTCGACGGCCTCCCACGCGCCTACACGCGTCAGCCCGGCCCGCAAGAAGCCTACGACCTGGTCATCAGGAACGGGCGCGTCGTCGACGGCGCCGGCAACCCGTGGTTCCGCGCCGATGTCGGGATCAAGGGCGGGCGCATCGCGCGCGTCGGGCGCATCAGCCCCGCCGAGGCGCGCGCGGTCATCGACGCGCGCGACCAGATCGTCGCCCCCGGCTTCATCGACGTGCACACGCACGTCGAGGGCATCTACAACCAGCCCGCGGCGGAGAACTTCGTCAGGATGGGCGTGACCACGCTCGTCACGGGCAACTGCGGGACTTCGGCGACGAACGTCGCCGAGTTCCTCGGCCGCACGGAGCAGACGCCGCCCGCCGTCAACCTTGCCACGCTCGTCGCGCACGGCTCGGTCAGGCAGAAAGTTCTGGGGCTGGCGAACCGCGATCCGAGCGGCGAAGAGCTGCGTCAGATGGAGGCGGTCGTCGAGCAGGCGATGCGCGACGGCGCGGTCGGGCTCTCCACGGGGCTCATCTACGTCCCCGGCACTTACGCGAAGACCGAAGAGGTGGTCGCGCTCGCGAAAGTCGCCGCGCGCTACGGCGGCGTCTACGCCACCCACATGCGCAGCGAGGGCGAGGGCGTCGCCGACGCGATCCGCGAGAGCATCGAGATCGGCGAGCGGGCGGGGCTACCCGTCGAGATTTCGCACTTCAAGATCAGCACCAGGCGGCTGTGGGGCGAGAGCCGGATGACGCTCGGGCTCGTGCGCGCCGCCCGCGCGCGCGGCCTCGCCGTGACGGTCGATCAGTACGCCTACACCGCCAGCTCCACCTCGCTCGACTCGCGCCTGCCCTCGTGGCTCCTCGAAGGCGGGCGCGAGGAGGGGAGGAAGCGGCTCAGTGATCCGGCGACGCGCGAGCGCGTGCACAGGGAGATGCGCGCCGCGCTCAAGCAGGGCTTGCAGAAGGACTACTCCTACGCCGTCGTGGCGCGCTACGCGCCGAACCAGGCGTTCGACGGCAAGTCCATCGCGCAGATCACGCTCGAAGTGCGGAAGAAGAAGGACGTCGACAGCCAGATCGAGCAGATGCTGGAGATGTACGCGGCGGGCGGCGCGGGGATGATCTACCACAGCATGGACGAGCGCGACGTGCAGGCGATCATGCGCGAGCCCTTCACGATGATAGCCTCGGACTCGGGCGTGCACCGCCCCGGCGACGGCGTGCCGCACCCGCGCGGCTACGGCAACAACGCGCGCGTGCTCGGCCGCTACGCGAGGGAGCTGAAGATCGTCACGCTCGAAGACGCCGTCAGGAAGATGACCTCGCTGCCGGCGCAGACGTTCCGCCTGGGCGATCGCGGGCTCCTGCGCGAAGGCTTCGCGGCGGACGTGGTCGTCTTCGACGACGCGCAGATCGCCGACCGCGCCACCTTCGAGCAGCCGCACCAGTACCCGGCGGGCGTCTCGTACGTCCTCGTCAACGGGCAGGCCGTGCTGTCGGACGGCCGCATGACCGAGGCGCGTCCCGGCGCGGCGCTGCGCGGCGCGGGCGCGGTTCTTGCAACGGCTAACTAGCCGGTGTATAAAGTTGCGCATCGTTCTTGCGCTCAGCCGTACCGGCGACGCAGTCAACAGCAACAGCACTATTTCAGAGCCCGGCGACAGCCGCCCCGTTCGCGGGCAAGCAGTCGGGAATTCCTCGGTACACGAACCCTGAACTTTTAGGAAAAGGAAGCACCAATGAGACACCCCCTGAAGACCGCACTTCGGATGACCGTACTGGCGCTCGTATTCTGCGCGGGGCTGGCCGCCGCCAACGCGCAGGAGACCACCGGCTCGATCAACGGCACGGTCACGGACGCCACCGGCGCGGCGGTCAAAGGCGCGACCGTCACCATCACTGATCAGGAGAAGAACGTGGTGGTGCGGACGGCCGTGACCGGCGACGCGGGCGAGTACTCCGTCCCGAACCTGCCGGTCGCCCTCTACACGATCACCGTCGAGGCGCCGAACTTCAAGAAGAGCGTCCAGACGAACATCAAACTCGACGTGAACGCGCGCCGCACGGTCGACGTGAGCGTGGAGGCGGGGAACATCTCCGAGGTGGTGACGGTCGAGGCCGACCCGGTGACGGTCGAGACGACGACGCCGCAAGCCTCGACCCTGATCAACGGCGACCAGGTGCGCGAACTCTCGATCAACAACCGCAACTTCGTCCAGCTCGTCACGCTCGCCCCCGGCGTCACCAACGACCTCGACGACCTCGTCTTCACCGGCACGAACAACCCCGAGACGCAGGTCGTCAACCGCACCCTGATCTCGGTCAACGGCGCGCGCAGCACCCAGAACACCTTCACCGTAGACGGCGCCGACGTCACGGATCGCGGCTCCAACCTGACCATCCAGGCTTACCCGAGCGTCGACTCCATCGGCGAGTTCAAGGTGCTGAGGAGCCTCTTCCCCGCCGAGTCGGGGCGCAGCGGCGGCGGGCAGGTCAACGTCGTGACGCGCTCGGGCGGCGACCAGTTCCACGGCAACGCGTTCGAGTTCATCCGCAACGAGGCCTTCAACGCGAACGACTTCCTGACGAACCGGACTCCCGCGCTCAGGGCGTCGCTCGGCGTCGACGACAACGGCAAGATCAAGCGCCGGCCGTTCCGCTATAACAACTACGGCTTCACCGTCGGCGGCCCCGTCTACTTCTTCAACTTCGGCCAGGGCTCTGGCGGGGCGGTGAGGAGGCTCGACAAGACGTTCTTCTTCTTCTCGGAGGAGCAGCGCCGCGACACGCGCTACCCGACCATCTCCACCACGGCGGCCGCGACCGCCGCGCCGACGGCGCTGATGAAGCAGGGCGTCTTCCCGGTCGACATCTGCCTGCGGGCGACGTCCTCGACCAACTGCGTCGACGTGCTCCCGGCGGGCACGCCGCTCTCCAGCCGCGTGCCCTTAAGCAACGTCGCACAGCAGTACGTCAATCAGATTTGGAATAAGATCCCGAACCCGACCAACCCGGCCACGCTGGCGCTCGACTTCCCGGCGCTGAACGTCGCGAAGTTCCGCCAGGAGATCCTCAAGATCGACCACACCTTCTCGAACGCGCTGAGCGCGTTCTACCGCTTCGAGAACGACAAAATCCCCACGCGCGACGCCGACGGATCGATCGGGGCGCGCTCGAACCTCCCCTTCGTCAACCAGATGGAATCCAACTCGCCGGGCAAGACGCACACGGCGCAGGCCACCTACGCCATCAGCCCGAACATGATCCTGGAGGGGCGTTACGCCTACGGCTGGGGGGCGATCTTCACGAGGACGCTCGGACTGCTGTCGAAGGAAGTGTCGCCGATAGGGGTCAACCTGCCCTACACGAGCGTCCGCGACGTCGTCCCCATCCTGGGCGTCTCCGGGTTCGCCTCGCTGACCGGCTTCAGCAACTACGACAACTTCTCCTGGAAGCAGAACTTCGGCAGCAGCCTGACGTGGATTCGCGGCAGCCACACGATGAAGTACGGCGGCGTCTACTCGCTCTACCGCAAGAACGAGAACGCGCTCTCGGGCATCAACCAGGGGCAGTTCGACACCTTCAGCAACACCGTCCCGTCGATCACGGCGGCGAGCGTGCGCGCGCCGGGCGTCGGCAACACGGCGCTCAATAACCTCTACCAGTCGTGGGCCAATTTCCTTCAGGGCAACAACGTCCGCTTCCAGCAGTCGAAGCTCGACCTGACGGCTGATCTCCGCCAGCAGAACGTCGAATGGTTCGCCCAGGACGAGTTTCGCGCGCGCCGGAACCTGACCCTCTACTACGGCGTGCGCTACTCCTACTTCGGCCCCGCCTACGACAAGAACGGTCAGCTGGCGAACTTCGTCCCGCAGTTGTGGAACCCGGCGCAGGCCCCGCGCGTGACGGGCGCGGGCAACCGCGTCGTCGGCTCCGGCAACTTCTGCAACGGCCTGGTCGTCAACGCCCAGAACTACACCACGGGACCCGCGGCCTTCAACTGCACGCCCATCGCCTCGCCGTGGGGCAAGTACGTCTACCAGGTCTCGAAGCACGACTTCGCCCCGCGCCTCGGGCTCGCGTGGGACCCGTTCGGGAAGGGGACGACCTCGATCCGCACCGGCTACGGCATCTACCACGAGCAGATTCCGGTGAGCACGATTGAGCTGTTGGCAAACAACCCGCCCTACCAGGAGTCGACGACCGTCCTCAACACGACGCTCGACCAGCCGATCCCGGCCGGGCAGTCGATCTCGGTCGTGGCCCCGCTCACGCCGCTGTCGATCACGCGCAGCATCCAGTCGGACTTCGACACGCCCTACATGCAGCACTGGTCGCTCGACGTGCAGCACCAGTTCGGCAAGAAGACGGTGATGACCGTCGGCTACTACGGCTCGAAGGGCACGCACCTGATCGGCTTCACCGAGTACAACGATCTCCCCCTGAATAAAGCCCTCACGACGCAGTGCGCGACCGGCGCTGACACGCTCCAGACGCCCGGCGTGGCGACGGTTCCGTGCATGACGGCCGGCACGGCGTTGACGGCGACCCCGGTCATCTTCGACCAGATTCGCCCGTTCCGGGGCTACCGCTCGCTCAACATCCTCGAAACCCGGTACAACTCAAACTACCACAGCATGCAGGTCGGCGCGCAGCACCGTTTCACCGGCGCGTCGCAGGTGAACCTGGCGTACACGTGGTCGAAGAACTTGACCGACAACCAGTCGTCTTCGATCAACGCCGCCCCGCAGGACATCAACAACATCAAGGCGGAGTACGGCCGGGCGCTCCTCGACCGCCGCCACGTCCTGAACATCAACTACATCTACGAGCTGCCCTTCTTCAGCAAGCAGGAGGGCTTCGCCGGGAAGGTCCTGGGCGGCTGGCAGGCCTCCGGCATCATCAGCTACTTCACGGGGCTGCCGTTCACGGTCAGCTACGCCACCTACGACCCGGCCGGCATCGGCTACATCCCGGCGGCGGTGGCGGGCGGCAGGCCGCGCCTGCTCTGCGACCCGAACGCGAACGCGCCGCGCACGATTGACCAGTGGTTCAACGGGGCCTGCTTCTCGCCGCAGACGGCCGCCGGTGCGACCGGGGTGTTGAACGTGCCGGGCGACGCGCCGAGGGGAGCCGTCGACGGGCCGCCGACCACCCGCGTCGACTTCACGATGACGAAGAACATTCGGTTCGGCGAAAACCTGAAGATTCAACTCCGCGCCGAGGCGTTCAACGCCCTCAATCACACGAACTTCAGGGGTCTCAGCACGAGCCGCGCGCTCACGAACACCACTTACGGCCAGGTGATCAGTTTCCGCGATCCGCGCGTCATGCAATTCGGCGCGAAGTTCTACTTCTAAGCCGTCGCGAGTCTCAACCGACGTCTGCCCGCGCGCGCCCTCTTTGCGGGGCGCGCGCGGGCAGACGCGCATCAGCCCCGGCGCGACCGCGCGGCTTTGTAGAGTTATGAGGGGAGGTTAATGGCGACGGGCGCAGGGGAGCGGGGGGTGACGGGCGGCGTCGCCGCTGACGGCGGCTTGCTGCTGCGCGGGGGGCGCGTCGTCCTGCCCGATGGCGTCGCAGACGATCTCGCCGTCCTCGTCGAGGGCGGCCGCGTCGCGCGGGTCGCGCCCGCGCGCGAGCTGAGTGCGGGAACGCGGGGCGCGCGCTCTCTCGATCTGGGCGGCGCGAGCCTCTACCCCGGCTTCGTCGACGCGCACATCCACGGCGCGGTGGGCGTCGACGCGCTCGCGGCTTCCGCGGAAGACCTGCGCCGCGTCGCCCGCTTCCTCGCCTCGCGCGGCGTCACCGGTTGGCTGCCCACGCTCGTCCCCGCGCCCGACGAGGACTACCGCCGCGCCGCCGCCGCGATCTCGACGCTCATGCGCGGGCAGCGCGAAGCGGAGGCGACTGGGCGAGGCGCAGCTCAGGAGCCGTCGGCGCGCGCCCTCGGCGTCCACTACGAAGGGCCTTTCGTCAACTCCGCGCAGTGCGGCGCGCTCCGCACGCAACACTTCCGCACCTACGCCGGCGCTTCGAGCCTCGAAATCTTAGCCGCCATCGACGAACCGCGCGCGGTTCACATGATCACGGTCGCGCCGGAGATAGAGGGCGGCGTCGCGCTCGTCGGCGAACTCACACGCCGCGGCTGGATCGTCTCCATCGGGCACACGCGCGCCGATCCGCAAACCCTCGACGCGGCGCGCGGGGCGGGCGCGCGCCACCTGACACACTTCTTCAACGCCATGTCGCCCCTCCACCACCGCGCGCCCGGAGTCGTCGGCTGGGGCTTGCTCGCCGACGACGTGACCTGCGACGTGATCGCCGACGGCGTCCACTGCGACCCGGTCATGCTCCGCCTCGCCCTGCGCTGCAAGGGCGCGGATCGCCTCGCGCTCATCAGCGACGCCGTGCTGCCCGCGGGCCTGGGCGACGGCGACTACGAGATCTGGGGCGAGACGATCAAGGTCGCGGGCGGGCGCACGCAGAACGCGCGCGGCTCGATAGCGGGCTCCGTCATCACCTCGCTCGAAGCCGCGCTGATGATGCTCTCGCTCGGCGCAGCGCCGCACGAGGTCGCGCGCATGGCGTCGCTCACGCCCGCGCGCCTGCTCGGCGTCGACAATGAGTGCGGCTCTATCGAGGAAGGGAAGCGCGCCGACCTCGTCGCCGTCGACGACGAAGGTCGGGCGCGCCTGACGCTCGTCGGCGGGCGCGCGGCGTTCGACGCGGGGAATTGATCCATCCCGCCACGCGTGATGGGATGCGGGGGTCGCCGGTCGTCGCCCTACGCGCGCTCGGCGCTCCGCCCCACCCGCGGCAAAAAGATCGCACTTCACGATCCGAGCTTCGCCGAACCCTCCGCTTTCGTCGTCCCGGCTTCGTAGTAGCCCGCCCGCCTGTAAGACTCGTCCAGCAGCTCGACGGGGTGGCAGACGCGCAGCCCAGTGCCCGCGAGTCGCGCCCCGGCCGCGATCTGCATGTGACAGCCCGCGTTGCCGGTCGCCAGCAGCGTCGCGCCCGACTCCGCGACGTGTTTCAGTTTCTCCGCCAGCACGCGCGAAGAGAGCCCCGTTTCGAGCAGGTTGTAGACGCCCGCGCCGCCGCAGCACACGTCGCCGCCTTCGAGCGGGACGAAGCGCAGGGCGGGGATCGCTTCGAGCATCCGCAGGGGCTCTTCCGCCGCGCGCTGGCCGTGGAGCAGGTGGCACGAGGCGTCGTAGGTCGTCACCGCCGCGTCGTCGAGCGGCGCGCCCACGCGCGTGCCCGCCGCGGCTAATTGCTGGCTCACGTCGCGCACCCGCGCGCTGAACTCCCGCGCACGCTCGGCAAACTCCGCGTCGTCGGAGAGCAGGTGCGCGTAACCCTTGAGCATCGCCCCGCAGCCGCCCGCGTTCGTCACGACCGGACTTTGATCCGCCGACTCGAACGCCTCGACGTTGCGCCGCGCGAGCGAGCGTGCGCCCTCCGCGTCGCCCGCGTGCGCGTGCAGCGCGCCGCAGCAGACTTGACGGGGCGGCGCGGAGACCTCGCAGCCCTGTGCCCCCAGCACGCGCGCCGTCGCGCGGTTGACGCGCGCGAACAACCCCTCTGTGACGCAGCCCGTGAAGAGCCGCGCGGCGCGCGGCGCGATGTCACGCACCGCCGTCAGCTCAGCGCCCGCGCCTGATCGCGCCGCACCCTCTCTCGCCGTGCCCCCGTCGATCAACGTCGCGCCCGCCGCCCCGCGAGAGCCTTCGAGCCTGACGGATGAAGACGAGTCGAGCAGCGCGAGCGCGAGTTCGAGCCGCGGCGAGACGAGCCGCGGCAGGCGCGACGCGAGTAGAAGACGGACGAGCTTCGCGTCGCGCAAGACGCGCGCGGTCGCGAAGGCGAGGCGCAGGCGCGCCGGGTGCAGCCAGACGTGCCGCAGGACGAGGTTGAGGAGCCTGCCGGTGTGGCTGCGCCTCTCCCCGTCGGCGCGGATGTCCGCGCGCGCGGCTTCGAGGAGCACTCCGTACTCGACGCCCGCCGGGCACGCGCTCTCGCACGCGCGGCAGCCGAGGCAGCGGTCGATGTGCCGCTCGAAGACGGGTGACGCGACGGCCAGCCGCCCCTCCCGCGCGGCGCGCATCAGGTAGAGTCGCCCCCGCGGGCTGTCGTTCTCGTCGCCCGTGTGGACGTAAGTCGGGCAGGCTTCGAGGCACAGCCCGCAGTGGACGCACGCGAGCAGCTTCGCCTCCTCTGAGGCGAGCGCGCGTGCGAGTGTTTCCGGTTGAGTCTGCATCGACCTGGAGCCGCCAACGAAATTTTAATCAGGACTCGCCGCGAGACCTCTGCGCGCTTCCCTTAGCGTCTTTGCGCCTTTGCGTGAAATTTAGAGCCACTAACGAAACCGGGACAACTGTAGCGGCAGGGACAAGTCCTCTGCCCGCCGTGCTGTAGGGGCAGGGCTCGTCCCTGCCCGTCGTGCCCTAAAGATGCCGGTCGTGCATGACTGCGACGCGGGCAGGGACGAGCCCTGCCCCTACAAATAATCACCCGCCCGTTGAGTTTTGTTAGACGCTCTTGATTCCCACGCAAAGGCGCAAAGGCGCTAAGACGGATAGCTTGCCACTACACCATCGCGCGCGACGCGAAGAATCGACGCGGCAGCAGCCCACGCGGGTCGAGCTGCGATTTGACGCGCCGCATCAGCTCAGCCCGTTCGCCGCTCACGCCCCACGCATCAAAGTCGGCATCACCGAGGACGCCGGCCGAGTCGCCCTTCAAATTCTCGACTACGACCGAGCCGCCCGCCACCCCAATCTCTTCGCGTAGTCGCGCGAGCGCGCCGAGGCAGCCCACGCGACCGCAAACGTTGTTCAGGCTGACGCGCAAACGACCCGCGGCGACGTTCGCGCTCCAGGTGCCGAGCCCGGCAGAATCTCCGAGCAGCTCTTCGAGGCGGAGCAGCGCGGCGGGAAGTCGCGTCGGCAAAACGTTGATCCTCAGCCCGATGTCTTGCCGCGTGTCGGCGACGGGCTCGCGCGTCTCCTCCCAAAGCCGGTGGTCGTCTTCGACGACTTCGACGCCCGGCAGCGACTCGTCCGCGGTGAGCAGGGGGCGCGCCCGTTCGAGCTGCGAGGCGACTGCTCGCGCCGAGCCGGCGAAGCGCGCGAGCAGCACGAATCGCGAGACGTGCTCGGAGTCGCCCGGCCGGGTCGCGCCCGCCGCGCGCACGTCGAGCGCGACGGGCAGGAACTCGCCGCCGAGGATTCTCCGGGCCGCGGCGAACGCGCCGTCTACGTCATCGGAGTTCGCGCACAGAGTCGCCTCGCGTTCGGGGCGCGGTCGGAGTTTGAAGTTGATCTCGGTGATGAGACCGAGCGTGCCGAAACTTCCCGCGAAGAGTTTCGAGAGATCGTAGCCCGCGACGTTTTTGACGACGCGCCCGCCGACGCGGATCGCGCGACCGTCCGCCAGCACGACCGTCATGCCGAGCACGAACGCGCGCGGCATCCCGTACGCGAAGCTGTGCGCGCCACCCGTGTTCGTCGCCACCACTCCGCCCACGGTCGCGCGCCCTCCGCCGCCCGGCGGATCTATCGGGAGCCACTGGCCCGCGCGCGCCAACTCCGCATTCAACGCCGCGAGCGGCACGCCCGCCTCGACCGTGACGACGAGGTCTGCGGGCGAGTGCTCGACGATCCGCGCGAGCCGCCGGGTCGAGACTAAGACGCCGCCGCGCGCGTGAGTCCCGTCGACCCCGCGCCATGTCCCCGCGCCCGCGGGCGCGACCGGCACGCCCTCGCGCGCCGCGACTCTGAAAATTTCCGCCGCCTCATCCGTCGATGCGGGCGAGACGACGAGCGCGCCGCCTCGCGCCTCGTCCTCCTCCGTCTCCGCGATCAGTCGAAACTCGCTTCTGATGTCATCACTAATCGCGCCGCGTCGCAAGGCGGGCGGGGCGTCGCTCTCACCCCTCGGAGCGGTGCGAGGGGCGGCGATACTTATTTCCGGCGCGAGGAAGTTCGACGCCTTGCCGGCGACACTCTCGACTTCACCCGCGGCCTCTTCGCGGGCGACGCGCGGCTCGCCCCGGCCGCCGTCCCCTAACACGTGTCTCTTGCCGCCGCCGTTCGACGCTACGACGCTGGCCTCGCCGCAGCCGCGCGGCGCGGGGATGATCTTGCCGGGGTTGCACAAGCCCGCCGCGTCGAAAGCCGCACGCACGGCGAGCATCGCGTCCATGTCGTCCTCGGAGAAGAGCAACGGCATGTACTTGCTCTTGTCGAGCCCGACGCCGTGCTCGCCCGTCAGCGTCCCGCCCGCGCGCACGCACGTCTCGACGATCTCGCGGTTGGCGCTCTCAACGCGGCGCAGCTCGTCGGCGTTGCGCCGGTCGAAGCAGAGGATCGGGTGGAGGTTCCCGTCGCCCGCGTGGAAGACGTTGGCGAGGATGAGATCGTACTTCGCGCTGATGCGATATGTTTCGGCGAGGACTTCGGGCAGGCGCGAGCGCGGCACGACCGCGTCCTGCAACATCATGTCGGGCGCGAGCCGCCCCATCGCGCCGAACGCGCCCTTGCGCGCCGCCCACAACTTCTTTCGCTCGCGCTCGTCCGCCGCGTGGCGCACCCCGCGCGCGCCGTGCTCGCGGCAGATCGCTTCCGCTTTCATGGCTTCGTCGTCGAGCCCCGCTTCGAGGCCGTCGAGCTCGATGAGCAGCGCGGCCTTCGCGTCTAGCGGCAGGCCCGCGGCGAAGACGCTCGCCTCGACCGCGCGGATCGTCGCGCCGTCAACCATCTCCAGCGCGGCCGGGACGAGCCCCGCGGCGATGATCGCGGAGACGGCGCGGCTCGCGTCGTCGATGTTTGTGAAGTCCGCGAGGAGCGTGCGAACGGATTGCGGCAGCGGCAGGAGCTTGACGGTCGCCTCGGTCGCGATGCCGAACGTGCCCTCGGAGCCGACGAAGACGCCGAGCAGATCGTAGCCCACCCCGTCGCCCGCGCCCGCCGCGCCGAGATCGACGACCGCGCCGTTCGAGAGAACGACGCGCGCGCCGAGGACGTGGTCGGTCGTCACGCCGTACTTCAAGCAGTGGATGCCGCCCGCGTTCTCGGCGATGTTGCCGCCCACGGTGCAGCTCGCGCCGCTCGAAGGATCGGGCGCGGAGTAGAGCCCGTGCGCCGCCGCGGCGCGCGACACGTGCGCGTTGACCGTGCCCGTCTGCACGACGGCGAGGCGGTTCTCCACGTCGAGCCTGAGCAGCCTCTTCATGCGCGCGAGTTCGATGACGACGCCCCCGTTCACCGCCAGCGCGCCGCCCGAAAGCCCCGTCCCGGCCCCGCGCGGCGCGAAGCTCACGCCCGCGCGCGCCAGCTCCGTCACGACAGCAGCGACCTCCTCGGTCGAGTCGGGGAAGACGACGGCGCGCGGCGCGTGGCGGTGCTGCGGCAGCCCGTCACACTCGTACACGATCAGCTCGTCGCGCCCGGCGAGGACGTTCTCGCGACCGACGACCGCGCGCAATTTTTCGATCAGTTTATTCAAGCAGAAAAGCTTTCGGGAGACGCGCGAAAATCTTTACCAGAGGGCTTGCGCTGATGATACACTACGCCCCCGTTCCGGCAGTAATCGTTCCCTGAACACCCTATGAAAATTAAAAAACTCGCCGCGCTCGCGGTCGCGCTCTGCCTCTGCGCCGCGATTCATACGCCCCCGACCCGCGCACAGAACATGACGGCCGATCTCATCATCGTCAACGCCAACGTCCGCACGATGGACAAGCAGCGACCGGCCGCCGAAGCCGTCGCGGTCTTCGGCAACCGTGTCGCCGCCGTCGGCACGACCGCCGAGATGCGCAAGCTCGCGGGCGCGCAGACGCGCGTCATTGACGCGCGGGGCGCGCTGGTCGTCCCAGGCTTCAACGACTCGCACGTGCATTTCACGGACGGCGGGCAGCACCTCGCCTCCGTGCAACTGCGCGACGCGGCGAGCCCGGAAGAGTTCGCGCGCCGCATCGGCGAGTTCGCCGCGAAGACCCCGAAGGGCCGCTGGATCACGGGCGGCGATTGGGATCACGAACGCTGGACGCCCGCCGAGCTCCCGACGAAGGAGATGATCGACCGCCTCACGCCCGATCACCCGGTCTTCGTCAACCGCCTCGACGGCCACATGGGGCTCGCCAACAGCGTCGCCCTCAGGCTCGCGGGCGTGACGAAGGAGACGCCCGATCCGCCCGGCGGCCTCGTCGTGCGCGACGCGAGGACGAGAGAGCCGACCGGCGTCCTGAAAGACGCGGCGCAGAGTTTCGTCTACGCGAAGATCCCCGACCCCTCCTGGGACGAGCGGCTCGACTACGCGCGCGCCGCGACGAACCACGCCGCGAGTCTGGGCGTGACGAGCGTGCAGGACATGAGCGCGGGGACGGACGTGGGCGTCTACCAGTACCTCGCCTCGCGCGGCGAGATGAAGACGAGGGTCTACGCCGTCTCGCCGCTCTCGGCGTGGCGGCGCATCGCGGCGACGGGCGTGCGCGCGCGCTTCGGCGGCGACTTGATCCGCATCGGCGGCCTCAAGGGCTTCGCCGACGGCAGCCTCGGCTCGACCACCGCGCTCTTCTTCGCGCCCTACGACGACGCGCCCGACACCGCGGGTCTGCCGAGCGACGAGATGTTCCCGCCGGAGAAGATGTACGCGAACATCCTCGCCGCCGACCGCGTCGGACTCCAGGTGATGATCCACGCCATCGGCGACAAGGCCAACGACACGATCCTTTCCTTCTACGAGCGCGTGGAAAAGGAGGCCGGGGCGCGAGACCGTCGCTACCGCATCGAGCATGCGCAGCACATCCGCCCCGAGGACATCCCGCGCTTCGGGCGCGACCGCGTCATCGCCTCGATGCAGCCCTACCACTGCATCGACGACGGCCGCTGGGCCGAGAAGCGCATCGGGCGCAAACGCGCCGAGACGACCTACCCTTTCCGCACCCTGCTCGACACGGGCGCGACCCTCGCCTTCGGGACCGACTGGTACGTCGCGCCCTTGAACCCCCTGCTCGGCATCTACGCCGCCGCCACGCGGCGCACGCTCGACGGCAAGAACCCCAACGGCTGGATCCCGGAACAGAAGATCACCGTCGAGGAGGCCGTGCGCGCCTACACCGTCGGCTCCGCCTTCGCCGAGTTCACCGAAGACGCGAAGGGCACGCTCTCCCCCGGCAAGCTCGCCGATCTCGTCATCATCGACCGCGATATCTTCCGTGTCGACCCGGTCGAGATCGAGAAGGCGAAAGTGACGACGACGATCATGGACGGTCGCGTCGTGTACGAAGCGAAGCCGCAGTAACTTGTAGGGGCAGGGCTCGTCCCTGCCCGCGAGCGAGCGATAGCTCGCTCACACGATCCGCGATCATTCAACGGCGGATGAGCGCGCCACCTCGTTCGCGCTCGCGCGCTCACGCGGGCAGGGACGAGCCCCGCCCCTACGATCTTGACGGTCTTGTCAGCACGTTGATGAAAGGGCATCAGAGTTGGAGTTCGTCGTCGTCGAAGGCTTGCGCACGCTCAAGCTCGATCTCGTGCTGACGCTCGCGCTCGCCGCACTCTTCCTCTTTCTCGGCGGGTGGCTGCAACGCCGCGTCCCCGTCTTCGCGCGCGCGAGCATCCCTGCGGCCGCCATCGGCGGGTTGATCTTCGCGGCCCTCGTCATGGCGCTGCGCCGCTACGCGCCGCTCGGCGTCGCGATAGATTCGACGCTGCGCGCGCCGCTGCAAACCGCCTTCTTCACGACCATCGGCTACGGCGCGACGCTCGGCCTGCTGCGCGCGGGCGGCGCGCGGATGATCTTCTTCTTCCTCGTCGCGTCGCTCGCGGCCGTCGTGCAGAACTTCGCCGGCATCGGCCTCGCGCTCGCGCTCCACGCGCCGCCCGCGCTCGGCGTCATCTGCGGCTCTCTGACGCTGACGGGCGGCCCGGCCACGGGGCTCGCCTTCACGGGTCTCTTCGAGCAGAGGGGCGTGGCGGGCGCGGGCGCGCTCATCATCGCGTCGGCGACCTTCGGCATCTTCGTCTCAAGCCTCGTCGGCAACCCCGTCGCCACCGCGCTCATCCGACGCCGACGACTCGCGCCGAAACTCTCGAAGCCGAAGGAAGACGAGAGTGAACAGTTCTGGGCGATAGGCTCGGTGTTGCCGCCGGGCGAGGCGACGCCGGAGACTGACGCGGCCGTGCGCGCAGACGACGGGGCGCGCTCGACGGAGCCGGCCGAGCTGCTGAGAAACCTACTCCTGATCCTGCTCGCGATGGGCGTCGGCGCGCTCGTCAGCCTCGCGGCGACGCGCGCGGGCGTCACGCTGCCCGGCTACGTCGGCACGATGCTCGTCGCCGGTGTCGCGCGCAACCTCGACGACCGTACGGGCTGGCTGCGCATCGACACGCGCGCGATGGACGCGCTCGGCACCATCGCGCTCGCCCTCTTCCTCGTCATCGCGCTGATGGACTTGAAGCTGTGGCAGCTCGCCGGGCTCGCCCTGCCGATGCTGATCATACTTGCGGCGCAGGTCGTCCTGATGATCCTGTACGCCGTCTTCATCACCTTCATGTTGATGGGGCGCGACTACGAGGCGGCGGTCACGGCGAGCGGGCACATCGGCTTCGGGCTCGGCATCACGCCCAACGCGGTCGCCAACATGGAGGCGCTCGCGGCGCGCTACGGCCCCGCGCCGCGCAGCTTCCTCGTCGTCCCCGTCGTCGGCGCGTTCTTCATCGACTTCACGAACGCCCTCGTCATCACCGCCTTCGCCAACTGGATCACATGAGAAACAAAATACTCTTCGCCGCCGCAGCCGCCCTGGCGGCCCTGTTAACGATCACGCCGCCGGGCGCGTCGGCGCGCAAACCGGCGGCCAAGAAAGCGCAGCCCGCTTCGGCTAACCGGCTCGCGGCCGCGCAGTCGCCGGAGCTTCAGTCACTGGTGGAGGCTGCGGCGCGCGCGGCCCTCAAGCAGTTCGCCGATAAAAAGCTGACGGAGGATCAGCTCGCGATCACGGTCATCGACCTGCGCGACCCGGCCCGCCCGGCGCAGGGGAGTTTCCGCGGCGGCGAGCGCATCTACCCGGCGAGCGTCGTCAAGCTCTTTTACCTCGTCTACGCGCACCGCCTGATGGAGGACGGAAGGCTCAAGGAGACCGACGAGCTGAAGCGCGCGCTGAGCGACATGATCGTCTTTTCGTATAACGACGCGACCGGCTACGTGCTCGACCTGCTCACCGGCACGACGAGCGGCAGGGAATTGCCGCCCGCCGAGATGAAGGCGTGGCAGCAGAAGCGCGACGCCGTCAACCGCTACTTCGCCTCGCTCGGCTACACGAACATCAACACCAACCAGAAGACCTTCTGCGAGGACGCCTACGGGCGCGAACGCTTCTCGCGCGGCGCGAAGGGCGAGAACCGCAACAAGCTGACGACCGACGCCGTCGCGCGCCTGCTCGCCGAGGTCGTCACGGATCGGGCCGTCTCGCCGGCGCGCAGCGCGCGGATGAGGGAGCTGCTGAAACGCGACTTCGCGGGCGAGTCGAAAGACCCGGACGATCAGGCGCACGGCTTCACCGGCATCGCGCTCAAAGATTTCCCCGGCGCGCGCCTCTGGTCGAAGGCGGGCTGGACTTCGACGACGCGCCACGACGCCGCCTACGTGGAATTGCCCAACGGCGCGCGCTTCGTCGTCGTCACCTTCACCGAGAACCAGGCGACGGAGCGCGACATCATCCCGGCCGTCGCGCGCACAGTGATCGAGCACTTCCAAAAGCCGTGACGGGTGAACCGTAAACCGTGACAAGAAAGACTAGGTCTTCACCTGTCACCTGTCACTTGTCACCTGTCACGGTCTTTATGGCTTTTGCGCGAGGATCGCTTCTTTCGTCCAGCCGATGGGTTCGAGCGGGTCGAAGCGGTGGCATTCGAGCATGCGGAAGTGGCGGCGCGTATGGCGCTCGACTTCGGCGGGCGGGTGGGTCTTGAAGCGGAACATGATTTCGAGGAGCTTGCTCGCGGGCGCGGGGCGCACGGGCAGGTGCAGCAGGTAGCCGCCGGGTCGCGTAACGCGCGCGAGTTCCGCGAGCCCTTCTCCGAGCGGGACGTATTCGAGCGCGCCGCTCGTGGCGACGAAGTCGAACGTCTCGTCGGCGAAGGGGAGCGCGAGCAGGTTCGCTTGCAGAAAGCTGACGCGGCGGCGCGCGGTCGCGCCGAGCCGGTTCAGCGCGTCGAGGGCTTTGAGGAGCGACGGGGCGGAGAGGTCGAAGGCGGTGACTTCCGCCGTGCGTTTGAGCGTGCGCAGCAGCGCGAGCGTGAGCAGCCCCGTGCCGCACCCGGCGTCGAGGACGCGCGCGCCATCGGGCAGGGGGAGCGCGCGCTCGCGCAGGTAGCGCTCGACGGAGTTGCTGTAGCGGTTGAACCTGAAGGTCAGGTCGTACAGGTTCGCGAAACGGTCGTAGAGCGTGGCGGTTGCGTGGTCGCCGTTACCGAGAGCCGTGGCGGTGTTCTGCGACATTCTTCAGCCGACCTCCCCGAAGTCGCGCCCGCCCCCGCGGCCGCGCGACATCAACCGAGCCCCGAGCGGCGAGCCCGACCGCGCCGCCGCAAAAAATATCCTGACGTAGTGATTAAAGAGTCGTTTGCTTTTATACTAGCAGCGGGCGGAATCCACAAGGCGCGTCTCGCCTGAGGACGCGCGCGCCGCCTCGCGTGAAGGGGC
>DATLMC010000098.1:0-46235 GCA_035537435.1 Pyrinomonadaceae bacterium | reverse complement strand
GAGACCGTCCAGAACCTGCTCGTCTTCCGCTTCGCCAACGGCATCTACGAGCCGCTGTGGAACCGGCAGTACATCGATCACGTGCAGGTGACGAACGCCGAGACGGTCGGCGTCGAGGGCCGGGGCGGCTACTACGAGTCGGCGGGCGTCGTGCGCGACATGATCCAGAACCACGTCTTCCAGCTCCTCTCGCTCATCGCGATGGAGCCGCCCGCGTCGCTCGGCGCGGAGGCGGTGCGCGACGAGAAGATCAAGGCGATGACTGCGGCGCGCGCGTTCACGCCGGAGCGCGTGCGGCGCGAGTGCGCGCGCGGCCAGTACGGCGCGGGGGCGATTAACGGCGAGCCCGTGGTCGGCTACCGCGAGGAGCCGGGCGTGGCGAAGGGTTCGACGACCGAGACGTTCGCGGCGCTGACGATGTACTTCGACAACTGGCGCTGGTCGGGCGTGCCTTTCTTCATCCGCTCGGGGAAGCGTCTGGCGAAGCGCGTCACCGAGATCGCCATCCAGTTCAGGGGCGCGCCGCACCAGCTCTTCGGGCGCGACGTGATGGAGCAGGTCGACGCCAACCAGCTCATCATCCGCATCCAGCCCGACGAGGGCATCACGCTGCGCTTCGCCGCGAAAGTGCCGGGGCAGGTGACGCGCGTGCGCGACGTGAACATGGACTTCCGCTACGGCTCGTCGTTCGGCGTCCAGCTCGCCGAAGCCTACGAGCGCCTGCTGCTCGACTGTCTGCTCGGCGACCCGACGCTCTACGCGCGCACCGACATGACCGAGCGCGGCTGGGAGATCGTCATGCCCATCCTCGGCGAGTGGGCACAGACGCACGGCGAAGTGGGCTTCCCCAACTACGAGGCGGGCACCTGGGGGCCGGAAGCGTCGGACGGGCTGATCGAGAGGGAGGGCCGCCGCTGGCGCAGGCCGTAGAAAGTCCGGAGTCTAAAGGCTGCGGTCGGGAGCCAAAAACAAGGGCAGTTGGTTTCCGACTCCAGACTCCGGACTATTAATCAGGATGGAGACGCAATCAAATCCGAGAGACGGCGCGCGCGGAGTCCGCGGCATCGATGTCGCGGGCCTGGAGAGGCAGCTCGCCGCGACGTGGCGCGAGACGGCGGCGGGCGAGGGCGCGGCGGGCAAGTCGGGCGTGACGCGCGTGTGCGTCGCGAACCTGATCGTCTACTCGCCGTCCGCGAGCGGCCGCGAGGGATTGGGCGTGCTGCTGGAGGAGGTCGCCGCGCAGACGCCGAGCCGCGTGATCATGTTGCAGGTGGAGCGCGGCGGGGAGCCGAGGCTCGACGCGCACGTCTCGACGCGCTGCCGCCCGGCGCTCAAGGGCAGGCGACAGCTCTGCGGCGAGCAGATCACGATTGAGGCCGGCGGGAGGATGACGGAATCGGTCGCGAGCGCGGTCGAGCCGCTGCTCGTGCCCGACATCGCGGCCTTCCTCTGGTGGCAGGACATCCCGAACCGGGAGGATAAACTTTTCAGCCGCCTCGTCGAGATGGTCGACCGCGTCGTGATCGACTCCGCCGCTTTCGACCGGCCGCGCGAAGACCTGGGCCGCGTCGCGGGCCTCGTCGCGGGCCGCGGCGAGGAGCTGCGCCTGAGCGATCTGAACTGGGGCCGGCTGACGAGCTGGCGCAGCATCGTCGCGGACTTCTGGGACGTGCCAGAGTACCGCGAACACCTGGACGCGCTCGACCGTGTCGAGATCGAGTACGAGCCTTCCGCCATCGCGCCGGCGGAAGTCGCCGCGCAGGCCCTGCTCACCGCGGGCTGGCTCTCGTCGCGCCTCGGCTGGCGGCCGGCGGGCACATTCGTCGAGGGCCGAAACGAATCGCGCGTCGGGTTCACGTCAAGGGGGGGCGGGATCGATCTCGTGTTGAGGGCGTCGGGCGAAGCCGGGGGCGGCCGGATCAGGCGGGTGGTCTTGGGCGGCGCGGGCGCGGCGGAGTTTCGCGCGGCGTTGGGCTCGGGCGGCGCGACGCTTGAGACCTCGGCGAGGATCGGCGACGCGCTACACGTCGGGCGCGTCGTGGCCTACGAGGCGAAGTCGGAGGGGAGGCGGCTCGGCCGCGAGCTGGGCATCCTCGCGCGCGACGAAGTCTACGAGCAGGCCGTCACCGCCGCGTCGCGGTTGACGGGGACGGGCGCGGCGGGCGAAGACCGTGTGGGTAAAATTTCCTGACGAGATGATCCTCGCGGGCGACATCGGCGGGACGAAGACGAACCTCGCCCTCTTCGAGGCGAGCGGCGGGACGCTTTCCGCGCCGCGCGCGCAGGCGAGCTACGCGAGCGCGGGGTACGTGTCGCCCGAAGCGATCCTCGACGAATACCTCGCCCCGCAGTCGCGCGCCGCCATCGAGAGCGCGTGTTTCGGCGTCGCCGGGCCGGTCGTGCGCGAAGAGGTCAGCGCGACGAACCTCGCGTGGAAGGTCGCGCGCAAGTCGCTCTCCGACGCGCTCGGCGTGCGCCGCGTCTACCTCATCAACGATCTGGAAGCGACGGCCTACGGCATCGAGACGCTCGCGCCCGACCAACTCTTCACGCTCAACGAGGGCGCGTGCGACGCGCGGGGGAATCGCGCGCTCATCGCCGCCGGGACGGGGCTCGGCACGGCCGCCATCTTCTGGGACGGCGCGGGCTTCCGCCCCGTGCCCTCCGAGGGCGGACACGTCGACTTCGCGCCGCGCAACGACACGGAGTTAGAACTGTTCCGCCACCTGCGCAAGAAGTTCGGCGGGCACGTCAGCTACGAGCGCATCCTCTCGGGTCCCGGTCTCGTCACCGTCTACGAGTTCCTGCGCGACGCGGGGCGGGGGGAAGAGCCCGCGTGGCTCGCGCGCGAGATCGCGTCGGCGGGCGACGCGGCGGCCGCGATCAGCGGGGCGGCCCTGGCCGGCAGGTCCGAACTGGCCGCGCGCGCCCTCGATCTCTTCGTCGAGGTTTACGGCGCGGCGGCGGGCAACCTCGCGCTGCTGTTGAAGGCGACGGGCGGGCTCTACGTCGGCGGCGGCATCGCGCCGAAGATTCTCGACAAGCTGAAAGAGGGCGCGTTCATGCGCGCGTTCGCGGAGAAGGGGCGGATGTCCGGGCTCGCCGCGTCGTTCCCCGTGCGCGTCATACTCGACGACAAGACCGCGCTCTACGGCGCGGCGCGTTACGCGCGACTGCGCATGGGAAGCAGATGAGCGACGGCAGGGCGCGCGTGCTGATCTTTGACGACGCGGAAGGGGCGGCGCGCGCTGCCGCCGGGCGGTTCGCAGAGATCGCCGGCGAATCCGTGCGGGCGCGGGGCCGCTTCAGCGTCGCCCTCTCCGGGGGCTCGACGCCGCGGCGGATTTACGAACTCCTCGCGGGCGAGGAGTTCGGCGCGCGTGTCGATTGGTCGAAGGCGCACGTCTTCTTCGGGGACGAGCGGTGCGTCCCGCCCGACGACGCGGCGAGCAACTACCGGATGGCGCAGGACGCGCTGCTCTCGCGCGTGAGCGTGCCCGCGGAGAACGTCCACCGCATGATCGGCGAGGGCGACGCCGCGTCCAACGCGCGGCTTTACGAGGAAGAGTTGCGCGCGTTCTTCGGCGACGCCGCGTCGCCCGCCTTCGATCTCGTCATGCTCGGCATGGGCGAGGACGGGCACACGGCCTCACTCTTCCCCGAAACGCCCGCGCTCGACGAGCGGGGCGCGTGGGTCGTCGCCAACCGGGTCGAGAAGCTGGGCGCGTACAGGCTCACGCTGACCGCGACGGTCATCAACCACGCGGCGCACGTCTTGTTCGTCGCGACGGGCGCGGGCAAGGCGGTTCGTCTGTCCGAAGTGTTGAGCGGGGCGCGCGAGCCTCATAGACTTCCGGCGCAGTTGATTCGCCCGACCGGCGGCACGCTCGAATGGTACGTCGACCGCGCGGCGGCGTCGAAGCTCGAAGGGGGGGTGAAGTGAGACCGAAAAAGATCGCGGTGGGGAGCGACCACGCGGGCTACGAGGCGAAGGAGAGAGCGCGCCGCGCGCTCGAAGAACTGGGCGCGGAGGTCGCCGACAAGGGGACTTACGGCGCGGAGAGCGTCGACTACCCGGACTTCGGCGCGGCGGTCGGGCGCGCCGTCGCGAGCGGCGAGGCCGAGCAGGGTGTGCTCATCTGCGGCTCAGGGATAGGCATCTCCATCGCGGCGAACAAGATTCCGGGCGTGCGCGCGGCCGTCTGCTGGAACGAGGAGACGGCGCGACTCGCCCGCCAGCACAACGACGCTAACGTCCTGTGCGTCGGCGCGCGCTTCGTCGAGCCTGATCTGGCCGCGCGCATGATCCGCGCCTTCGTCGAGACGGAATTCGAGGGCGGGCGGCACCGGCAGCGCGTCGAAAAGCTATCGAAGCTCGACGAAGAACGGTGCGGTTAAGCGCGCCCGAGAAGACCCGGCGGCCGTGTAAAGATGTAGGGGCTCGTCCCTGCCCGCTCGGTCGCGTAAAGCAAGACGGGCAGGGGCGAGCCCCGCCCCTACAGTTATTCCGGTTTCATCAGCGGCTTTTAGTATCTGATCGCGTCACGCGCCCACGGTTTCCGCCACGTCCGCCTCGCGCTTGCGCGTGACCTTCCTGACGGTCAGAACCTGCGTGCTCTCATTCTTGCCCTTCACCTTCACGTCGCCGAGGGGCTCGGTCGCGTAGTCGATGCCGAGCAGTGCGGCGGTCGCGTCGCTGATCAGGATCGGCACGCCCTTCTCCTTGGTCGTCGATTCCAGGCGCGAGGCGAGGTTGACGGTGTCGCCGATGAGCGTGTATTCGAGCCGCCCCTCCGCGCCGACGACGCCGCACGTCGCCACGCCCGTGTGGATGCCGACGCCGATGGCGAGGTGCGGCCTGCCTGTCCCGTCCCAATCCTTGTTGATGCGTTCGACCTCGGCGAGCATCTCCAGCCCGCAGGAGACGGCGGCGCGCGCCTCCAGCCTGTCGCCGCGGGCGATGGGCGCGCCGAAGACGATCATCAGCCCGTCGCCGATGTACTTGTTGATGTGACCGCCGTAGGCGCAGACGATCTTGTGCATCCGGCTGAAGTACTCGTTGAGCCAGGTCACGACGTCCTCGGAATCGACGTTCTCGGAGATCGTGGTGAAGCCGCGGATGTCCGTGAAGATGAGCGTGACGGTGCGCCGCTCGCCGCCCATCACGATGTCGCCGCGCTGCTCCCAGAAAGTGTCGGCGACCTCGGGCGAGACGCAGCGCGAGAAGATGTCCATGATCGCGGCGCGCTCCGCCTCCTTCTCCTCCCTGACGGCGCGCTCGTGCGCGTAGCGCAAAAGGAACGAGAGCGGCGCGAGCAGACCGAGCGTGCCGAGTTCGGCGGTGGCGAGCGGCAGGATCAGCCCGCGCGCGTCGAACGCCGAGGACGAGACGGCGAGCACTACGACGCCGACGGCGAGCGTCACGACGAGACTGAGGAGCGCTCTCAGGCGGAAGACGGCGAGCGCGACGAGGAGCATCGGCGCGAGCACGAAGGCGATCTGCCAGGGGTAGCGCGGGCGCGTGAGGTAGTCGCCGCCCAGCAGCGTGGCGGCGACGCTTGCGTGAACCTCTACGCCGGGCATGAGTTTGGGCGTGATCGAGAGGTTCTGATCGTAGAAGCGCAGGAGCGGGCGGGCGAGTACCTTGGGCGCGTAGAAAGGGGTGATGAAGAGGTCGGGCGCGTCGTTGTTGGTCGCGCCGATGATCACGAGGCGGTTGCGGAACAGATCGTCGGAGGGCTTCACGCGTTCGTCGCATTTGAGATCGGGTGCGGAGACGCGCTGAAATTCATCGCAGAGAATATCTTTCGCCGAGACCCGGACGAAACCCGGAGAGCGCGTGCGGAAGTCGATCTGCATATTGCCGTCGCGCCGGAGCGGGATCGTGCGCTCGCCGAGCTTTAGCGATTCGCCGTCGCGTGACACGTCGATCACTTGCTCGTTGAATCCCTGCGCCAGCCAGGCGCCGAAGCTGATGCGCTGGTCGGGCGTCCCGTCAGGGTTAGTGCGGACGTGGAAGAGTTGCGCCGTGAGGATGTTGCGATCAGTCTCGTGCGGCAGGTCGGCGAACCCGACGGCCCACGCGGCGTCGCGGAAGATGGGCAGCGGCGCGAGGGAGTCGGAGCCGCCTTCGGAAAGCTTCTCGACGAGCAGGACGTTCCCCGCGTTCTCAATCGAGCGCGCGAGGTCTTCGTCGGCGGCTTTGTCGAGATCGGAGATGCCGCCCGCCTCGCTCAGATAGATGTCGAGCCCGATGGTGTTCGCGCCGCCCGCGCTGGCGCGATCAATGAGGCGCGCGTAAAAACTGCGCGGCCATTTTTGCAGGCGCACGTTCGACGCGCGGATCGACTGGTCGTCTACCTCGATGAGCGTGACGGGATCGCTCATGCCGCGCGCGCGGCGCTCCGGGTGCTTCACGTCGCGCAGTTGGAAGAGCAGGGCGAGCGCGGCGTCTTCCACGCCCGTCATGAATCCGTAAGGCCGGGTGACGTAAGAGCCCGCGCGATCCTCGACCGGAACCAGGAGCAGCGCCATGCCGGCCCAGACGAGCGCGGTCAGCAGGACGGCGAGCAGCCAGTACCAGCGGCGCAGCAGGTAGGGCGCGAAGGAGAATCGGGGGAAGGAGAACATACTGTTCGGGGCAAAGCGCGAACTCGGAATGTAACGCGGCGCACGCCGTTGAGGCTGTGTAAACGCCTTGCGCGCCGCGCCGCGAGTTTACATCAAAACCCCGCGGGCGGAGAGCTTTCCCTAATCTTGACTTAAAAGTAAGGTATCCATATAATCTCCTCAGTCGAGAGATAATCACTTGATCTGGAGATAGTTAGATGAAGGTCTCCGCACAGGAAGAGTACGGGCTGAGGTGCCTGTTGCAGCTCGCGCTGCTCGGCGAGGGCGAGTCGCTTTCGCTCGCGCAGGTGGCGGAGCGCGAGGGCATCTCGCAGGCGAACGCGGGCAAGCTCCTGTGGATTTTGAACAAGGCGGGGCTCGTCACGTCGACCCGTGGCACGAAGGGCGGCTACCGGCTGGCGCGCCCGGCGTCGGAGATACGCCTGAGCGAGGTCATCAAAGTTTTAGACGAGGACGTGCTCGCGGGGCACTGCAAGAGCTACACGGGCGTGCTCGACTCGTGCGTCCACACGGGCAACTGCGGCATCCGACCCGTCATCGTCGGCCTGCACGACGTGGTCGAGCAGGCGCTCTCGAACATCACGCTGGCGCAGTTGGTCGGCACGGAGTCGAAGGTCGAGACGACGCTCCACCAGATTCACGCGCTGCCGCGCGCTGAGTCGACGGGCAAGAGGGTTTAGGGCGCGCGGGCGAAATTTTTTGCCGCGCTCATGAAGGTGCAAAGATGAGTTCAATCGAACTGCTGGCGAACCAGGAATACAAGTACGGCTTCGTGACCGACATCGAGTCGGACGTGATCCCGAAGGGCTTGAGCGAGGACACCGTCCGGCTCATCTCGGCGAAGAAGAACGAGCCGGAGTGGATGCTCGAATTCCGTCTGAAGGCTTACCGCCAGTGGCTCAAGATGACGGAGCCGACGCACTGGCCGAACGTCACGTACCCGCCGATGGACTACCAGGACGTGATCTACTACAGCGCGCCCAAGCAGAAGGAGATGAAGAAGAGCCTCGACGAGGTCGATCCCGAACTCCTCCGCACATTTGAAAAACTCGGCATCCCGCTCACGGAGCAGAAGCAGCTCGCGAACGTGGCGGTCGACGCGGTCTTCGACTCGGTCTCCGTCGCGACGACCTACAAAGAGAAGCTCCGCAAGCACGGCGTCATCTTCTGCTCGTTCACCGAGGCGATCCGCGACCACGCCGACCTCGTCAAGAAGTACCTCGGCTCGGTCGTGCCCGTCGGCGACAACTACTTCGCGGCTTTGAACAGCGCGGTCTTCTCCGACGGCTCGTTCTGCTTCATCCCGAAGGGCGTGCGCTGCCCGATGGAGCTGTCGACCTACTTCCGCATCAACAACTCTGAGTCGGGCCAGTTCGAGCGCACGCTCATCGTCGCCGAGGAGGGCTCGCACGTCTCCTACCTCGAAGGCTGCACCGCGCCGCGCTTCGACAAGAACCAGTTGCACGCGGCGGTCGTCGAGCTGGTTGCACTGGACGACGCCGAGATCAAATACTCGACCGTGCAGAACTGGTACGCGGGCGACGAGACGGGCAAGGGCGGCATTTACAACTTCGTCACCAAGCGCGGCGCGTGCCGCGGGCGCAACTCGAAGATTTCGTGGACGCAGGTCGAGACCGGATCGGCGATCACCTGGAAGTACCCCTCGTGCATCCTGCAGGGCGACAACTCCATCGGCGAGTTCTACTCGGTCGCGCTGACCAACCACGCGCAGCAGGCCGACACGGGCACGAAGATGATCCACATCGGCAAGAACACGCGCTCGACGATCATCTCGAAGGGCATCTCGGCGGGCAAGTCGAAGAACAGCTACCGCGGGCTGGTCAAAGTTTTGAAGGGCGCCGAAGGCGCGCGCAACTACACGCAGTGCGACTCGATGCTCATCGGCGACAGGTGCTCCGCCAACACCTTCCCCTATATCGAGGTGATGAACAACACGGCGCGCGTCGAGCACGAGGCGACCACGTCGCGCATCAGCGAGGAGCAGTTGTTCTACCTCATGCAGCGCGGCATCTCGCAGGAGGACGCGGTCTCTCTGATCATCAACGGCTTCTGCAAGGATGTGTTCCGCGAGCTCCCGATGGAGTTCGCCGTCGAGGCGCAGCGCCTGCTCGGCATGAAGCTGGAAGGAAGCGTCGGCTAAGGAGATTGCCCCGAAATGGAAATGAGGCTGACCATCATCTACGAGACGGCTGGAGACTTCGTTCAGGCTTCGGTGGCGGAGTTGCCGGGCGCGATTTCGCTCGGCAAGACTCGCGAGGAAGCGAGGGCGAATCTGGAGGAGGCGATCGAGATGGTTCTCGAAGGGAATCGCATCTTAGCCGGGGACACTGTCGGCGAGCGCGAAGAAGTCGAGTTTCGTGCGGCATGAAGCGGCGCGATCTGATCCGCCACCTTGAGACGCACGGCTGCGAGTTTGTTCGCGAAGGCAAGGAGCACACGCTTTACATTAATCGGCTGGAGAAGAAAGCCACGGCTGTTCCGCGCCACCGGGAGATACCGGGCGGTACGGTGCGGGCAATCTGTCGGGCGCTCGGCGTCGCCGCCCCGGCCGGGGTTTAAGTTAAGGAGCAGTCAGTGTTAGAAATTCGTAATCTGCGTGCGAAGATAGACGGCAAGGAGATTTTGCGCGGCATCGATCTGTCGGTGAAGGCGGGCGAGGTGCACGCGATCATGGGTCCGAACGGATCGGGTAAATCGACGCTGGCGAAAGTGATCGCCGGACACCCCGCTTACGAAGTGACCGCGGGCGAGGTGATCTACGAGGGCAAGAACCTGTTGGAGCTGCCGCCCGACGAGCGAGCGCGCGCCGGCATCTTCCTCGCGTTCCAGTACCCCGTGGAAGTGCCGGGCGTCTCGAACGCGCAGTTCCTCCGCCTCGCCTACAACGAGCGCAAGAAACATCTGGGCGAGGAAGAACTCGACCCGCTCGAATTCAAAGACCTGCTGCAAGAGCGCGCCAAGATCGTCGAGATGGAGCCGGCGCTCATGTCTCGCTCGGTCAACGAGGGCTTTTCGGGCGGCGAGAAGAAGCGCAACGAGATTTTGCAGATGGCCGTGCTTGAGCCTCGCCTCGCCGTCCTGGACGAGACCGACTCCGGGCTCGACATCGACGCGCTCCGCATCGTCTCCGGCGGCGTCAACCGCCTGCGCCGACCCGACAACGCGATCCTGCTCGTCACGCACTACCAGCGTTTGCTGAACTACATCGTCCCCGACCTCGTCCACGTCCTCTTCAAAGGTCGCATGGTGCGCTCCGGCGGCAAGGAGCTCGCCCTCGAACTCGAAGAGAAGGGCTACGACTGGATCAAGGAAGAGGCGAAGGGCTCACAGCAGTCGGCTGTTACGGTCTGAGACCGGCCCGTTCGGATCACCCCGCGGCGCGAAAGGAGTTTACGATGAGTGAACAACCGACGCACGAGACCCCCGACGCGCGCTCGTTCGAGGAGCGCGTCTTCGCGCGCTTCGACGCGCTCGACGCGCGCATGAACACGCTCGCAGAGAAAGTAGATCGCCGCTTGCAAGAGACGCGACCGATCTGGTAGGCCGTGCAGGCTCAGCTCGAACGGCTCAACTCGAAAGTTGATATCTTGATTACAGATTTTTACGACGCGAGAAGGGACATCGCGCGACTAGGCAAGCGCGTGACGAGCCTCGAAGGTCAGCGAACGCAGTGACGAACATGATGGCACAGGCGACGAAAGAGAAGAGCCTCTATCACGAGGCGTGGGAGTCTTCGCAGCGCGAGGCGGCGCGCTCGCTGCCCGCGTGGGCCGTGCGCTGGCGCGAAGACGCGTTCGCCGCGTTCGAGCGCCTGGGCTTCCCGACGACGAGTGATGAGGAGTGGAAGTACACGAGCGTCGCGCCCATCGCGCGCGCCGATTTCGCCCCCGCCGCCGCTGTGGGCGCGGGCCGTGCGGGCGCGGGCGCGATTACGAGTTTCCTTTACCCGGAATCGCTCAACAGCCGTCTGGTCTTCGTCGACGGAGTCTTCAGCGCGGAACTCTCCTCGCTCGAAGCCCTGCCCGCGGGGGTGATCGTCACAAGCCTCGGCGACGCGTTGCGCGGCCGATGCGAGAGCGATTTACGCGAGCGCGTCGGCCGCGCCGCCGATTTCAACGCCGACGGCTTCGCGGCGCTCAACGCGGCGTTCCTCGAACACGGCGCTTTCATCCGCCTGCCGAAGGGCGCGCGCGTCGACGCCCCGCTGCACCTGCTCTTCGTCTCCGGCGCGGCGGGCGCGCAGGTGATCGCGAACCCGCGCGTGATAATTGTCGCCGAGGAGGACAGCTCCGCGACGATCATCGAGGACTACCAGTCGGCCGCCGACGAGGTCTACCTCACGAACGCGGTCGTCGAGGTCTTCGTCGGCGAGCGGGCACGCGTGGCGCACTTCAAGGTTCAGGGCGAGTCGGCGGGTGCGTTCCACGTCGCGACGACCGCGGCCGATCTGGCGCGCGACGCGGCTTACGATCTGACGACGATCACGCTCGGCGCGCGCCTCTCGCGCCACGCCGTCCACGTCCGCTTGGCGCACGAGGGCGCGGAGTGCTGGATCGACGGGCTCTACCTCGTCGGCGCGGCGCAGCACGCCGACACGCATTCCGCCATCGATCACGTCGCGCCGCGCTGCACGAGCCACCAGCTCTACAAGGGCATCCTTGACGGCGACGCCCGCGCCGTCTTCAACGGTAAAGTGTTCGTGCGCCCCGGCGCGCAGCAGACCGACGCGAAGCAGACGAACAAGAACCTGCTCCTCTCGCCGGACGCGCGCGTGGACACGAAGCCGCAGTTGGAAATTTTTGCGGACGACGTGAAGTGCGCGCACGGCGCGACCGTCGGGCAGCTCGACGAGGAGGAGCTCTTCTACCTCAAGAGCCGAGGTCTGCACGACGAGCTGGCGCGCAACCTTCTGACCTACGGCTTCGCCGAGGAGCTGGTCGATAAGATCAAGATTGAATCGATCAAGCGCCAGTTGGACGAGGCGATTCTGAATCGGCTGCACGCGAGGCTGGAAGCTTGAGCGGCGGGCGTCAGCGGGCGGACGTATGGCCTGTGCGGTTGAGAGGAGCGAGGGCGCGATGAAAAAGACGTTCTGTTTCGTTTTAGGCTTCGCCCTGTTGGTTCCCTACGGAACCCTAAAAGTGGCCGCGGGCGGCCCCGCCCAGGAACCACAGAGAGTGACCCTCTACTCCCCGCTCAAGTACGGGCACGACCAGAGCCGCGCCCACTTCAGCTTTAAGAGGGGGGCGTTGGCGCGGCGCGGCGAGAGCGGTGACGTGAGTTACGGCAACCTCTACGCGGGCGAAGACCTCGACTGGTTCGACACCACCGGAGGGACGCCGGGCAGCCGCACCCTCATGAGAGACTTGGGCGCACACGCCTGGGGCGATTCTTTCACGGTGCCGGTCGTCGAGCCGCTGCCGAAGCTGAAAGAGGGTGAGAGGCGAGTTGTCAGCGTCGACACTTCGGGCGCGAACGGGCGGAACGGCGCGCCGGGGGCCAACGGCGCTCCGGGCGCAGACGGCTCCCCCGGCTGGCGCCGCGATCCGGCGGATCGGGCGACCACCGACACAGGCCCGTGGCCCCTCCCGCCGACACCGGCCACGCCCGCGACGCCGCGCCGCGAGCCGAAAGTCTCTCCCGTGTTCGTGAAGGCCATCGCGGGTCACATGTACGTGATTCATGTGGTCGACGACGAATCGGACTATTATGCGCTGCTCCGCGTGGAAGAGTTAGAGAGGGGCGACCACTGCACCATCACGTGGATGATCGTCGCCGCGCCCGATTCCCAAACATCAAAGAAATAAGATGAGCACAACGGAAATGGCAACAGCGGGAGGGACGCTGAGAAGAGGCGGCGCGGCGGGCGCCTGGGACGTGGAAGCCGTCCGCGCGGATTTCCCCGTGCTCCGGCAGACCGTCAACGGCAACCCGCTCGTCTACCTCGACAACTCCGCCTCCTCGCAAGTCCCGCAGGCGGTCATCGACCGCGGGAGCAAGTACCTGCGCGAGGAGCACTCGAACATCCACCGCGGCGTCCACTACCTGAGCCAGCGCGCGACGACCGCCTTCGAGGGCGCGCGCGAGAAGGTGCGCCGCTTCCTCAACGCGCGGGAGGCGCGCGAGTGCATCTTCGTGCGCGGCTGCACCGAGGGCGTCAACCTCGTGATGCACGGCTACGGCCGCAAGTTCGTCTCGGCGGGCGACGAGATCGTCGTCTCCGAGATGGAGCACCACGCGAACATCGTCCCGTGGCAGATGCTCTGCGAGGAGAAGGGCGCGAAGTTACGCGTCATCCCGATGAGCGACGCGGGCGAGCTGCTGCTCGACGAGTACGAGGCGCTGCTGAACGAGCGCACCAAGCTCGTCTGCGTGATGCACGTCTCGAACGCGCTCGGAACCGTCAACCCGATCAAGGAGATCGTCGCGCGCGCCCACAAGCAGGGCATCCCCGTCCTCGTCGACGGCGCGCAGGCCGCGCCGCACCTCCGGATCGACGTGCAGGACCTGGACGCAGACTTCTACATCATCTCCGGCCACAAGATGTTTGCGCCGACGGGCAGCGGCGTCGTCTACGGCAAGGCCGCGCTGCTGGAGCAGATGAACCCGTTCCTCGGCGGCGGCGACATGATCCGCACCGTCACGTTCGAGAAGACGACCTACGCGGGGCTGCCGAACAAGCTCGAAGCCGGGACGCCGGCCATCGCCTCGCAGATCGGGCTCGGCGCGGCGATAGACTACCTCGACTCCCTCGACCGCGACGCGGCGCACGCGCACGAGCAGGAGCTTCTGCGTTACGCGACCGAGAGACTATCCGGCATCGAGGGCGTCCGCATCATCGGCACGGCGAAAGAGAAGGTGAGCGTCGTCTCGTTCGTCATCGAGGGCGTCCACCCGCACGACGTGGGCACCATACTGGATCAGGCGGGCATCGCCGTGCGCGCCGGCCACCACTGCGCGCAGCCCGTCATGCAGCACTTCAAAATCCCCGCCACCGCGCGCGCCTCCTTCGCCTTCTACAACACGAAGGAAGAAGTGGATCGTCTCGTCGGCGCGGTCGAGAAAGTTATCGAGGTGTTTAGTTAAAGCTGTTAGCCGTTAGCTGTTAGCTTTCAGCCAAACCTACAAGGCGCGGCTTTACGGCTAACGGCTAACGGCTAACGGCTAACAGCTTCTTTATGTCTGAACTGAGCGAGCTATACCAGCAGGTCATCCTCGACCACAACAAGAAGCCGCGCAACTTCCGCAAGCTGGAGGACGCGACGCAACACGCCGAGGGGTTCAACCCCTTGTGCGGCGATCAGCTCACGGTCTACCTGCGCGTGGAGGACGACGTCGTCGCCGACGTGGGCTTCGAGGGGTCGGGCTGCGCCATTTCGAAGGCGGCGTCGAGCATGATGACGCAGGCGGTGAAGGGGAAGACGAGAGACGAGGCGGAGCGGCTGTTCGAGGAGTTCCACCGGATGGTGACGGGCGAGTTGGACGAAGAGGTAACGCCGAACGGCCTCGGCCGCCTGAAAATCTTCGCGGGCGTGCGAGAGTTTCCCGCGCGCGTTAAATGCGCGAGCCTCCCTTGGCACACGCTCCACGCCGCGCTGGCGGGCGAAGTCTCCACCTCGACGGAGAACCTCGGTCCGAACATCGACGCGGATCGGGTTTCGGCGTAAGGGCGAATAAGCAAGACGGTGAGACTTCAGGAGGGGGCGGCTCGCGTGCCGCCCTCTCGGTTTTTCTGGCGGTTGGCAAAGTCGGCGCGTTCTTACATAATAGCCCGCCGAGGGAGCCCGCACAGTGAAGATCGCACACATCGAACTCCGCGAGATACGCCTGCCCCTGATCCACTTCTTCGAGACGAGCTTCGGACGCACCACCGAGCGCCGCATCCTGCTCGCGCGCGTCCGCGACGGCGAGGGCGCGGAAGGGTGGGGCGAGTGCACGGCGGGCGAAGGCCCCTTCTACAGCGAGGAGTGGGTCGAGAGCGCGTGGGCGGTCGTCGCGGGCTTCCTCGCGCCGATGACGGTCGGGCGCGAGGTCGACGGCGCGGCGCAAGTGTGGGACTTGATGAGGGCCGTGCGCGGCAACCGCATGGCGAAAGCCGCCGTCGAGACGGCGTGCTGGGACCTGGAGGCGCGGCGCCAAAACGTCCCCCTCCGGAAACTGCTCGGCGGCGCGCGCACAGAGATCGCGAGCGGCGTCTCCATCGGCATCCAGGACTCGCCGGAGGCCCTGCTCGACAAGATCGAGAGGGAGGTCGCCGCCGGCTACCAGCGCATCAAGATCAAGATCAAGCCGGGCTGGGACGTTAATGTCGTCGAGCGCGTCCGCGCCTCGTTCCCCGACATTCGCTTGAGCGTCGACGCCAACTCCGCCTACACCCTCTCCGACGTGCCGCTCTTCCGACGACTCGACCGCTACGGTTTGATGATGGCCGAGCAGCCGCTCGCCTACGACGACATGGTCGATCACGCCGCTTTGCAGCGCCAGATCGAAACGCCGATCTGTCTCGACGAATCGGTGCGCTCGGCGGAGGATGCGCGCAAGGCCATCGAGATGGGGGCGTGCAGGATCATCAACGTGAAGCTCGGTCGCGTCGGCGGCCACGCGGAGGCGAAGCGCGTCGAGCAGGCGGCGCGCGGGCGCGGCATACCCGTCTGGTGCGGCGGGATGTTGGAGTCCGGGGTGGGGCGCGCGCACAACATCGCGATGTCAACGCTCGAAGGGTTCACACTCCCCGGCGACGTGTCGGCGAGCGCGCGCTACTGGGAGGAGGAGATCGTCGAGCCGCCCATCACCGTCTCGCCGCGCGGCACGATCCGCGTCTCGGACGAGCCCGGCATCGGCGTCCGTGTCAAACAGAAGCGCGTCGACGACCTGACCGTGAGGCGCGAAGAGTTCGCCGCCGCGCGCTGAGTCCGGAAGCTCCCCGCGATGACACTGGAATTGGATCAGGACACGTCGAACAGGCTGCTCGATCATTTCACCCGGCGCGAGGGCGAGCTGCTCTCGCTCGCTCGCGCGCTCGTCGAGCGGGAGTCGCCTTCGGGCGACCGGGAGGGGAGCCGCGGAGTCGTCGAGCTGCTCGAAGCGGCGGCGCGCCGCATCGACGCCGTGTCGAACGTCACGCGCGTGCCCGTAGAAGACTACGGCGAGCACCTGCTGATCGAGGCGTTCGGGCCAAACGGCGGCGGCGACGGACGGACGACGCTGCTGCTCGGACACACCGACACCGTCCACCCGCGCGGCTCGCTCGCCGAAAGGCCCGTGCGCGAAGACGGCGGGCGCGTCTACGGCCCCGGCATCTTCGACATGAAGTCTGGCTGCGCCGCCGCCCTGGAAGCGCTGCGCGCGTGCCAGGAGTTGAAGATCACGCCGCGCCGACGTATCGTCCTGCTGCTCACGTGCGACGAGGAAGCGGGGAGCCGGAGCGGGCGCGCGCTCGTCGAGCGCGAGGCGCGCCGCGCGGCGCAAGTTCTGGTGCTTGAGCCGCCCGCGCCCGGCGGCCGCGCGAAGACCGGGCGCAAGGGGACGGGGATGTTCACGCTCCGCGCCGAGGGGCGCGCCGCGCACGCCGGGCTCGACTTCGAGAAGGGCGCGAGCGCCGTGCTCGAACTCGCGCGGCAGACCTTGAAGTTAAATGATCTGTGCGACGCCGCGCGCGGCGTGACCGTCAACGTCGGGGTCTTCGCCGGCGGCACGCGCTCGAACGTCGTCGCGGAAGAGGCGAGCGCCGAAGTCGACGTGCGCTTCGAGACGATGGCCGACGCGCTGCGCGTCGGAGAGGCGATTAAAAGTCTGCGGCCGTTCGACGGGCGCGTGCGGCTCTCGGTCGCGGGCGGCATCAACCGCCCGCCGCTCGAACGCACCCCTTCGGTCGCGGAGCTTTACGGGCACGCCCGCGCGGTCGCCTCCGGGCTCGGCTTCGAGCTGGGCGAGACGAGCGTCGGCGGCGCGTCGGACGGAAATTTCGCCGCGGCTCTGTGCCCCGCCGTCCTCGACGGGCTCGGCGTCGAGGGCGACGGCGCGCACGCCCCGCACGAGCACATCACACGCGACTCGCTGGCCCGCCGCGGCGCGCTCGTCGCGGGGCTCATCGCGACGCTGTGATTTCGCGCGACGCCGCGACCGATGCGCCACCGTAGTACGATGCGAGTGCTTGAGGCGTTAACCGAAGAAGACATCGCCGCGGCGCGCGGACTCGTCGTCGAGATGACGGATTCGCTCGGCATCAACCTCGACTTTCAAAACTTCGACACGGAGATTGGGACATTCCCCGGCGCTTACGCGCCGCCGACGGGCTGCCTGCTCCTGGCGCGCGAGCGCGGCGCGCCCGCGGGCTGCGTCGCACTGCGCTGGCTCGACGAAAAGCTCTGCGAGATGAAGCGGATGTACGTCCGCCCGACGTTTCGCGGGCAAGGGCTGGGGCGGCTCCTCGCCGCCGCGGTCATCGGGCGCGCGCGCGAACTGGGCTACGAGCGGATGAGGCTCGACTCGCTGCCGTCGATGACGGAAGCCGCGCGTCTCTACCGCTCGCTGGGGTTCCGCGAGATCGACCCGTATCGAGTCAACCCCGTCGAGGGGACACTGTTCATGGAGCTTGAGCTGTGAAGGCTGAAGCCCGCCCGCAAGTTCAGGAGGGGACTGAGAAGCATGGCTAACAGACGCTCCGCGTTTCTACTCACCGCCGTTCTCGCCTTCGCCGCCGCGCCGCTCGCGCCCGCGTGGCGAGGGGCCGAGGTCGTGCCGACAGCCTCAGCCGCCGCGCGCGATCCCGTCCGCGCGCGGCACGGGATGGTCGCCTCCACGAACAAACTCGCCTCGGAGGTCGGCGTCGAAGTTTTGCGGCGCGGCGGCAACGCCGTGGACGCGGCGATTGCGACGGCGTTCGCGCTGGCGGTCGTCTACCCCGTGGCGGGGAACCTCGGCGGCGGCGGCTTCATGATGATCCGGCTGCGCGACGGCCGCACGACCGCCATCGACTACCGCGAGATGGCCCCCGCCGCCGCGTCGCACGACGTTTACCTGACGAGGGGCGGCGAGCTGATCAAGGGCGAGGGCTCTTCGACGGTCGGCTACCGCGCCGCGGGCGTCCCCGGCACGCCCGCCGGGATGGCGCTCGCGCTCAGGAAGTACGGGTCGGGTCGGCTGACGTGGGCGCAGCTCATCGAGCCCGCGCGCAGGCTCGCGGCGAACGGCTTCCCCGTCAGCTACCGCCAGGCGCGCTCCTTCCGCGCGGACGAAGACCTCCTGAAGCGCTACGAGGACTCGCGCCGCATCTTTCTGAACGGCGGGAAATTCTTCGACGAGGGCGACACGCTCCGCCAGACAGATCTCGCCGCGACCTTCGCGCGGATGCAGCGCGGCGGCGCGAGAGAGTTCTACGAGGGCGAGACCGCGCGCCTCATCGCCTCGGACATGAGGCGGCACGGGGGGCTCATCACGTTGGAAGACCTGCGCGCCTACGCGGCGAAGGAGCGCGTGCCGCTGGAGACGACCTACCGCGGCCACAAGGTGATCTCGATGCCGCCGCCTTCGTCGGGCGGCGCGGTGCTGATCGAGATGCTGAACATCCTCGAAGGCTACGATCTGCGGGGGATGCAGTCGTCCGCCTCGGAGCGGTATCACGTCATGACCGAGGCGATGCGGCGGGCGTTCGCCGACCGCGCCGAGTACATGGGCGACACGGACTTCGTCAAAGTCCCCATCGCCGGCCTCATCGACAAGCGTTACGCCGAGCGGCAGCGCGCCTCGATCAACGCCGAGCGCGCCTCGACGAGCGCGGAGGTGCGCGCCGGACGCCCCACCGGCGCGGAGTCTCTGGAGACGACGCACTTCACGGTCGTCGACGCGCAGGGCAACGCCGTGTCGAACACTTACACGCTGAACCTCGGCTACGGATCGGGCGTGACGGCGAAGGGCACGGGCGTGCTCCTGAACAACGAGATGGACGACTTCGCCGCCAAGCCCGGCACGCCCAACGCCTTCGGGCTCATCCAGGGCGAGAAGAACGCCGTCGCCCCCGGCAAGCGCCCGCTCTCGGCGATGACGCCCACCTTCGTACTCAACAAGAACGGCTCGCTCTGGTTCGCCGTCGGCTCGCCGGGGGGGCCTACGATCATCAACACGGTGCTGCAAGTGATCGTCAACGTCGTCGATCACGACATGGACATCCAGGAGGCGATTGACGCGCCGCGCATACATCACCAGTGGCTGCCCGACGAGATCGTCTACGAGCCCTACGGCCTGTCGCCCGACACGCAACGCGCGCTCGCCGCGCGCGGGCACAAGCTCGTCGCCAAGCCCCGCTACATGGGCGACGCCGAGGGCATCATGATCGAGCCGAAGACCGGCGTGCGCCTCGGCGCGAGCGACTCGCGCAGCGAGGGCGTGCCGGTCGGGTACTGAAGAAAGCCGTGACAGGTGACAGGTGACGGGTGACGAGGGAATCCGAAACGTAACTTGCCCCGCTCATCATTCGTCACGCACGGATCAACAAGGACGCCCGATAAGACCGTAGGGGCGGGGCTCGTCCCCGCCCGTCTTCCATCCCCTAACACGCGGACGGGGACGAGCCCCGCCCCTACATCATGACTCGCGTTTGTGGGCGCTCTCAGCGCGCCCTTACGATAATCGAATGGTCATCATGCGAATCAAACTTCTCCTCGGCGCGCTCGCCGTCGCGGCGTCAATATTTACGGTCGAGAGCCCTCGCGCCGGGGGCGCGGACGTAAGGGCGGCGACCGCCGTCCACATCACGCCGAACGAACCGGCGTGGGACGATGTGGCGCGGCTCGCGGAGCTGGCGGCGCGGCGCGCGCGCGTGGCGGAGTTCGCGGGCGCGAAGGCCATCGTCGTGCTGTTTAGCGGCGAGCCGCGCGTCTACGCGGGCGACGTCGATTACGAGTTCCGGCAGGAGAACAATTTTTTCTACCTCACGCAGCTCAACCAGCCGGGCGCGACGCTCGTGCTGATGCCGGGCGCGGCGAAATACCGTGAGGTGCTGTTCCTGCCGCGCCGCAACCCGGCGCGCGAAGTTTGGACGGGACACATGTACAGCCCCGAAGAGGCGTACAAACTTTCCGGCGTCGGCGAAATCTGGGACGCCGCCGAGTTCGAGCCCTTCATGCGTCAGCTCCGCGCGCGCCGCCTCTACCGGCCGAAGGAGGAGGTGATCCTGCTGTCGCAGCCCGCGCCAGCCGCGCCCGACGCGACGGCCGCGCCGCAGGCCGCTGCGGCGCAGGAGGGCGGCGACGCGCTGCTCAGGGCGATGGCGCTCGGCGAGGCGTCGCTCTTTTTGATCCGCACGCGCGAGGAGGAGAGCAGCGAGTTCCGGAGAGAGCAGAACCTCGCCGCGGAGTGGGCCAAGTCGGATCGCGGTCTCTCGATCCAGAACGTGCTGCCGATCTTCGTGCAGATGCGGCAGGTCAAATCGCCCGCCGAACTGCTGCTCATGCAGCACGCCGTCGACATCACGACCGAGGCGCTGGAGCGCGCGATGTCGGTCGCCGCGGGCGCGCGCTGGGAGTACGAGGTCGAGGCGGAGGTCGATTACACGTTCAAGCGCAGGCACGCCGACAACTGGGGCTACCCTTCCATCGTCGGCTGCGGCGCGAACGCGACGACGCTGCACTACGAGGAGTCGCAGGGGCGCGTCTCGCCGGGCGATCTGCTGCTCATGGACGTGGGCGCGGAGTACCGGCACTACAGCGCGGACGTGACGCGCACCTTCCCCGTGTCGGGCCGCTTCTCGCCCGCCCAGGGCGAGATTTACAACGCCGTGTATGCGGCCTCGGAAGCGGCGATGAGGGCGTCGAAGCCGGGCGCGACGCTCGCGGAGGTTCACAACGCCGCGCTCGAATCAATCAGGGACAGCCTGCTGCGCCTCGGCCTCGTCACCGACCGCAACTCGTCGCAGTACAGGCTCTACTTCATGCACGGCACGTCGCACTGGCTCGGCATGAACGTCCACGACGTGGGGCAGGGCGCGCGCAGGCTGGAGCCCGGCATGGTCTACACCATCGAGCCGGGCATCTACGTCCGCCCTGACGCGCTCGACAACCTGCCGAAGACGCCGGAGAACCAGAAGTTCATCGACGCCGTGCGGCCCGCGTTCGAGAAGTATAAAAACGTCGGCGTCAGGATCGAGGACGACGTGGTCATCACCCCCGAAGGCTACCGCAACATGACGGCCGCGCTGCCGCGCGCGCTCCAGGAGGTCGAAGCACTGATGGCGCGCCTCGCGAAATAACGCGCGCGACGCGTGAGCAGAACTTTACGCGGAGGCCGCGGAGTTGAGAACGCCTGAGAAGCGGCGCGCGTCATGATGGTAGGTGCAGGGCTCGCCCCCGCCCGTCTTATGTGACGCGGCTTGTCCCTGCCCCCACATAAAAACAGGTACACAAGACGGGCGGGGGCGAGCCCTGCACCTACAAGAATCCGTCTCTGCGCTGCGTTAAGAGATTCCGCGAGCCGTAAAACTACTCGTAGCTCAGCGCCTCGACCGCGTCCTGCCGCGCCGCGCGCAGGGCCGGGTAGAGCGCGCCGGCCGTCCCGCCGACGAGCCCGATGAGGAGCGAGAAGAGCACCCAACGCGGTTCGATCTCGACGCTCAAAGATGAGACGCGCACGAGCGCGAACCGCGCCGCGAAGGTGAGCGCGAGCCCGAGCGCGACGCCGAGCACGCTCACCACTATGGCCTCCTGCTCGATGACCCACGCGATCTTCGAGTTCGACATCCCCAGGGATTTGAGTATCCCGATCTGCCGCGTGCGCTCCGTCACCGTCGTGTACATCGCGAGCAGGATGACGAGCACGCTGATCGCGGACGCGATGGCGACCACCACGCTGATGAAGACGTTCAGGGCGGGCACGCCCGTCGCGTACAGCTCCGGCAGGTCGCGCGTGAAGATGATCTGGTCTTCGGGGAACGCCGCGTGGACGCGCGCGGCGACCGCCTCCTGCTCCTCGGGGCGCGCGCACGCGACGAGGACGGACGAGACGCGCCCCTCGCTGCCCACCTGATCCTGCATCGTCGCGAGCGGGATTTTGATGCGCGCCCCGCCCGGCGGCTCGTAGACGCCGACGATGCGGAACTGCCGGTCGTAGAGCTTCACCGCGCCGCCGACTCTCGCCTGCGGGTCTTTCGCGCGGTTCTGCTCGATCCAGACCTGATCGACCATCGCCTCGTCGCCCGACTCGACGGCGCGGCCCTCTACCACGCGCGTCCCGGCCATCCGCGCGTAATCGCCGAAGACGATCCCGTCCACCAGTCGCACGCCGAAGCCGCTCTCGCTCGACGCGGTCGTCTGCCCCAGCGCGACCGCCGCGCGCACGCCCTCCAGCCTCGCGATCTCCTGCGCGTGCCCGACGGGCACGGCGAACGGCTGCTGGCCGCCCATGCCGGTCGTGCCGGAGGCGCGCACCATGAGCTCCGCGCCGACGCTCGCCTCGCGCCGCCCGCGCTCGCGCAGGACGCCGTGCGCGAGCCCCACGGTGAAGACGACTAACAGGACGCCGACGGCGACCCCGAGGACGGTCACGAGCGTGCGCGCCGGCCGGTGTGCGAGATTGGAGAGAACGATGTTGTCCATGGCTTTATTAAGGCGCGGGTGGCGTTCGAGGATGCGGCGCGTCGCGGAGGGGAGCGCGCGCGCCGAGAGCACGACGAGCCCGATGCTCGTCCAGAAGATCATCCCGGCTTTGCGCACCAGCCCGAGCGTCACGCCCGTCGCCGCCGCGAAGCCGAGCGTGCGGAGGATGACTTCGGTCCCGCCCTCGTAGACGCCGATGGTGGCGGGGACGAAGCCGAAGACGAAGTTGATCACCTTCGTCAGCGACTCGATGACGTAGGGCTGGTTCGCGCTCGGCCGGAAGCCGAGCATCGTGAGCGTCAGGTAGACCTCGTAGACCGAAGAGACGTGCGAGAGGAGATCGAGCCCGACGACGGCGAAGAACGCGCGCCGGCGGCGGTGGTAAAACTTGTAGACGTAGTCCTCGACGCGGTGGATGTGCTGGTCGCGCTTGCGCAGGAACTGCGGCTCCAGCCGGTGGTTCTGGAGCTTGTCGAGCAGCCACGTGATCGGCATCACGCGGCGCGAGAGCGCGTAGCCGACGAGCACGAGCGTCGCCGTCGCCGTCGCGGCGATGACGACGAGGGAGTAGTGCGCGGGCGCGGGGAGATCGTAAGAGGCGAGCATCACGACCGCGCCGCTCAGGATGAAGAGCGCGACCGAGAGGTTGTAGAGCAGGTTGTCGACGACGAGCGCCTGCGCGCCGACGACGAGCGGCACGCGACGCTTGAGGAGCGCGGCCTTCGTCGCCTCGCCGAGGATCGGCCCCGTGAAAGTCAGGAACGAGACGGCCTCGCCGCCGAGCCGGGTGGCGAACGCCTGAGAGACGCTGAAGCGGCGGTGCTCGCGCGGGACGGCGGTGCGCATCGAGAGCGCGCGCAGGAGGTGGCGCAGCCCGCTGATGGCGAAGAGGAAGAAGAGGCCGAAGCCGATCTGCGAGAGCGCGTCGAAGACGGGCTGGACGCCGACGCGCCGCAGCACGTAGACGAGCAGCGCGACGCCGAGCAGGAACGCGACCGCCTGCACCCAGAAGACCTTGCGACTGCCCCCGCCGCTGCGCTCGTCGCCCTCCGCGAACGCGTCTTCGCCCGCCGCGCCGCTGTCAGGCGGGAGGCCGTTCAGCTCTTCGTCGACCGTGATCAATGCTTAACCTCCGCGGGCGTCTTCGTGCTGGAGGTGGTCGCGGCCGGCGAACTCGTGCGCGGGGGCGGCTCGAACAACTCGGCGACGACGCGGCCGGGGAACTGCCCCGCCCGTCGGGTGAAGCCCGCGAGCGCGGGCTCGCCCGGCCGCGGCAACTGCCCGGTCAGCGTCAGGAACGTCGGGACGAAACTCAGGCTGTCGTAGGGCTCTTCGACGACGAGGCCGCGCGGGATTCTCGTCGCGTCGCCGCCCGCGAACATCAGCGTCGAATGGGTCGAGACGCGGAAGAACGAGCCGTGGTTGCCGCCGGGGTTGAAGCCGCGCACGTCGAAGTTCCAGTGGTTGCTCGCCAAGACGAGCAGATCGGTTTCGACGAGGCGGCGCTGGCGCTGCCGGTAGCGGCGGATCAGTCGCTCGTCGCGGCTCAAGCCGGGCACGTCCGCGTCGGTCGCCGGCGTCACGTGGCGCGCGAACTGCTCGTCGAGCCCGACGAGGCCGTTCGAGTAGTCGGTCAGGTGCAGCGCGCGCAGCCATTCGAGGTCGGTGTGCCAGCCCGCGAGCCACTCGGCGCGCGACGCGCCCGCGGGAAGTTGCAGCTTTCGATCTTCCCAAATCCTGAGCGGCAGATCGTCGCGCCACGCGGCGCGCTCGTAATGAGTATTGCCGCCCGCGTCCTGCGCGAGATTCGAGACGGGCAGGTAGCGCAGCAGGCGCGCACCGCCCTGAGCCTCGCGCGCGAGGACCAGGGCCTGACTGCTTGCGCCGCGGTAGAGCCAGACGACGGAATCGGCGCGCAGGTCGTCCGCGGTCTCATCCTGACTCAAGTCTTCGGGCGGGACGCGCAGCGCGACGAAGTCGACGGGGCGGCTGTCGACGCCGGGCTGGACGTTGTTGCGCACGCGCGTCTCGCGCAGCAGCGCGAGGTAATCGATCCGCTTGAAGCTGCGCTCGGCGTCGAGCGAGCCGTCGGGCTTGACGACTACTCCTGCGGGCGCGAGGCCGACCGCGTAGTTTTGCAGCCCGGCAATCGTGTTCGACTCGCCCATCGCGCCCTTCGCGACGAGGTCTGGAATCTTCAGCTTCGACGGGTCGAAGCCCTCGCGGCGCAGCGCGAGCAGGTTCGAGAGCGTGCGCAGGTATTCCGTGTACTGCCGCTCGTCGGTCGTCCACGAGTCGATCTGGGCGAAGAGGCGGCGCGCCTCCTGATCGCGACCGGCGTCGCCGTCGGCCTTCGTCCACTTCTTCGGCCGCGTCTCGTAGAGCGACTGCTGCTTCTCGATCAGGCGGCGCAGCGCGCCCAGCTCCTCGGCCAGCTCGGAGACTAACCGCTGCCAGCCGGCGCGGCGGCGATCAATCGTCGCGAAGAGATAGTCCGTCGCGGCGCGCGCCTGCGCGGGCGAGAGTTTTTTCGACTGGAGCTGGGCGAGCAGGATGTGCAGCGCGTTCAGATCGCTGTCGCGCAGGTGCACCGCCGCGCGCTCGTTGCCGTCGAAGTCCACCAGCGCGGTCGGGTAGTCATTGCTCTGCCCACGGAGGTAGTAGGTCTCGTCGCTCGTCGTGTAGATCAGCGGCACGAGCGGGTAGAAGCCTTTGACGGCGTACTCGTTCATCAGCCGGCGCTTGGTGACGACGTGGTGCCCGCCCCCTACAGCGCTCGCCAGGAGCTTGACCAGGTTGAAGCCCTGCGAATAGACGCGCCCGTCCGTGTTCGTGCCGTGGTCTGAGACGACGACGAGCGCGGTCTCGGCGGCGCGCGGCGTCTTCTGGATCGCCGTCCAGATGCGCCCGATCTGGTCGTCCAGCTCTTGCAGCGCGGCGAGGTGCGTGGCGCGGTCGCGGTTGTGGTGCGCGGCGTGATCGAACTCGGTCGTGTAGAAGTCGAGGTAGCGCACGCGCGGGTCGTTCAGCTTGTCGATCACTTCGCGCTCTAGCTGACCCATGAGGATGTTTCGCCCTTCGAGCCCCATCACCCACTCGTCGAAGAGATCGCCGGGGGTGCGGACGAAGTAGCCCTTGAGACCGCGCTCAAGCGTCGTCCAGCGCGTGCCGCGCTGGTAGAGCTGGAAGCTGATGTGGCGTTCGTCGTAAGAGTAGTTATCGACTAAGAGCGGCACGCCCAATTCGTCCAACAGCTCGACGCCGGGCATGTCCACGCGAACGCGGCCGAGGTGACCGAGCCAGAAGGGGATGAAGTTCAGGTAGTCGTAGGAGTGGAGGGTGAGCCGGTCGAACTCGACGTTGCCTTTAACTTGAAGGTGCTGCCCCGTGTCAAGGAGCGACCAGGAGGGACCCGACAGGCTCATGCCGCGGACGTAGAAGTTTTGCAGCCGCGTGCCGCGCTCGTAGAAGACGTGCTCGAACCAGGGAAGCAGGCTCTTGCCCGTGCGCTCGTCGCGCTCGCCGACGAAGCGGTCGATCTGATCCTGCGACAGTCCATCCACCTTAACGACGACCACGCGCCGCGCCTGCGCGCGCGCGGCGAGCGGCGAGACGAGCAGACACAAGACGGCGAGAAGAATTGCGGAATGCGGAATGCGGGATGCGGATTGAAGAAGAGGAGTGTGCGCGCGCGCCGGTAAACAGCCGCGCACTCGTGTGACCCGCCGGATGATCCGCAATCCGCAATCCGCAATCCGCATTCGGCTCACTCGTTCCCGCCGATGGCGGCGATGATCTTGGCGGCGGCGGGGGAGATGCGCTGCTGCGAGCGGGCGGCGGCGCGGAGGTAGTCGGCGCTCAACGTGCGCCAGCGCGCGTCCTCCGACTCGTCGCGGTAGATGCGCACGAGCGAGTTCTTCGCCGTCTCGTTGTTGATGCGGTAGAGGCAGTCGAGGCACAGGCGGCGCACGCCCTCGTCCGACGTGCGCGTGAAGATGCCTGCGACCGCCGCGGAGGTCTTGCCGTCGGCGCGCTCGCCGTGCGCGGCGAGGAATTCGAGCGAGCGGCGCACCTCTCTCACGTCCCACTCGACCTCGATCTGCGAGCTGGACTTGGCGACCTCGCGCAGGAACTTCCGGTGGCGCGCGAGGCTGCGCTCCACGTCGAGCGCGGCGACCTGCCCCGCCGTCTGCGCGCCCTCGCGGTGCGTGTAGAGCCCGAACGAAAGCGTGTTGGCGACCTTGAAGAAGGTCTCGGCGGCGCGGCCGTGGCTCGCGGCGACCATCTCCGCGCGGCGGTCGCGGTCGAGGCGCGCACCGAGCCCGTCGGGGCGGCGCGCGTACTCGACGAGGGCGGCGTACTGCTCGCGCGCGAACTTCGCCTCCGCCTTGCGGTCGTTCTCCAGCGGGTTGAGCGAGACGAGTTCGAGCCTGCCGTTGATCTCTTCGCGCAAGGCGGGGTCGAGCGAGGCGTCGAGCGAGAGCAGGAGTTTCAACTGCGAGTAGGCGCGCAGGCGCGAGGGCTGGTTCACGTCCATGCCGCGGCGGTTCGTCACCCACTCGTAGGCGGTGCGCCCGAGCATGTAGGCGAGGTCGAAGCGCGAGAGGGCGAAGACGTTGCGCGCGAGATCGTTCAGGACGCGCCGCGTCATCTCTCTACCCTTCGGGTTGAGCGTGTCGCGGAAGTCGACGAGCAGGATCGGAATCTTCGGGTGGTCGAGCCCGTAGAGCGCGAGCGGGATCATCTCGCGCTTCTGCGCGCCGGGCGCGTCCGAGCCGACGGCGCGGCCCTCGGCGTCGAAGTAGCGCGCCTCGGTGTAGCCGTCCCACTTGCGCAGCCGCCCGTCTCTCCACGGGTTGGCGATGTTGAGGAAGCGTTTGCCGAACTCCCGATTCTGTCTCGCCGCCACGTCCTCGCGCGTCGTCCAGACGAGGGCGTGCGTGGCGCTGCCGTCGGGCAGCGTCAGCGGCTCGAAGTAGAGCCCTTCGGCCTCGGCGCGCTGGCGCAGCATCTCCCAGTTGTGGCCGCGCTCGTCCTCGTTCTTCGAGGTCTCCTTCTGCTCGACGCGCTGGAGGTAGAGATCGTCGAGGACGCCGCCGAAAGATTTCTGCGAGAGTACGAGGTGCGATCTGATCTCGCGCCGCTCCGTCTCGGAGAAGACGGGCTGCGCGCCCGTAGTCTCCTCGTAGAGCGCGAGGACGGCGAGGGCGCGTATGACGTGCGCCTTGCGGTAGTCGTCGAGGTTGCGGCGGTAGGTGCGCGACGAAGCCTTGACGGCGAGGCTCACGGGGTCGACGAGGATCGACTGGAGCGCGGAGTAGAAGACCCTCTGCCACACCTCGCGCTCCGCGCCCGCCAGGTCGATGATCGGCGGCGGCACCTCGCCTCCCGCGTGCCGCTTGCTGCCGACGCGCGTGTAGAGGAAGGGCACGGCGGAGGCGGCGCGCTGCGCGGCCGAGGGGCGCGTGTAGCTGTGCATCCAGACGTAGCGCAGCAGGTCGTTGTCGCGCGACTGATCGCCGAGCGTGTCGCGCAGGACGCTGACGAGCGGGACGTCGCCGCCCTCGCCCTGCGGCAGGCCGCTGAGACTGCCGAAGATGGTCAGGAGTTCCGCCCCGCCGGGGACGGGCGTGCGCTCGACGCGGAACGCGCCGCCGCGCGCCTCCTGCGCGGGCTGCTCGTTCGACGCGACGCGCTGCTCGACGGTCTGCGCGGTCTGCGCGGTCTGCGCGAGGGCGGGCGAGGCCGCGGCTTGCAGCGAGAAGAGGAGTGCGAGAAGCGTGCAAGTTACTCGTCTGTGCCGCGGAAGAGTGTTGACGCTTTTCATGTCTACTGGCTTAGCCCGCCGACGCGCGTGGGCACTTCGGGTGGAGCGGTTTCACTGCGCCGCGGCGGGTGGCGGCGCGCCCTTTCCAAACAGTTCCAACTACCCCCGGCTCGTGCCGTCCGAATCAGCAAGCGGTGTGCCGCCGGAGTCAAACTTGAGAACGCCGCTGTGATAAAGACGCGCCGCGGCGTCGAAACGTTAGCCCCCGGCCTCGCTGGTGCGAGGATGCGATGCGCCCCCGCGCGGTCAACGTTGCCGTCATTCGGCCCGACTCAACGAGCAATGATAGACCTCTTGCAACAAGCGCCGTCGCCCGGCGAGTCGGAACCGCCTGCGGTAGCGGGCGGGTAATGAGCGACGCAAGAGACCCGCACGCTACCGCAGGCGGTTCCGACCTATCTGATCGCTCACGCCTTTGATCGCCGCGAGCGCGGCTTCGTCCAGCACGTACACTCCCGCCGACCGGGTCGATCCGAGCGAGGTGTCAGCGGCGGGGCGGCTCGCCGCTTCGAGCCGCGCGACGGCCGCTTCGTTGCTGAAATAGCGGCGGCCGCGCGCGACGACGACGGCGTCGCCGACCGACAGCTCGCGCAGGGCCGACTGATCCGAGAGCGAGACCTGGACGAGATCGTCCCGCCCGGCGCGGCGCGAATAGTAGTCGAGCAGCTCCGGCGTCTCGCTCGCGACGCGCGCGCCAGGCCGGGCGAGTCGCGCGAGCCGCGCGGCGATCTCGGGCGTGCTCGCGTCGTAGAACTCGTCGTGCGGGAAGTAGCTCCCGGCGCGCGCCGCCCCTCCGCCGAGCACGTTCGTGTAGAGGCGGTAGTGCGGCGCGGCGGACGCGGAGGCGTAAGCCGAGAGGGTGACGACGAAGAGGGCGGCGAAGGAGTAGGCGTAGCTGCGCGCCGTCTCGCTCGACCAGAGGCGCGCGAGTCGCGAGGCGGCGAAGTTGACGCCGAGGGCCGAGGTGATGAGGACGGCCGGGAGCGCGAAAGTGAAATAACGCGTGAACTTTCCGCCCATGACCGTGAAGGGGAAGAACCAGAAGAAGAGCCAGAAGAGCACGAAGTAGCGGCCGTCGCCGAGCCGCTTCGTGAAGAGCAGCGGGAGCCCCGCGACGAAAGCGGCGATGACGGCGACGGGCAGCTTGAACGCCATGAAGGCGTAGTAGAAGTACCACGGCGAGCCCTTGAGCCAGAGCGTCACCTGGTTGCGGTAGAGGCGGCCGAAGAATTCGTAGCTGTCGTGGCCGATGCGGTGCTCGCCCGCGAAGACGCGCATCTCGTGCCACGTCGCGGGCAAGAGGATCGTCGGGTTGCAGGCGACGAAAGCCGCGCCCATGACGGCGAAGAAGACGAGCCACTTCCGTTTTCCCAGCCGCCAGCGCGTCGACGGCACGCCTTGGAAGACCCAGTAGTAGCTCGCGCCGATGGCGAACAGGTGCGGCAGGTACTTCGAGGCGAGCATCGCGCCGAACGCCGCGGCCGACGCCCAGTAGAGCGGCTCCGGCCTGCGCTCTCCGGTCTCGGCCGCGCGCTGGCCGCGCAGCCAGAAGACGCTCGCCAGCAGGAAGAAGAAGAGGAAGAAGGAGTCCTCCTTCGCCACGCGGTTGAAGCCCGCGGCCGACGGATCGAAGGCCCAGAGCGCGGCGGCGACGAGCGCGGTCGGCGTGCCGAAGAGTTCGGAGACGACGAGGAAGATGAGCAGCGACGTGAACGCGCCGACGATAGCGCCGGGCAGCCTGAGCGCCGTCTCGACCGAGACCGCGAGCGAGGGGTGATCTTGCGCGAGGCGCGTCGCGTTCCACGTCTCGCAGGCGACGACGCTCGCCGTCAGCAGCGCCTTCATCAGCATCGGGTGCTCGCCGTTCGCCGCCGTCAAGCCCCGCGCGCGGTAGTCTTCGACCGCGCGCAGCTTGTTCAACTCGTCCTCGCTCAAGCCCTCGGAGCCGAGGCGCGTCGCGCGGAAGCCGAAGCCCGCGGCGACGGCGAGCGCGAGGATCGTCGCCACCAGCGTGCGGCTGAGCGCCCCCTCGCGCCGCGGGGCGAGCGCCCCGGCGCGCAGGCGCGCGGTGGTGACCGTGGCCGCCGGTGCTGACAAAATCTTCTCCACCATCTTCGCTCGCGAGAGGGCTCGACAGCCTGCGCAGGCACGGGAACAGGCGCTCACAAAAGGCGCAAGGTTAACGGGTTCAACGCCCGGCTGTCAAAAGACCGCGCCTGACCGTCCGGTCGTGACTCAGAGCCACTAACAAGACCGGGAAAACTGTATGGGCAGGGCTCGTCCCTGCCCGTCTTCCTCTAGCGACCGAGCGGGCGGGGACGAGCCCTGCCCCTACATTATCACGCGCGCCGTGGGGTGTTGTTAGACCCTCTAAGGATTCTCGCAGGCACGGTTCGAGCTAGCGCGACTGGTTCGAGTTGACAGCCGCCGTCTTCGTCTCTTTGGACGCCGAGGCGGAACTCGACGCGTCCGCCGCGGGCAGCGGCGCGGCCCACCCCGCCTTCTCCAGCAGCGCGATGGCGAAGCGGACGGGGACGGCGAAGTTCGCGTCGCTGATCTCGGTGAAGACGGCGAAGTTGACCCCGATGACGCGCCCCGACTGGCCGAAGAGCGGCGCGCCCGATCCGCCCTCGCTCGTGCGCGCGTCGTAGACGATGCGGTGCGTCTCCACGTCCGCGACGTGCCCCTGCGACGTGAACGGCTTGATCAGGTTGCGCTCGGCGAGGTGCGTCACGAGCACGTCGAGCGACGAGCCGTAGCGCTGCTTGATGGCCGCGGAGTCTTCGTCGGGCAGCGAGGCGAGGATGCGGTCGGGACCCGACGGGTAGCCCATCAGGACGACCGGCTTGCCGACCGTCGCGGCGTCGGAGTTTTCGTCTAAGAGCAGGACGGGGAGCGAGCCGGTGACGGTCGCGCCGTCGATCTGGCAGACGGCGATGTCGTCGCGCTGCGAGACCTGCTTGACGCGCAGCGTGACCGCCTGCTTGAGGCCGGGGAAGTAGGCGACGAGCCGCGTCAGCTTCGGGCGACCGCTGACGGTGCTGCCGAAGACCATCGAGCGCTCGTCCGCCTGCCACGGCTCGGCGGCGACGTGGCGGTTGGTCAAAATGAAGCCGCCGCCGACGTGGAAGCCGGTCCCGACGTAAGGGAACTCGGCGACCGCGCCCCTGCCGTCGGGCGTCAAGAGCGGGGCCTGCGCGTCGGCCGCCGCCGGGTCGAGGCTGTCGGGCGGGCGCGTCTCGGGGTAGCGCAAGGGGCGTCCCGTGCCCGACTCGACGAAGACGTAGACGCCTGAGATCAGGCAGACGCCGCCGCCGTACTCGCTGCGAATCTTCGGCGCGAGCGAGAGGCTGTTGATGATGTCGCGGTTCGACTGCGTGACCTGTGTGAACTGCTGCTGCGACTGGCGCACCTGATCGTTCAGGCGCGCGATCTCGGCGTTCTGTTCTTCGAGGCGGCGGCGTCCCTGCTTCAGCTCCTTGAAGCCGGCGAAGCCGAGGTAGAGCGAGCCGCCGACGAGCGCGAGCGCGAAGAGGAAGACGAGCACCTTCGTGCTCACGTTGATCTCGCGCACCAGCTCGCGCGTGAACTCGCGCAGGAACACCTTCGCGTCGTCGCGGCGGGTCGTCGCCGAGGCTTCGAGCGCGGCGTGTTCGATGAAGGGGGCGACGTGAACGTCGCGGCGGTGTTCGGGGACGAGGGCGGAGGGCGCGGGCGCGGCGTCGATGATGAAGAAGCGGAGCGTGAGCGCGCTCTCCGGCAGTTGGACTTTGTCGCCGTCGTCGATGACCGCGCCCGTGGAGATGGGTCTGCCGTTGTGCCGCAGGGGGAGGCGCGGGTCGAAGTCCGTGACGCGGTAGTGCCCGTCCTCGCGCGCGAGTTCGAGGACGAGGCTGCTCGCCCCCTTGAAGGCTTCGGGCTGGAAGCGCAGGTCGCAGCCCTCGCCCGTGCCGATGCGGACGCGATCCTGCGTCATCACCTCGGTGTGGCGCGCGCGCCCGACCTCCAGGTTGATCACTAAGCCGTTAGCCATGCGAACTCACAAAAGCTCCCCGCCGATACAGGTAAGCGACCGCCGGCGCGACCGCCGCCAAACCCGCCGCGATCTCCCCGCGCAGTCGCCTGCAACCGCCATTTTATACTAGACTTACGGCGCGGGCAAAAATTGAGGGGAGCGGCGCGGCGTTGTCTCGCGCGGAGGGGAGCCGAAGCGCGGGCGCGCGTCTAAACAAATCACGCCCCGATTTCGTAATCCAGAGTCGCCGGGTCTCCCGCCGAAATCTTCGCCGCCGCGCGACAGGAGCGAACGCTTTCGCCTGCAACAAACGGGCGCGCGCGGCCATCATAGTCGTGAGAGAGTGCGAAGCGTCCGCGCCGGGCTTTCGTCAATCAATTCCGGAAAAAGTGGGGCATAAAGTTGATGCATCGTCACAGCCGTAAGATTCTCGCGCCGTGCGCCGCGCTCGTCTTGTGCGCGCTCGCGCTCACCGGCGCGCGGGCGCAGACGCGCATGCCGCGCGTCGAGTTCAAAGAGCGCCGGCTGGCGAACGGGATCAGGGTCTTGAGCGCGGCCGACAGGTCGAGCCCGACCGTCGCCATCCAGGTCTGGTACAAGGTGGGCTCGAAGGACGACCCCGACGGGCGCAGCGGCTTCGCGCACCTCTTCGAGCACATCATGTTCAAGTCGACGAAGAACATGAAGTCGGAGATGATGGATCGACTGACCGAGGACGTGGGCGGCATGAACAACGCCTTCACCGCCGACGACGTGACGGTCTACTACGAGGTCGTGCCGTCGAACTACCTGGAGACGCTGCTCTGGGCGGAGGCCGACCGGATGGGCTCGCTCAACGTGGACGATTCGAGCTTCAAGAGCGAGCGCGACGTGGTCAAGGAGGAGTTCCGCTCGCGCGTGCTCGCGCCGCCCTACGGGCGACTCTTATACCTGATGGAGCAGAAGTCTTTCGTCAAGCACCCGTACAAGCGACCCGGCATCGGCAGCATCGAGGAGCTCGAAGCGTCGTCGCTCGCGGACGTGCAGGGCTTCCACTCGACCTTCTACCGGCCCGACAACGCGACGCTCGTCGTCGTCGGCGACTTCGATCAGCCGCAGCTCGACGCGTGGGTGGACAAGTACTTCGCGCGCGTGCCGAAGCCCGACAAGCCGCTGCCGCGCGTCAGCGTGAAAGAGCCGGCGCGCACGGGCGAGCTGCGCTCGGTCGAGTTCGGCCAGAACGTGCCGCTGCCGGCCGTCGCCTTCACCTTCCTGACGCCGCCCAAGTCGGACGCGGACACCGACGCCCTGCGCGTCGCCGAGGTCATTTTGTCGGGCGGCGAGTCCTCCCGGCTCTACCGCACGCTCGTCTACGAGCAGCAGATCGCGCAGCAGGTGAGCGCGGGCAACGATCTGCGCGAGGACGCGAGCCTCTTCACCTACATCGCCATCCTCGCCAGCGAGAAGAAGCCGGAGGACGCCGAGCGCGGGCTGCTCGCCGAGATCAAAAAGATGCAGGACGCGCCCGTCTCGCCGGCGGAGCTTGAGAAGGCGAAGAACCAGCTCGTCACGGGTCAGCTCCAGGAGCGCGAGACGAACAACGGCAAGGCGCTCGCCATCGGCGACGCCGCCGTGCTCTTAGGCGACCCGCAGCGCGTCAACACCGATCTCGCGCGGCTCGAACGAGTGACCGCCGCCGACGTGCAGCGCGTGATGAAGAAGTACATGACCGACGCGAACCGCCTCGTCATCTACTACCTGCCGGAGTCGATGAAGAAACCGGCCCCCGCGCCCGGCGGCGCGGGGGCGAAGACCGGCGGCGACGCCCCGGCGAACGCGACGAAGGGGGGGAAGTAGGATGAACCTGAGGGATAAAATTTTCCGCCACGCCTTCTACGCGCTCGCGCTGCTCGTTATGACGCTCGCGCTGCTCTCGTCAGCCGCGTTCGCGCAGGCACCGGCCACTCAGGCGACGCCCCCGCCGCCGGCCGCGCCGCGCGCCGTGAAGTTCCCCACGCCGGTCGAGCGCACGCTGGCGAACGGCCTGCGCGTGGTCGTCGTCGAGCGCCACACGACGCCGCTCGCCGCCGCGCGACTGCTCGTCAAAACCGGCGGCGAGGCAGACCCGGCCCCGCTCGCCGGCCTCGCCGACATCACCGCGTCGCTTCTGACGAAGGGGACGGCGACGCGCAAGGCCCCAGAGATCGCCGAACAGATCGAGGCGCTCGGCGGCTCGATCGAATCCGGCGCGCGCTGGGACGCCTCGCAGGCCAACATCGACGCGCAGGCTTCGCGCCTCGCGCCCGCGATGGAGATTCTGGCGGACGTGGTGCGCCGCCCCGTCTTCGAGAGCGAGGAGATCGAACGCCTCCGCCAGCAGTACCTCGACGACACGCGCGTCGCGCTCGGCCAGCCCGGCGCGATCGCGCGCTTCGTCGCCTCGCGCGTCATCTTCGGCGACGACCCCTACGGCCACCCGCTTTCCGGCACGCTCGAATCCGTCGCGCAGATCAAGCGCGAGGACATCGTCAAGTTTCACGAGACCTACTACCGGCCCGACAACGCCGTCCTCGTCATCGGCGGCGACGTGACGGCGGCCGACGCCTTCAAGCTCGCGGAAAAACTTTTCGGCGACTGGAAGAAGCCCGCGGCCGCGATGCCGGCTACGCCATCGCGAAAGGCGTCGGCCGGGGCGAAGCCGCGCGTCGTCGTCATCGACAAGCCGGACGCGGGCCAGGCCGCCGTGCTCGTCGCGCGGGTGGGCATCAACCGCGCGGATCAGGACTACTTCCGCGGGCTCGTCGCGAACTCCGTCTTGGGCGGCTATTCGGGCCGCCTGAATCAGGAGATTCGCATCAAGCGCGGCCTGAGCTACGGCGCGGGCAGCTCGCTCGAAGTGCGCCGCGACGCGGGGCCGTTCACCGCCACGGCGCAGACGAAGAACGAGTCGGGCGCGCAGGTCGCCGATCTCCTGCTCGGCGAACTCACCCGGCTCGCCAACGGCGATCTGCCGGACGCCGAGTTGACGCCGCGCAAGTCCGTGCTCACCGGCGGCTTCGCCCGCGACCTGGAGACCGTGGGCGGCCTCGTCGGCCAGGTCGCGAGCCTCGCGCTATACGGCCTCGGCTTCGACGAGATCAACACCTACGTCAACAGCGTGCAGTCGATCACGGCGGCGGACGTGAAGCGTTTCGCCTCCGCGCGGCTCGCCTCGCAGGACGCGAGCGTGATCGTCGTCGGCGACGCCAAGAAGTTCCTGCCCGCGCTCAGGGAGAAGTACCCGAACGTCGAGGTCATCCCGGTCGCGGAGCTGAACCTCAACGGCGGGGTTCTTCGCCAGGCCGCGAAGGCTCCTTAACTGAACGGGGGAGCGCGGCGACGCCGAAGTCGCCACCCGCCAGCTCACGAACCTCGACGCGCTCGTGCGCCAGCGCGCGGCCGAAGAGTTGGCGCGTCTCAAGGCGACCGACAAGCGCCGGCTCGTCGAAGGCTACCGGCTACAGGAGAAGAACGACCGCGTGCGCCTCGCGCTCGACTGGGCGCTCTACCGCCTCGGCAAACCCGAAGCCCTCTACGCGGTGGTGCGGGCGCTCTCGTCGAACCGCTACAACCAGGCGCAGGCGTACCTCTCCGAGATGGAAACGCCCGAACCGCTCTACCTCTTCCTCGACCGCGCGGACGGCGTCGCGCTCGCGCGCCTCATCGAATCCCTCGCCCGCACGGGCGACGCCTCAACGCTCGAACGCGTCAAACCCTACGCCGACTCGAAAGATCCCAAAGTCGCCTCCGCCGCGCGCTTCGCCGCGCGCGAGATCGAGCGCCGGCTGGCCGCCCCTCAGCCAGATTAGCGGGCACAATTATCTATCGCCGGTGGACGGCGCAGCGTTAGCGTTGACGCGTCATCAAGTCTCACGGCGGCGACGCCGTCGCCTCGCCTGGTGCGGCGCGCCGACGCCCCGGCGTCGGACGGCCGGACGTTGCGCGTCTTGCATTGAACTCATAAGGGGGTATGGGCGTGATCAGTTCCCGCATCGTGTTGACGGCTGTCGCATGCCTGTTAGTCGTTCCCGGACTCGCTGCGGCGTCTCGCACGGGAGAGGACGCAGCCCCGCTGGCAATCGGTGAAACATTCAACATCGACTCGCGGATACTGGGCGAGAGGCAGCGCATTAACGTCTACCTCCCGCCCGGCTACGCCGGGTCTCAGGGCGCACGGCTCCCCGTGCTCTACATGCCCGACGGCGGCGTCGCCGAAGACTTCCTGCACGTGGCGGGGCTCGTCCAGGTCTGCGTCGGCAACGCGACGATGAGGCCGTTCATCCTCGTCGGCATCGAGAACACTCAGCGCCGCCGCGACATGACCGGCCCCACCGAGAACGCAGACGACAAGAAGATCGCGCCGCGGGTAGGCGGGTCGGCAGCGTTCCGCGCCTTCCTCCGCCGGGAGTTGATGCCGCAGGTGAAGTCCCGCTACCGCACGACGGACGAGACGGCCATCGTGGGCGAGTCGCTCGCCGGGCTGTTCGTCGTCGAAACGTTCCTGACGGAGCCCGACCTGTTCGACACTTACATCGCGTTCGATCCGAGCCTCTGGTGGAATAACCAGAAGCTGGTGAACGACGCGGCGGAGACTGTGAGTAAGCGCCCGAAGTTGTCGAAGACGCTGTATCTGGCTAACAGCGACGAGGAGGTGATCGCCGGGACCGTGCAACGGTTCGCGGACGTACTCGCTAAGAACGCGCCGCCGGGCGTCCGTTGGCATTACGAGAAGATGCCGGAGGAGCGCCACTCGACGATCTACCACCCGGCCGCACTCAGGGCGTTTCGCGCGGTGTTCAAGCCGAACGGGGGAGGAATGCCCGGTCGCTGATCGACTCACCAACGAGAGCGTGTATTTCGACTCCGCGCGCTTACAGCGGCCGCCTACTTCGTAGCGCACCCCGCGAGCGTCGCCCAACGGCGGCACGCACCCGACGCCGCGTTACGTTTGCCTCTCAAGAAGGTTGGGCAGGGGCGCGGGCGATGCCGGGCGTTAGGCGTTTTGGCTTGGTTTACAGGTAGGGCTCACCGAGGTGGTTTTTCATCCTGACCGGGCGTTACGGGCGACTTTATCTTAGCGATCATTGCGGTTAAAGTATTTTCACGCCCGTCATGCACCGCAACCTCCGCCAATTCCTCGAACTGCTCGCGCGCGAAAACGATCTCATCACGGTCGAGGCGGAGGTCGATCCCTACCTCGAACTCGCCGAAGTTCACCGCCGCGTTATCGCCGGGGGTGGCCCTGCGCTGCTATTCAAGCGCGTGAAGGGGAGCCGCTATCCCGTCGCGACGAACCTCTTCGGGACGGCCCGGCGCATCGGGCTCGCGTTCGGGGCGAAGCCGGAGGCGCTGGTGCGCCAGCTCGTCCACGTCGCCGAATCGCTCCTGCCGCCGCGGCCCGGCAAGCTGTGGCAGCACCGCGCGCTCGCCGTCGAAGCCCTCAGGCTCGGCACGCGCAGCGTCCGGCGCGCGCCCGTCGCGGAAGTGGTTGATCGCCCGGCGCGGCTCGACGAGTTGCCCGTGCTCACCACCTGGCAGGAGGACGGCGGGGCCTTCGTCACGCTGCCCCTCGTCTACACGGAGCACCCGCGGACGGGCAAGCACAACCTCGGCATGTACCGCGTGCAGCGCTACGACGCGCAGACCACGGGCCTGCACTGGCAGATTCACAAGGGCGGGGGCTTCCACTACCACGAAGCCGAGCGCGCGAACGAGGCGCTGCCCGTCACGGTCTTCCTCGGCGGCCCCCCGGCGCTCATCCTCTCGGCCATCGCGCCGCTGCCGGAAGACGTGCCCGAACTCGTCCTCGCCTCTCTGCTCGCGGGCGGCAGGGTCGGGATGGCGAAGAACCCTCTCGGCGGCGGACACCGCCTCGTCGCCGAAGCCGAGTTCGCGCTCTCAGGTCGCGTGCCGCCCCACGAGCGCCGCCCCGAAGGCCCCTTCGGCGATCACTACGGCTACTACTCGCTGCGACACGACTACCCGGTCTTCCACGTCGACGCGGTCTTCCACCGCCGCGACGCCATCTACCCGGCGACCGTCGTCGGCAAGCCGCGCCAGGAAGACTTCTTCATCGGCGACTACTTGCAGCAACTGCTCTCGCCGCTCTTCCCGCTCGTGATGCCGAGCGTGCGCGACCTCTGGTCTTACGGCGAGACGGGCTTCCACTCGCTCGCGGCGGCGGTCGTGCGCGAGCGCTACCGACGCGAGGCGCTCGTCTCCGCCTTCCGCATCCTCGGCGAGGGCCAGCTCTCGCTCACGAAATTCCTGCTCCTCACCGACACGCCGCAAGACCTGCGCGACTTCCGTAAACTGTTCGAGCACGTCCTCGCGCGCTTCCGGCCCGAGACCGACCTCTTCGTCTTCTCCAACACCTCGATGGACACGCTCGACTACACGAGCGGACGCATCAACGAGGGCAGCAAGGCCCTCATGCTCGGACTGGGCGACGCGGCGCGCGATCTCCCGCGCGAGTTCCGCGGCGCGCTCCCGGCGGGCCTGCGGCGCGCGGAGGTCTTCTGCGGCGGCTGCCTCGTCGTCGAGGGCGCACCTTACGCCGAAGACCCCCAACTGCCCGACAGGGTCGCCCGCGAGGCGGCATTCGCCGACTGGCAGATCGTCGTCATCCACGACGACGCGGGCGTGGCCCTCTCCGTACCCGATTTCCTCTGGGCGACGTGGACGCGCTTCGAGCCAGCGTCGGACATTCACGCCGCCGCGACGAAGGTCGTGCGTCACCACCTCGCCTACGCCTCGCCCGTCGTCATCGACGCGCGCATGAAGCCCGGCTACCCGGACGAGCTGATCGTGCGCGACGACATCGCCGAGCTTGTCGACCGACGCTGGACGGACTACTTTCCGCAGGGCCTCAAGGTGGGCGCAGATCAGTAGGGGCAGGGCTCGTCCCTGCCCGCCTCGCCGCGCGAAAGTGTCGCGCGATACTTCCTCGCCGTATCAATCGCGTCGTGCGAGCGACCTCGCGGACGCCCACCGGGCGGGGGCGAGCCCTGCCCCTACAAATCGTATGAGCGTGTATGACAAATTTTATGAGCTTGCATGAGCATCACGGGGTCGAAGGTCAGGAGCGAAAGATCGTCGAGTCGGTCGAGACGCGATGCTGCGTCGTCGGCGCCGGCCCGGCGGGCGCGCTGCTCGCGCTCGTCCTCGCGCGTAACGGCGTCGGCGTCTGCCTGCTCGAAGCGCACGAAGACTTCGACCGCGACTTCCGCGGCGACACCCTCCACCCGTCGGCGATGGAGATCATGGACGAGCTGGGTCTCGCCGACGCGCTGCTCACGCTGCGCCACACGAAGATTCGCGCGGCGAATGTGATGACGGGCGCGGGCGCGGCCGTCGTTGCGGAGTTCAAGCGACTCAAGACGCGCTTCCCCTACATCACGATCATGCCGCAGTCGCACTTCATCGAGTTCCTTGTCGCGGAGGCGAAGCGTTACCCGGATTTCGAGCTGCGGCTCGGCGCGCGCGTCGAAGAGCTGATCGAGGAGGGCGGGGACGTGCGCGGCGTGCGATACCGCGACGACGGCGGCGGCTGGCGCGAGGTGCGCGCCGCGCTCACGGTCGGGGCGGACGGGCGCGGCTCGCGCGTGCGCCACCTGAGCGGGCTCGAAGCGGGGGCGTTGAAGACCTCGCCGCCGATAGACGTGCTCTGGTTCCGCCTGCCGCGCGCGCCGGGCGATCCAGAGGGGTTAATCGGCCGCTTCGGCGCGGGGCACGCCGTCGTCATGCTCGACCGGCTCGACGAGTGGCAGGTCGGCTACATCATCTTCAAAGGCACTTACCAGCAGGTGCGCGCCGCGGGCCTCGACGCGCTCAAAAAAAGTTTCGCCGAGACCGCGCCGGAGTACGCCGCGCGCACTTCGCACTTGAAGGAGTGGAAGCAGGTCTCGATGCTCTCGGTCGAGTCGAGCCGCCTGAAGACCTGGTATCGCGCCGGTCTGCTCCTCATCGGCGACGCGGCGCACGTCATGTCGCCGGTCGGGGGCGTCGGCATCAACTACGCCATTCAGGACGCCGTCGCCGCCGCGAACGTTTTAGCCGAACCGCTGCGGGGCGGCGTCGTCACGACCGAGCAACTCCGCCGCGTGCAGCGCGAGCGCGCGCTGCCGACGCGGATCATCCAGGCCGTCCAGGCTTTCGTCCAGCGCCGCGTCATCGGGGGCGCACTTCGCTCGCGGCAGAGCGCCGGCGTGCCGTTCCTCGTCCGCCTCGTGCTGAGGACGCCGTTCCTTCGCGACCTGCCCCCGCGACTCATCGCCTTCGGCTTCCGCCCCGCACACCTGCGCCCCGAACTCCGAGGCAAGTAAATTCTTCTTCGCGCCTCCAGCGCCTTTGCGTGAAATCACCCTCCCGCAAAGGCGCTGGAGGCGCGAAGAGGAGCCAGATTAATGTCTGAGTTGCGTGAGGTCGCGTGGACTTAGAGCGGCAGGCGCAGCGTGAAGACCGCGCCGCCGGCGGGAGAGTTGGCCGCGGCGAGCGTGCCGCCGTGCTCCGTGACGACGCGGTGCGCGAGGGCGAGGCCGACGCCGTGACCGCCGGACTTCGTGGTGTAGAAGGGGATGAAGATGCGCCCCAGGTCTGCGGGCGCGATCCCAGCGCCGGTGTCTTCGAGCCTGATGGTGAGCCACCTCTTGCCCGCCGCGTCGGCGTCCCGTATGCCGCTCACTAAGACCCGGCGCGTCGGGTCTTTCTCGTCAACCGCCTCCGCCGCGTTCCGCATGAGATTGAGGATCGACTGCCGCAGCATCCGCTCGTCGCCGCGCACCGCGCCGAACTCCCCTTCAATGCTCAACTCGATCCGCCGCTCGTCGAAGAGAGCGACGAGCTCGCGCGCGCAGTCGTCGATCAGCTCGCGCGCGTCCACGTCGGCGAGTTCGAGCGGCTGCGGGCGCGCGAAGTTGAGGAACGACGTGACCATCGCCGAGAGTCCGCGCACCTCTTCGAGCAGCGCGGTCGCGCCCGTGCGGCTGCGCTCGTCCTCCGCGACGTTCTGCAAAAGCTGCGCGTAGCCGTGCAGCGCGGCGAGCGCGTTCTTGAACTCGTGCGCGAGCCCGGCCGACATCTCGCCGAGGCTTTCGAGGTTCCGTTTGGTGGCGAGCGCTTCGCGCAGCTCCGCCACTTCGGTGATGTCCGTGAGCAAGCAGAGCGCCCCGCGCGCGTTTGCGCCGGGCTCCGGATCAATCGGCGCGACGGTCACGCCGAGGCGGCGCGCGCGCCCGTCCGAGCCCGCGGCGGCGACCTCCTCGCGGCGGAAGAGTTGCCCCTCGCGCAGGCAACTCTCTACCAGGCGCGCCAGCTCCGGCGCGTGCGTGAGCAGTTCCGAAAAGCCGCGGCCCTCGACCGCCCCGTCCGTCGAGAGCAGCGCGCGCGCGGGCGCGTTGACGACCGTCGCGCGCCCCCCGGCGTCGAAGGCGACGAGACCCGACGGCACGCTCGCGACGATCCGCTCGCTGAACCTCTCGGCGGAAGCGGCGCGCGCGCTCGCCTGCGCGCTCAACGCCTCCAGCTCTCGCTGCTGCGCGCGGAGTTGTTCGACCACGGCCTGGAAAGTCTCCAGCACGAACTCGGTCTCGTCGCGCTGCCCCTCGGCCTTCGCCGCGACCGGCGCGCGCTCCGCCTCGCCGACGAGCTGGCGGTAGGGCTTCAAAAGCCAGCGCGGGAGCATGAAGACCGCGGGCAGGCTCACGAGCAGCGTGACGAGGAAAACGCTGAACAGCACGGGCGCGCGCAACCCCCGCTCGGTCGGGATGAGCGCGACCAGCGTCAGCGTGAACAGGTTCGCCAGCAGCAGCAGCCCGACCACGAGCGCCATCGCGAGCTGCACGCGGTTTTCGTAACGAGTCATCATGGAAGAGAGGTCAGAGGTCAGAGGTCAGAGGTCAGTGAAGACAGTCTTGAGCTGACTTCTGACCTCCAGCCTCTGACCTCTACTACGGTGCGAAGCGCCCGACGTACCAGCCGATGAGTGCGTGTCCGGCGAGGAGGCTGATGATCGCGCCCGCGCCGAGGAAGATGCCGAAGGGGAGCATCATCTGCATGTCGCGCTCGCCCCGCCGCAGCATGAGCGCGACGCCGACGAGCGAGCCGGTGATGACGGCGAGGAAGATCGTCAGGGCCGTGTGCGCCCAGCCGAGGTACGCGCCGACCATGAACATCATCTTCACGTCGCCCAGGCCCATCGCCTCGACGCCGCGCAGGCGTTCCCACAGGAAGCCGATGAGCCAGAGCGAGCCTCCGCCGGCGAGCGCGCCGAGCAGAGCGCCCGCGAGCGAGACCGTCCAGTCGGGCGTGCCGCCGAGCAGCCCGCCGGAGAGGAAGCCCAGTCCGTAGAGGTTCGGGACGAGCGCGCGCGCGACGAGCGCGAGGCCGATGCCGGGGAGCGTGATCACGTCGGGCAGGATCATGTGCTCGGCGTCGATGAAGACGAGCGCGGCGAGAGCGGCCACGAACAGGAGATCGAACGGGAGCGCGAACGTCACACGGTCGTGCCAGAAGACGAGCGCGAAGAGGGCCGCGACCAGCAGCTCGACGGCCGGGTAGCGCGCCGAGATCGGGGTGCGGCACGAGCGGCAGCGCCCGCGCAGGAGCGCGTAGCTGATGACGGGGATGTTGTCGTAGGGGCGGATCGCCGTGCCGCACGAGGGGCAGCGCGAGTTGGGGAAGACGATCGACTCCTCGCGCGGCAGCCGGTGGATGACGACGTTGAGGAAGCTGCCGATCATCGCGCCCAGCGTCGCGACGAAGCCGAGCGCGACGGGGAAGGGCAGCAGCGTGTCGGCCGGCGGAAGAGTTTGCAGGAGGATCATGTAGTGGGTCAGAAAAGTTTGCGCCGCTAGGGGGTCGCGGGATGGGGTGGCTTGACGCCCGCCGTAACCATTAAGCATATTAAAACTTCCCGACACTTCGTGGAAGGGCTAAGTTTTAGATCGACGCGCCAGGGGGAAGGTTTGCACTCTCGAAAACCCGTCTACGCACTCGTCGCCGTCGGCGCGCTCCTCACCGCGGCGCTCACCTTTTTCCCGTACACCCTGACGGTCGTCGAGCAGGCGGGCCGCCGCGTCGCGAGCGCCGTGGAGCAGCGCCTGCCCGCGGGCACGAGCCAGGCCGCCCCTTCGGCGGACGCGGTCGCGCCGCCGCCCGCCACGCTGCCGCGCTTCGACGTGGCGCTCTGGTACAGCTCCCGCGGCGAGGAGCCGGAAAAGCAGGGCGTGCTCGTCCAGAGCTGGGACGGGCGCGAGGTCTACGCCTCGCACAACGCCGACACGCAGTTCAACCCGGCCTCGCTCGTTAAATTAACCACCACCCTCTTCGCGCTGCGCCGCCTCGGGGCCGATCACCGCTTCGCCACGCACGTCTACGCCGACGGCGCGGTCGATCCCAGAACGAAGACGCTACAGGGAAGCCTCTACCTCGTCGGCGACGATCCGAGCTTCACCGACTACGGCGCGGTCGTCATCGCGCAGGAGCTGAAGGCGCGCGGCATCGAGCACGTGCGCGACAAAATCCTCGCCACGCCGGAGTTCAGCTTCAACTTCAACGAGAAGCCGGACGACTCGGCGAAGAACGCGGCGAACGTGATGAAGCTGGGGCAGAAGGAGACGGGCGCGGCCGAAGCCCCCGCGGGCGCGGAGCTGTTCACCGTCTACTCGAACCCGCTGCGCGAGATACTGCTCTACATGAACGCGCACTCCGTCAACTTCGTCGCCGACCGCATCGGCGAGAAACTCGGCGGCCCGGCCGCGACCGCGCAATTCCTCGTCGAAGAGTTGAAGCTGCCGCCCGACGAGGTTTACCTCGAAACCAACTCCGGCCTCTACACGAACCGCATGACGCCGCGCGGCCTCGTCACGGTCGTGCGCGCGCTGGCGGAAGAGGCGGGGCGGCACGGGATGAAGCTCGAAGACCTGATGGCCGTCGCCGACTGCGATCACGGGACGCTGCGGCGGAGGATGGAGGGCACGGGCTACGAGTGCGCGGTCGTCGGCAAGACCGGCACGCTCACCACCACCGACGGCGGGATGTCGAACCTCGCGGGCGTCGTCTACACGCGCGACGCCGGGGCCGTCATCTTCGCCATCCTCGCGCAGGGCAACCGCATCTGGGAGCACAAGCAGATGGCGGATCAACTGCTCGCCGAAGTCGTCCGCGATCACCCCGCCGCGCCGCTCTCCGAGCCGACCGCGCCGCGCCGCGGCCTGCTGCCCTCCGCGGGTCTGCGCGCCGAGCCGCAGATGTACACGCGCAAGACCGAAGTCGGTAAAACCGAGCGCGAGAAGGCCGAGGAGGACGACGACGCGGCAGACGCGGAAGAGAGCGCGTCGCGTAAGGGGAAGGGGAAGACTGCGGCGGACAAGCGTGCGCCGAAGCGCGAAGAGGCGAAACGCAACGAGCCGAAGGCGAAGCCGCAGAGCAGCGCCAGATCGAAGAAGGCGGCCCCGGCGAAGGGCGAGAAGGTCGCCCGCCGGCGGAGCCGGTAACAGTGGGAAGCTGTGGGGGAGGCCGGGCTATAAACATGATGCTCCTAGCGGAGCTGACAACTCACCAGACTTTCCAAACAGCTCCCCGGATGGTTTGAAGCGAAACTGAAAGTTTGAAGTGAAACTCGCGGGCTGGTCGTGAGTCAGTCAGCCTCGGCTTAATCTGGTCTTTCATTCTTTGCAGGCTTCGCGGTCTTTTCTTCTACAGCCGCGCGCCCGACCCCCCCGGCGGTCTGCATCTCCCACAGCAGCAGGTTCTTCAGGAAGGCGTGGTGCGCGGCGAAGCGCGCGATGGCATAGCCGGCGAGCCCGTCGCGGAAGCCGCCCTTGAGGACGAAGCTGCGGAAGAAGGCGAGGGGCGAGGCGGCCGCGATCCCTAGCGGCGAGGTGCGGCGGCCCTGCTCGAACATCTGCCGCGCGGCGAGCGGGGCGTAGCGCTCGCCGATCATGCGGTGGTGGTGCGAGGCGTCGCGCACGCTGTAGTGGAGCAGGTCGCCCGCGAGCGTCGAGACGCGCGCGCCCTCGCCCATCTTCACGGACTCGTGGACGTAAGCGCCCTGCCAGCTACCGCGCGAACGTCTATAGAGTCTGAGCTGGTAGTCGGGATACCACCCGCCGCCGCGAATCCAGCGCCCCATGTAGAAGGAGCGGCGCGCGACGCGGTAGCCGTCGGCGAGCTGCGCGTCCGAAGTGTAGAGCAGATCCTCGACGCCCGCGCGGAGCTGCGGGGAGACGCGCTCGTCGGCGTCGAGGCTGAAGACCCACTCGTGCGCGGCGAGGTCTGCGGCGAACTGCTTCTGCGCGGCGAAGCCCCCCCACGGCCGCACGACGACGCGCGCCCCGCAGTCGGCCGCGATCTCGCGCGTCGCGTCGGACGACTCGGAATCGACGACGACTACCTCGTCGGCCCACGCGACCGACTCGCAGGCGGCGCGGATGTTGTCCGCCTCGTTGAAGGTGATGATCGTCGCGGTGATCTTCAAGGTAAATTTCCGGCGTGGCCGCCGACGGCGAAGAGCGCTCGCGTGCGAGGATAGGAGAGGACGGGCGGGGGGTCAACGAAGAAAAGTGTGGCGGGAAAAGGAGAAGGGAGGATCGAATTTCGATCCTCCCTTCCTCGTCGCGTGTGCTCGGCTTAGCGGCCGATGAGCGATTCGACGATGACGTTGTTGGCGCGCAGGGTCGTCGAGGTCGCGCGCTGGAGGTCGGCGAGCGCCTTGTTGTAGTCGGTCTCGGCGCGCAGCTCCTGGTTGCGCGCGTTGACGAGCGTGTTCTCGCGCTGGAAGAGGAGGAAGGTGGTCGAGCGGCCGACCTGGTAGAGCCGCTGCTCGCCCTGGAGTTGCAGCTCGGCGTTGCGTCGCCCCTCGCGCGCCGCGAGCACGCGCTGGCGCGCGGTCTCGACCGCCTGCGCGGCGTTGCGCACCTCGACCTCGATCGCCTGATCCTGCGAGCGGATCGAAGCCTGAAGTTGATTCTGGAGGATGCGCGCGCCCGCGAGGTTGGCCTCCGCCGTCCGGTTGCGGAAGGGGAGCTGGACGGTCACGCCGACGACGATGTTGCGCGTGCTGAAGCCGAAGAGGTTCTTCAGCGTCTGCCCGTAGCCGCCGATGAACTGCGGCGCGACCGAGGGGTTGTCGGACGTG
>DATLMC010000097.1:0-38955 GCA_035537435.1 Pyrinomonadaceae bacterium | reverse complement strand
GTCGTGATCTGCTGCAAGTTGTACCTGCCCATCAGGGTGTTGACGAACTGCTGGTTCGAGAGCCCGTCGTAGAGCGACTTGAACTCCTGCCGCTGCACGAACTCGTTGGTGAAGGCCGCCTTCTTCGCGAAGAAGCCGGCGTCGTCGACGGCCGTCAGGCCCGCCATGTCGGGGATGATCTCACTGTAGCGGGGGAGGCGACCGAGCGCCGCCTTGTAGAAGTTGAAGACGAAGCGGCCCTTCAGCTCGAACTCCTGCGAGCGGAAGAATTTCGTCGAGACGGAGACGCGGTCGCAGTTGGCCGAGGCGGAAGTCGGGCTGGTGTTGAAGGGGTCGGGGCAGTTGTCGAGGGTCGCCTTCCAGGCCTGGAAGCCGGCGGCGTCGGGCTCGCGGCCGAAGAAGTCGAGGTACTGCTGGCGTACGAAGAAGTCCGACCGCAGGATGGGGTTCGCGGAGGCGGGTGGCGTCGTCGCGTCGTCCGAGACGATGCGCAGCGTCATCCCCCCCTGGGGGCCTATCTGCGCGCCCGCCGACGGGTTGACGAGGATGATCAGGATGTTCTCGTCGGGCTCCTGGAACACGTCGTTGATGATCGAGACGGAGAAGCTCTTCTTCGTCTCGCCCGCGGCGAAGGTGAGCGTCTCGACCGTGGTGGCGTAGTCGCAGCGCGCGAAGGCGACGAAGGGCTGCGTCGAGGTGTCGTCGCAGCGCACCGCCGCCGGGTTGTCCTGCGTGCGGACGGTGGCGCTGACGGTCGTGGAGAGATCGCCCGTGCGCGTCACGTTGAGCACGGCGCGCGGGGTCGCCTCGCCGACGGGGGCGACCTGCAACTCGAACTGCAACGACGCGAGGGCCGCGACGCTCTGAAGCTCGTACGCGCCGCGCCCGTAGGTCGCGACCTGAATCTTGCCGGAGGCGCTGACGGTGAAGCCCGAGACCGGCACGGGCGGCATCCCCGTGTTGAAGGTCTCCCAGGCGCCGCCGCTCGTGGTCGAGCGGAAGACGCCGATGTCCGTGCCCGCGTAGACGACGTTCGGGTCCGCGGGATCGATGATGAAGGCGGTGGTCGGCACGTTCGGGAGTTTTGTGGCCGGATCACTGCCGCTCAGATCCGCCCAGCTCGCGCCGAAGTTCGTCGTCTTGAAGACGTGGCCGGAGCCGAAGCCGCTGACGGTGAGGTAGGCGGTGGCCGCGTTGGCGGGATCGACCGTGATGCTCTCGATGCTTCGGTTGGGGAGCCCCGCCGTCACGTCCGCCCACGTCGCGCCGCCGTCCTGCGTGACCTTCGCCCGCCCCTGCGCCGAGCCCGTGTAGATGACCTGCGAGGGAGAGTAGCCGGTGCGCGCCGCGCCGATGGCGTTGAGCACGTCCGAGCCGCCGTTCGTCAGATCAGCGCCGCCGCCGGGTCCGAGCGGAGTCCAGACGGGCACCTGGCTCTGGTCGTAGTAGTTGGTGCTGACGAAAAGTTTCCACGTGCCGAAGTAGACCGCGCCGTCCACCCCGTTGCCGGTGAACGGCGGGTAGAAGGCGATGCGCGGGTTACTCGTCGACTCGCCGAACGTAGTCTCGCTGGTGCGGCGGCTGAACAGTTCGGTGCGCGTGCCGTCGGCGTTGAAGCGCCACCAGCGGATCGCGCCGAAGACGTAGGTGCTGAAGACGACGGAAGGATCGGCCGCGCTGATGACGGGGTGGCCGCCGTCGCCCTCGGCGAACTCCGTCCAGGAGTTGCCGCCCGCGGCGCGCACCTGCGTGCCGTTGTCCTGCGCGCCGGCGATGGTGAAGTCGGGGTTGGCCGGGTGCGCGGCGATGCCGACGAACTGCGTCAGCGCGAGGCTCGCGTTGAGCGACTGGAAGGTCGCGCCGCCGTTCGTGGACTTCGAGATGCCGCCGTCGTTGCCGACGTAGATCGTGTTCGGGTCGGCGGGCGAGAAGGCGAAGCTGTGCTGATCGGGGTGCGAGGTCGAGCCGCCGGGGCAGGTCGAGCTTCCGGTCGGGGCGTAATTCCAGTTAGCGCCCGTCTTGCAATAGTTCTTCGTGATGCTCTGCCACGACGAGCCGCCGTTCGTGCTCTTGAACACGTCGCGCGTGCCGACGTACAGGGTGGCGGCGTTGGTCGGGTCGGCGAACATGTGGATGTTGTAAAAATACTGGCCCGGATCGATGCCCGTCACCGGCAGGTTCGTCCCCCACGTCTGCCCCTCGTCGTCGCTCACGGCGAGGACGGGCGAGGGCGAGCTGCCGATCGTGTTGCCGCTCAGGATGTAAACCTTCTGCGGGGCCGCGGGCGTGACGGCGACCCGCATATCGATTCGCGTGCTGCCGGTGTAAGCGCCGAAGGAAGAAGTGTAGACGCGCGCCCACGTCTGCCCGCCGTTGGTCGATTTGTAAAGGCCCGGCAGGTTAACGCCGTCGACGTTACTATCGACGCGCCTCATCCCGGCGTAAATCGTCTGCGGATTCGCCGGGCTAATCGCCACGTCGCGCGCCAGACCCGCGAGCGGCTTCTGCCACGTGACGCCCCCGTTCGTCGAGACGTAAAACCCGCCCACGTCGAAAGTGCCGCTGGAGTTACCGTTGTAGTACTGGTACAGCGTGGCGTAGACGCGATTGGGATCGTTCGGATCGACGCGGACGTTATTGACTTGGCCGTAGGACGGGAGCGTGCCGTCGCTCGCCCGCGCCCACGTCGCGCCGCCGTCGTCTGACCTGAGAACCCCCGTCCCCAGGTATCCGCCCCAGAGATCGCCCATGCCTGCGTAGACCCTCTGCGGGTTGCCGGGGGCGAAGGCGATGGAGCCGACCGCGAGATCGACCTGCGAGTCGGAGGCGGCGGCGAAGGTCGCGCCGGCGTCGGTCGAGCGCCAGATGCCGCCGGTCGAGGCCCCGACGAGGATGACGTTCGGATCGTCCGGCTTGATGGCGATGGCGTTGATGCGCCCGCTCGTCATGCCCCAGTTGTTCGGGAATTTAGGCGTCGTCGGCGCGGGGCCGATCGGTTGCCACTGGAAGGCGGCGGCCGAACGGACGGCGCGACCCTCGCCGCCCTTGAGCCCGCCCTTCGGGCGCGACTCCCAGGCGACGCGGCGCGCCTCCGGCGGCACTTCGTTGAAGGGGTAGCGGCGCTTGAAGTTGAACCACTCCTCGCGCTTCTGCACGTCGCCCTCGCCCTCGGCCTCCTCGCCGGCCGAAGGCTCGTCGAACCTTTCATCTCTTTCGGCTTCCGCCCTCACCACGCGCCGCCCCCCGCGGCGGGCCTTCGCGCCGCGCTTCACGTCTGCGGCGGCGCGGCCGCGCCCCCTCGCCTTCGGCTGTGATTTCGCTTGGACGTGGCTCGCGAGCGGCACGAGGCCGCCGACGAGCAGCGCGACGGTGAAGAGGGCGGAGAGGGCGGTGCGCGACGCGCGGTGCGCGACGCGGGGGCTGAATTCCTTCACTTCTGTCTCCTCGAACTAGGGCGCATGCGAGCGTAAGGTCACGAGCCGCGCGCCGGCGGCGGCGGTTCGAGCGCCCGCGCGGGAGGCGTCGTCGGCGAAACTGAAATAGGGTGCGCCCGGCCGCGTGTGACCGGGCGCGGGGCGAACTACTGGCTGCCGAACCTGAGACGGTACTCGTCGGAGCTGACGAACCCGTTGACCATCGAGTGGATGTCGTTCGGGTTCAAGTTGATGGTGCGCAGCCAGTCGTTGTAGCCGCCCTCGTCGGGGTCGCGGCGCAGGTAGCCGAAGTACTGCATCGCGACGAACGCGGAGTTGAACTCGGCGCGCCCGACCTCGTCCGAGCTGGCGACGGCGCGAACCAACTGCGCGCGCGTGAGCGTCCCCGCGCCGAGTCTGCCGATCAAGTCGGCGCGCGTCAGCAAGATCTTCTGCGAGGCGTCGTCGGGCGTCGCCGGGTTCGGGGTGGTGATGGACGGGATGCCGTAGCGATCCATCAGGGTGTTGACGAGCTGCGTGTTGCTCATCCCCCCGTACAAGCTCAAGAAGTCCAGCCGCTGCGCCCACGCGTCGGTGAAGGCGGCTTTCCTGGCGACGACCTCGGCGGTCGAGACGCCGGTGACGCTACTCATGTCGGCGACGATCTCGCTGTAGCGCGGGAGCCGCCCGAGCGAGACCTTGTAGAAGTTGAACACGAAGCGCCCCTTCAGCTCAAACTCCTGCGAGCGGAAGAAGCCGGACGAGACCGAGGCGCGGTCGCACCTCGTGTCGCCGGGCGCGCAGGCGTTGAGCGTGCCGACCCACGCCGCCATCCCGCCCGCGTCGGGCTCTCTGGAGAGGAAGTCGAGGTACTGCATCCGCACGAAGAAGGTCGGATCGAGGATCGGGTTTGCGCCCGTCTGCCCCGGCGCTTCGTTGGAGACGATGGCGAGCGTCATCGTGTTCTGCGGGCCGACGGTCGCGCCCGTCGCGACGCCGCCGAGCGTGAGCACGACGACCTCGACCGGCTCGACGAACGAGTCGTCGACGAGCGGGATGCTGACGGTCTTCGAGTTCTCTCCGGCTGCGAAGGTGACGGTCTGCACGGTCGTCGCGTAGTCGCAGCGCGCGAAGGCGGTGCCGGGCGCGCTCGCCGTGTCGTCGCAGCGGATGGCCCGCGTGTCGTCGATGGTGCGGACGATGACGCTCGACGTGGAACTGAGGTCGCCGCCGCGCGTGATGGTGACGGGCGCGCTGCCGCTCGTCTCGTTCGCCGACCCCGAGGCGGCGGCGAACTGCACGATCGTGCCCAAGGGCGGCGGGGGCGGCGGCGCGACCACCAGGTTCCAACTCAACGCGATGTTGCCCTCGTCGGCGTCGTAGCCGTCGACGGCGATCCGGTAGGTCGTCCCGGCGACGGCGTTGAACGTCACGAGGCTCGTGTGATCGCTGCCGGAGATGTCGTCGCTCTTACCCAGGGAGACCAGCCCGCCGACGCCCGACCCCGTGTACGCGCCGATCAGCGTGTCGAAGTCGCTCGCGCCCCCGAGCGCGCCCGCGCCCGTGATGAAGGTCACGGTGCCGCTCGAAGGCGACTGCCACGTGTACCAGACGGACTTGCCGCCCGGGTTGCCGTCGGGAGAGTGACTGGGCTCGCCCGCCTCCTTCGTCGCGCCGACGTTCGTGCCCGTGACGCGCCCGCTCGTGCCGCTCAACTGCTGCGCGGCGGCGAAGTTGTCGTTGGCGGGCGCGGGCGGCGTGAAGACCTGCCCGACGCTGTAGCCGAAGAAGTCAAGGGCGCGCGTGTCGTTCGCGGTGATCTGCTTGTGGACGCCGCGCGGGATCGTCGGGTCCATGATGCCGATGTAGGGCACGCCCTGCGCGTCGTCCTTCCAGTGGCTCGACTGCCTCCCGTCGCCGCCAGTCCCGTCGGGCTTGCCGGTCGAGAGGTCTACTTCGGTGTTGCCGTTGAACTGGACGCGCCGGTCGCCGGCGTCCGCGCCGACGCTGAGCGCGCGCGTCGCCGTCGCGAAGTTGGCGTTCGACGCCGTGCCGGGCTTGAAGCGGTAGAGATCCCAGATCGAGGCTCTGGTGCTGCCGGAGCCGCCCTGGGAGGTGAAGCCGAGGGCGTGCCCGATCTCGTGGACGGCGACCGAGTCGAAGTCGGTCAGCCCCGGCGTCACGCCGTCGTTCGGATCGAAGTCGAAGCCGAAGGCGGAGTTGAACCCGATCTTCGGCACGGGGGGGTTCGTCATACTCAAGCCGAGCGCGCTCATCAGCGCGGGCGGGACAAAGACATCGGAGACGCTACCACCGACCACGTCCGCGGGGAGCGACGCCGCCGGGAGATTGCTTATCACGACCGCTTCCTCGGAGCCGGGGGCGACGTGGCTGACGAGCCGCGAGCGGACGGTGGTGTAAGGGATGATGAAGCCGGACGAGCTGGTCAGGCCGAGGGTGTTAGAGGAAGGGAAAGGCGTGCCGAAGGATGTGCTGCCGTAGTCCACGTCGATGGTGACGGTGATCGGGTCGGCGATGAGCGCCTCCCACCTGGCGGCGGCGTTGATGAACGCCTGCTTCGCCGCGGGGTTCGCGTCGAGCTGCGCGGTGGCGCGCAGGATGATGGTGAGCCCGGTCGTGGCGCTGATCTTCTGGCCGGAGCCGGAGGAGGCGTAGGGCTGGTAAGCGTCCACGTCTTCGAGGTGATTGATCCGGCGGAGCGGGACGCTCGGGCGGCGGTTGATCTCGCGCGCCTCGGCGGGGCTGGCGTCGCGGCAGACGGTCTCGCCGCCGGGCGACTGGTAGATGACGAACGCCTGGCCGAGTTCGGGCGAGGAGACGTAGCCGCCCTTGACCGGCGAGATCGTCTGGGCTCGGACACCGGGCGGGAGCGACGTTAGGAAGCCGAGCAGTAAAGCGAGGGCGAGCGGGCGAGCCGTGCGAAGGAGGCTGCGCGTCGAGGACTTAGAGATCAGATTACTCACAACATCTCTCCGGGAATGCTGGCGGACGACTTTTCGAGACTCAGACCGTGCGGGCAGAACTGCCTGCGAGCCCTGCCGACCGTGGGCACGAACAGACGCGAAGGGGGCCGAACCAACGACAGACCTCTGGTGCGCGCATACGGCCGAAAAGCCGCTCGGCGTGGCGTCAGGCCGGTTGCTAACAAGGAGAAAAATTGGAGGCTTTCCAGGAATTGACTCCCGTAATTACCAGAATTTAGAAGCGGTGAGGGGCGTTTCAGATGCCTGAGAGGGGGGCGGAGGAGCCAGGAAACGAGGTGCCCGGACGTTCGGGGCAGCGCCTGCCCCCGTGCCTAAAACTTTAAGCGCGGGCGCGGCGGCAGTCAAGGGGGATGAGCCCGGCGGGGGCTCAGGCGGGGGCGGCGCGCCGGCTAAAATTTCCATTGACTTTTCCCCCGAATGGCAATAGTCTGCCCGCGCTCAGACACGAGTGACGAATCTCGCCCCGCGAAATTTTAGCCTCACGAGAATCGTCTCAACGCGCCGCCGCTACTAACTTTCACGAACGAACAAGCGGTCGGATTCATCAGACACCCAGAAATTCGCTTCGCCGCGGCATACTTTTCTTCGCGCAAGGGCTGCGCTCTCCGACACCTCGCCGGGGGAGCGCAGGCGAAAAAGCGCAATCGGCGATCACCCCGGCCTGTTTTTTAGCTGTCAGGCTTGCCCCTAACCTCTAACGCGAACTTCCTCTCCCCGCGACCTCGCGCGGGATCACTCGCAACCCTTCTTCGCCGCCCGGCACTTCGGCGGGCGGCGTGAGAGAAGTAACACCCGACACCCTAGCCGACTCTCCTTCCGAAGAGCCGATCCCGGTAACTGACGTTTCCCTTGGGTCGCCCTCGCCCGCCCAAGTTACTTGGAGGAGATTGTATGAAGCTGCTGAAACTCATCATGCTGGGCTGCTTCGCCGCAGCCTTCGTGCTGCCCGCCGCCTTCACGCGGAAGGTCGAAGGGCAGACTCAAGCCCCTACGGGCTTCGACAACCTAACCAACGGAGTCAGCGCGCAGGCGACGTTTGACGCCGACTTGGCCGTCTTCGCCGAACAAGAGGTGATCGCCGATGGGCTCGGACCCGTTTACAACGCGCAGAGCTGCGGCGAGTGCCACCAGAATCCGGTGACCGGCGCGATCAGCCAGATCACGGAACTGCGCGCCGGGCACTTCGACGGCGTTAACTTCATAGACGCGGCTGGCGGCTCGCTCATCAACGACCGCGCGACCAACGCGAACATTCAGGAGCGCGTGCCCTCGACCGGCGACGAAGTCCGCACCTTCCGCACCTCGCTCAACACGCTCGGCGACGGCTTCGTCGAAGCGATTGACAGCAACACCATCGTCGCCATCTCCAACTCTCAGCCCGCCGGGATGCGCGGTCAGGTTATCCAAGTGCCGGTGCTCGAAGCTGGCGGCGCGTTGCGCGTCGCGCGTTTCGGCTGGAAGAATCAGCACGCGAGCCTCGTCTCGTTCTCGTCGGACGCTTACCTGAACGAGATGGGCATCACCAACCGCTTCGCCCTCGCGGAGAACACCTCGAACGGCAGGTTCGTAGGCTTCGGCTCCGGCTTTGACCCCGTCCCCGACAACGCGCCTTGCGAAAACCCGCCCGCCGGAAACTGCGGCGAAGACCCGGAAGACGACATTCAGGTGTTCGCTCGGTTCATGCGCGCGACGAAAGCCCCGGCGCGTAATGCCGAGACCCAGAACACGGCGGACGCCGTCGCCGGATCGCAGCTCTTCGATCAGGTCGGCTGCAACATCTGCCACGTCCGCAACATCACGACCGCCCCGACGGGCACGGTCATCAACGGCGGCGCGTTCACCGTGCCCGCCGCGCTCGGCAACAAGATCATCCACCCGTTCGGCGACTTCCTGCTGCACGACGTGGGAACCGGCGACGGCATCGTGCAGAACGGCGGTCAGTCCACCCGCAACAAAGTGCGCACCGCGCCGCTCTGGGGCGTGCGCTCGCGCGACCGCCTGATGCACGACGGCGAGTCGCTCACGCGCTCCGAGGCGATCCTGCGCCACGCGGGCGAGGCGACCACCGTCATCAACAACTACCGCGCGCTCTCGGTCACGCAGCGTAACCAGATCGCCACCTTCCTCAACTCGCTGTAAAGCTACGGCGACCCGACGCTACTCAGTGATATAACCGGAGAGCCCGTCCGAGCCTTGCAGCACGGACGGGCTCTCCGACTTGATACGGCGAGTCACAAAGTTTTAAAGCTTCACCGCCAGCGGAGATCACATGAACGACCGGAGTAGAAAACACCTTGGGGATGATCGCAACACTGCCGCGCTCTGCGTCCTTGCGCCCTTGCGCCCTTGCGTGAAAAATTATTCTCGCGCAAAGGCGCAAAGGCGCAAAGCAGAGCGCAAAAGGCAGAAGGCTTTAAAACGCACCATCAGTCTCAGACTCACGAGGGCGCTCTTTCTCGCGCTGACCATCTCCGCGCCGCTCCTCCTCGGGGCCTGCGCCGACAGGCGCGAGCGACGGGAAGCGGTCACGCAGACGCCGACGCCCGCGCAGGCGCAGGATAGCGCCGCGACTCAGCCGACCCAGACCCCGCCGCCCCCTGCGTCCCCGACGCAGCCGCCCAAGCCCCCGCAAGTGTCGGAAGTCAACGACAAGCTGGCCCGCATCTTTCAAGGCGCGGTGCAGCCAGACGCTGGCGTCGGCGCGCTCGTCGGCGACTTCAACGGGGACGGCTCGGAAGACATCGCGGTCGTCGTCAAGCCCGCGGCCGACAGGCTCGAAGAGATCAACGCCGAAGTCGCGAACTGGATTCTGGGCGACGCGCAGAAAGCAGTCCTCCCCGATCCGACGAAGGCCGTGCAGAAGCTGCCCGCCGCGGAGCGCGTCAGAGTCCAGCCGGGCGACGTGCTGCTCGCCGTCATCCACGGCTACCAGCAGGCCGGCTGGCGCAACCCGGAAGCGCAGCAAGCCTACCTGCTCAGGAACGCGGCGGGTCGCGAGCCCCGCGTCGAGCCCAGACGCGAAGCCGCCGAAGAGTTCAAAGCGGTCATCCCGCACCTGAACGCCGACATCATCCGAGAAGAGATCGGCGGCGCGCCGGGCTTCGTCTACTGGGCGGGCGGGAAGTACGCCTGGTTCGCCCCCGCGAAGCGGGGCGCGAAGTGACGACGGCGGGGCCGACAGCGCCGCGACCGACTCGCTTTACTAAACTACGACCCCTTATCGCGACCCTCCGGCGCGGCGCTCCGTCCCGCCGTCACACGCGTTTCGCGCGGCCCGCGCCGCGAGATCAATACGCCGTTCAGACCTGTGCGCCGCGCGCGGCGCACATGCTTGACGCTCGCCGCACAGCGTGTTAGGTTTTCCGCCTGCGTTAACAAATAGTTTTCGGCGTCGATTTTTCTCTCGTGCGAGAGTTCAGGAGACACGCTTGACCGCCGCGCCATCCCTCAAACAGACGCCCCTGAACGCCGCGCACCGACGGCTCGGCGCGCGCATGGTCGACTTCGGCGGCTGGGACATGCCCGTGCAGTACCCGGCGGGCACGGTCGAAGAGCACCTGCGCACGCGCCGCGCCTGCGGCCTCATCGACGTGTCGCACATGGGCGAGATCGACGTGCGCGGTCGCGACGCCGTCGCCTTCGTCAACCGCATCTGCTCGAACGACGCGTCGAAACTCGTCGACGGCCAGGCGCACTACTCCGCCATCACGACGCCCGAAGGCACGGTCGTCGACGATCTGCTCGTCTACCGCTTCTCGGAAGATCACCTGCTGCTCGTCGTCAACGCCTCGACCACGCCGAAGGACTGGGCCTGGATCAACTCGCACCGCGAGGGCGAGCGGGTCGAGTTGAAGAACCTGAGCGCCGACTACTGCCAGATCGCCGTGCAGGGTCCCGAAGCCCTGCGCATCCTCCAGACCTTGACCGCCACGCCGCTCGAAGAGATCAAGTACTACCACTTCCGCGAGGGCGAGGTCGACGGCGCGCCGTCGATCATCTCGCGCACCGGCTACACGGGCGAGGACGGCTTCGAGGTCTACGCCGCCGCGGGCGAGGCCGAGCGGCTGTGGGATCGGATTCTGGAGGCGGGCGGCTACGGGACGGCGGAAGGCATCCTCCCCTGCGGGCTCGCCGCGCGCAACACCCTGCGGCTCGAATCCGCGATGGCCCTCTACGGCCACGAGATCACCGAGGAGACGACGCTCCTCGAAGCCAACCTCGGCTGGATCACGAAGCTCAACAAGGGCGACTTCATCGGTCGCGACGCGCTCGCGCGCCAGAAGGAAGAGGGCCTGACGCGCAAGCTCGTCGGCTTCGAGGTCACCGAGCGCGGCATCGCGCGCGACGAGCAGGACGTTTTGATCGACGGCGAGCGCGTCGGGCGCGTCACGTCGGGCAGCCCCGCGCCGCACCTCAAGAAGAACATCGGGATGGCTTACGTCCCCGTCGAGTACGCGAGCGAAGGTCAGGAGATACAGATCGACGTGCGCGGTCGCGCCGTCGCCGCGCGCGTCGTGCCGACGCCGTTCTACAAGCGGAAGAAGTAGTCCGTCGTCCGTGGTCAGTTGTCAGTTGTCAGTTATGCGTGGCTGGCGAGCGGCGGGCTAAAGATCGAGTTAACAACTGACCACGGACGACGGACAACGGACAGCTTTTCAGAGGAGAGCCATGGCGAACATCCCGGAAGATTTGCACTACAGTAAGGATCACGAGTGGATCAGGGTCGAGGGCGACGTGGGCACGGTCGGCATCACGGATCACGCGCAGCACTCGCTCGGCGACGTGGTCTACGTCGAGCTGCCGAAGGTCGGCGACAAGTTCATGGCGCACGAGTCGTTCGGCAACGTCGAGTCCGTCAAGGCCGTCTCCGAGCTGTTCTGCCCCGTCTCCGGCGAGATCACGGAGGTCAACGACGCGCTCCAGGACGAGCCGGAGAAGGTGAACGCCGATCCGTACGGCGCGGCGTGGATGATCAAAATCCGCATCGAGGACAAGGGCGCGGTCGACAAGCTGATGAGCGCCGCCGAGTACGAAGACTACGTCAAGGCCGAAGCCGAGTAAGGCTTCCCCAAGCGAGGAGCTTCTAAGAACTTGCGCTACATTCCCAACTCGCCGGAGGAGCGCCGCGAGATGCTGCGCTCCGTCGGTCTCGAATCGCCCGAAGAACTCTTCTCGACGATCCCGGCTGACATCCTCTTAAAAGATTTGCTGGGCGTCCCGGCCGCGCTCTCCGAGATGGAGCTGCTCGCGCGCTTCGAGAGCCTCGCCGCGCAGAACGCGGCGGCCTCGCGCCCCTCCTTCCTCGGCGCGGGCGCTTACTCGCACTACTCGCCGACCATCGTCGACGCGCTCATCCAGCGCTCGGAATTCTTCACCGCCTACACGCCCTACCAGCCCGAGGTCTCGCAGGGCACGCTGCAAGCGATCTTCGAGTTCCAGACCCTGGTCTGCCAGCTCACCGGCATGGAGGTCGCCAACGCCTCCATGTACGACGGATCGACCGCGCTCGCCGAGGCGGTGCTGATGGCCGAGCGCGTGACGCGGCGGCGCAAGGTGATCGTCTCGCCCGCGCTCCACCCCGAATACCTGCGCGTCGCCGAGACCTACGTCGAGCACGCCGGCGTCGAGCTTCAGCGCGGGGGCTTCGACGAGCGGGCGGGGCTCTCCAGCTTCGACGCGGCGATGATCGACTCTGAGACCGCCGCGCTCGTCGTCCAGTCGCCGAACTTCTTCGGCTGCGTCGAGGAGGTCGAGCGGCTCGCCGAGGTGGCGCACCAGGCGGGCGCGCTCCTCGTCGTCTGCGTCACGGAAGCCATCTCGCTCGCGATGCTGAAGTCGCCGGGCGCGTGCGGCGCGGACATCGTCGTCGCCGAGGGGCAGTCGTTCGGCGTCCCGCTCTCGTTCGGCGGGCCATACGTCGGGCTCTTCGCCACGCGCGAACGTTACGCGCGCCAGATTCCGGGTCGGCTGGTCGGCGTCGCGCACGACAAAGAGGGTCGCCGCGGCTTCGTCCTCACGCTCGCGACACGCGAGCAGCACATCCGGCGCGAGAAGGCGACCTCGAACATCTGCACGAACGAGGGCCTGATCGCGCTGGCCGCGACGATCTACCTGGAGACGATGGGGCGGCGCGGTCTGCAAGAGGTCGCCGGGCAGTGCGCGCAGAAAACGGCTTACGCCGCGCGCCGCATCGGCGAGATCGAAGGCTTCTCGCTCCCCTACTCCGCGCCGCGCTTCAACGAGTTCGTCGTGCGCGCTCCCGTAGAGGCTTCGGGCCTGCTCGAACGCATCGCCGACGAACACAACATCACGGGCGGGCTCGCGCTCTCGCACTACTTCCCCGACCGCCCCAACGATCTCCTCGTCTGCGTCACCGAGACGAACAAGCGCAGCGAGATCGACGCGCTCGTCGCGGCACTCAAAGTCGTGCCGATTGCCTGATTTGCTCGTTGATTCATTGAGTCATTGAAATATATTTCGATGACTCAAATGAATCAATGAATCATTGATCCAATGAATCAATTTCCCAAGGCTTCGACCCACATCACGCAGAACGAGTCGCTCATCTTCGAGCGCTCGCAGACCGGGCGCACCGGCTACCGCCTGCCCGCGCTCGACGTTGACGAGACGCCGCTCGACGAACTCGTGCCCGCGCGCCTGCGCCGCGAAGACGACCTCGCCGGCGTGCCCGAGGTCAGCGAGGTCGATGTCGTGCGCCACTTCACGCGCATCTCGACGTGGAACTACAACATCGATCTCGGCATGTACCCGCTCGGCTCGTGCACGATGAAGTACAACTCGCGCCTGAACGAGCGCGTCGCGCGCATCCACGGCTTCTCGAACCTCCACCCGCTCGCGCCCGAGCGCGACTCGCAGGGCGCGCTGCAAGTCATCTACGAGTTGCAGCAGCACCTCGCCGAGATCACGGGGCTCGCGGGCATCTCGCTCCAGCCCGCCGCGGGCGCGCACGGCGAGATGACGGGCGTCATGATCATCCGCGCCTTCCTCGACGCGCGCGACGGCGCGTCCGAGGAGACGCGCCGCCACGTCATGCTCATCCCCGACTCGGCGCACGGCACGAACCCCGCGTCGGCCCACCTCTCCGGCTTCACCGTCCAGACCGTGCGCTCGACGCCGGAAGGTCAGACCGATCTCGACGCCCTGCGCGAGCTGTGCGCGTCGAACGACGTGGCGGGGCTGATGCTGACGAACCCGAACACGGTCGGGCTCTTCGAGAAGAACATCAAAGAGATCTGCCGGATCGTCCACGACGCGGGCGGGCTCGTCTACATGGACGGCGCGAACATGAACGCGCTGGTGGGCTGGGCGCGCCCCGGCGACATGGGCGTGGACGTGATCCACCTGAATCTGCACAAGACTTTCTCGACCCCGCACGGCGGCGGCGGCCCCGGCTCCGGTCCCTGCTGCTGCACGAAAGAGCTAGCGCCGTACCTGCCCGTGCCGCGGGTCGTGCGCCGCGAGGACGGCTTCGCGCTCGATTACGACGAGCCGCGCTCCATCGGCCGCGTCAAAGCCTTCTTCGGCAACTTCGGGATGCACCTGCGCGCGCTCTCCTACATCCTCACGCACGGCGCTGAGGGCTTGCGCGAGGCGACCGAGGCCGCTGTCCTCAACGCCCGCGTCATCGCGCACGAGCTGACGGGCGACTACGACCGGCCCTTCAGCGATCCGCCGATGCACGAGGTCGTCTTCACGGACAAGCGGCAGGGGCGCAAAGGGGTCAACACGCTCGACATCGCCAAGCGCCTGATCGACTACGGCTTCCACCCGATGACGATCTACTTCCCGCTGATCGTGCAGGGCGCGATGCTCATCGAGCCGACCGAGTCGGTCGGCCGTCAGGAGATACAGCAGTTCGTCGAGGCGATGCGCGCCATCTCGCGCGAGGCGCAGGAAGACCCTGAACTCGTGCGCGCCGCCCCGCACACCACCCGCATCGGGCGGCTCGACGAAGCCGCCGCCGCGCGCAAGCCCGTCCTGCGCTGGCAGCCCGAAGGGAAAGCGACCGCGGCCTAGCACCGCCCTACGGGAACCGAAACCTTCGCGCCGCGCGCACTCCCGAACGAGACGCGCGGCGCGTCGTCGTTGCGGAAGAGGGGCCGAGCGCGCACGCTCAAGCCCGGCCTCGCGCGCGGCGGTCGCCGTTACGCTTCGACGGAATTCCTCTCGCCGCTCTCAGGTCTGTTTATCTTGAACGGCCCGCGCCCCGCGCGGGTTAATCAGGGCGTTTGACTCTTCCCGACCGCGCGCGGCGTCGGAACGCGGGGTCGCGCATTTACGTAAGTCTGGGCAGCCCGGTTTGAAGTCGGGGGCGTAAAACCTGATGGGCTTAAGTAAGCACCTGCCGTCGTCCGCGCGCGCCTGTCTGATTCTATCGTTGTCGGCTTTCACGTGCGCCCGTGCGTCCTCCGGAAAGACTGTCGCCGGGCGTGGCGGGGTCGTGAACGGGAGGGTGGGCGAAAGGATCGACGAATATTTCACGTCAATCGCCGCCTCCGATTTTTCCGGCGTGCTCCTGGTCGTGAAGAACGAGCAGGTAATAGTGTCCAAAGGGTACGGCGCGGCGAACACGGCGAGGCGGATACCCTTTACGGACAAGACCGTTTTCGACATCGGCTCCATCACCAAGCAATTCACCAGCGCCGCCATCCTCAAACTTGAGATGCAGGGGCGACTCCGCGTCGCCGATCCGCTGAGCAGGTTCATCGCGGGCGTGCCGCCGGACAAGGCCGCGATAACCATTCACCACCTGCTGACGCACTCGGCGGGGTTCGCGAATAATTTAAGGCGATATACGCAGGCCCGGAGTTATTCGTCGACCGCGGGGATGAAGAATCGTCCTTATGGGAGAGTTCAGCAAATGGCTGATGCACGACGAGCAGAAAGAGCTGTTCGAAATACTCGTCGCGGGTAGCCTGAACATCCTCTTCCTCGCGCTGATCGCGCCGCTCCTGTGGGCTCTCGGCAGCCCCGCGCTCGCGCTTCGCCTCGCCAGGGGCTACGGCGTCCTGTGGATCGTCATTTTCTTGACCGGCGGGGTGCTCGTCCGGGCTCAGGAATTTTTCCGAGTCAATCTGTACGATCACCCCGACGCTTTCGTGAACTCGAACCTCGCCGCCAGTTGCCTGTTGCAGGCGGGATGGTCGGCATTCGCCGCACTCGCCGTCCACCACTTAGTCGCGGGCGCGCCCGTCTGGCTCGCGCTGATCCTGCACCTCACCGGCTTCCTCTCGTGCCTCTTCGCCTTCTTCGCGGTCTCCTCGTTCTATCAGGGCCACATCTATAAATTTATCAGTCTGCCCCTCGCGTTGGTCTGCTACGTCGTCTTCAGCGCGTGGACGCCGAGCGCACGCGCGCTGTTCGGATGGTTCTTCGATCTTTTCGACAGGCGGGCGGCGGCGCCGTAGATAAAGACTCGTGCCGCCGACACCCCAACGCCCCTGACAAACCATGACACGGAACCGCAGACTGGCTTATCCTTCACCGTCACAATCACGCCCGCGCCGCTTCTGCGCCGGGCGTCATCAGTTCCACGATGACCGGAGACCAAAGAAAGGCTCACGTCATGAACATTCGTAGAGGGCTCCTGGCCTGCGTCTGCGCGCTCACGGCGATCTCGTTAACGGCCTGCAAAGGCGATAGCAAGACTGCGCCCACGCCTGCCCGACCGGCGAACTCATCTTCGGCGGCCGCGCCGTCTCCCGTGATCGCCGGCGGCGGCGAGGCGGGGGTCGAGAAGGTGAAGCCCGCGCCGGGGACGGGCAACGTGCAAGGTAAAGTCTTGTACAACGGCCAGCCGGTCGAGAATATAGAGGTCAAGTTGTGCGAGAAGTTCAACCGATTCCTCGGCGGCTGTGGCGACGGGAAAAGCTACACGGCGCGGACGGACAAAGCGGGCGAATACGTGATCACCAACGTGGAGCCGAAAGTGTACGAAGGCTTGATGGCGCGCGTGTTCGACACCGACTCGTACGTCTTCGCGACTTCCGGGATCGCCGGGCTCAGCTCGGCCAAGTATGAGATTCCGCCGGACAAGACCCTGTTCGTCCCGCCGACCAATCTCTTCAAGGGCGATCTGAAGCTGCTCAACCCCAAGGCCGGCGCAAAGGTGGGCGCGCAGAACCTCGAACTCAAATGGCAGGCTTACCCCGACGCGGCTTACTACAAGTTCAGCATCTTCCCGGAGGAGATGGGCGTCACCTCCCCTTACGTCAACGAGCGCGTCGAAGCGACCTCCTACGCCGTTGACAAGCCGCTACCCAAAGGCACTTACCGCTGGCAGGTCACGGCCTACAACGGCGCGAATCAAAAACTCTCGGAGAGTGATAGGGACATCAAATTCACGATCACCGAGCCCTGAGCCCTCCGAGAATCAAGAGCGCATAGCGAAGGCTCGGCGGCGCGATTAATCATGTAGGGGCAGGGACAAGTCCTCTGCCCGCGTTGATTCATCAAACATGACGCGGATTGTTATCGACCGGCGGGCAGGGACGAGCCCTGCCCCTACAGTTATTCCGGTCTTGTTAGTGGCTCTGAGTTCTTTCAAAGCGTTGGGTGATTTAACCGATGACCCGCGGAGGGGGGTAACGATGTCAATCATCACGTCAGCCACGGCGCGCTCGCTCGCGCGCCTGTGGCTCGTCGCGCTGCTGCTCGCCGGACTTCAGCCTCGCGCTTCGGCGCAAAGACAGTTCGACCTGAACGGCTTCTCAGGCTTGCGCTGGCGTATGATCGGCCCGTTCCGCGGCGGGCGCGTCAACGGCGTGACGGGCGTCGCGGGTCAGCCCACGGTCTTTTACTTCGGCTCGGTCGGCGGCGGCGTGTGGAAGACGATCAACTCGGGGCGCACCTGGGCTCCCGTCTTCGACTCACAGCCCGTCGCCTCCATCGGCGCAATCGCCGTCGCGCCTTCGAGCCCCGATGTCGTCTACGTCGGCACGGGCGAGGCGGACATGCGCTCGCAGATCTCTTACGGCAACGGGATGTATAAATCATCCGACGCCGGGAGGACGTGGAAGCACCTCGGGCTCGACGCGACCCGGCAGATCGGGCGCGTCCTCGTCGATCCGAAAAACCCTCAGGTCGTCTTCGTCGCCGCGCTCGGTCATGCCTACGGCGCGAACCCGGAGCGCGGCGTCTACCGCACCAGGGACGGCGGCGCGACGTGGCAGAAGGTTCTCTTCAGGAGCGACGACGTGGGCGCCATCGATCTCGCCTTCGACCCGTCGGACGCGCGCACCGTCTACGCGACCCTCTGGAACACGCGCCGCCCGCCGTGGAGCATCTACCCGCCGTCATACGGGCCGGGCGGCGGCGTCTTCAAATCGACGGACGGCGGCGACACCTGGCGGCAGTTGACGACGGGCCTGCCGACCGAAGGGCTGGGCCGCGTCGGCATCGCCGTCGCGCCGACTAACCGACAGCGCGTCTACGCCATCGTCGACGCGAAGGCGGGCGGGCTCTACCGCTCCGACGACGCGGGCGCGACGTGGCAGATCATTTCGAAGGACGCGCGCCTCTGGGGGCGCGGCTGGTACTTCAACAAGGTCGCGGTCGATCCCAAGAACGCCGACGCCGTCTACGTCTCGAACACGTCGCTCTACCGCTCGGCCGACGCGGGCAGGACGTGGACGGCGCTCAAGGGCGCGCCCGGCGGCGACGACTACCACCAGCTCTGGATTTACCCGGACGATCCCCGTCGCATGATCGTCGCGAGCGATCAGGGCGCGGTCGTCACCGAAGACGGCGCGCAGACGTGGAGCAGTTGGTACAACCAGCCGACGGCGCAGCTCTACCACGTCGCCGCCGATAACCGCTTCCCCTACTGGGTGACGGGGGCGCAGCAGGACAGCGGCGCGGTCGGCGTGCCGTCGCGGAGCAATCACGCGGAGATTTCGATGCACGACTGGACGCCGGTCTGCGCGGGCGGCGAGTCGGACTACACCGCGCCCGATCCCCTGCACCCGAACATCCTCTTCGGCGGCCGCGTCACGCGCTGCGATCTGACGACCGGGGAGATCACGAACGTCTCGCCCGAACGGAACATGCCCGCCGGAGTGACCGCGCGCCACACCTGGACCGTCCCGCTCGTCTTCTCGCAGGCTGACCCGCGCGCGCTCTACTTCGGCAACCAGTTTCTGTTCAAGACGACGAACGGCGGCGAGAGCTGGGCGCAAATCAGTCAGGACCTCACGCGCGAAGACCCGGGCGTGCCCGCGAACCTCGACGCGGCGACGGCCGCCGACGCGCCCGCGGAGAAGCGGCGCGGCGTCATCTACACCATCGCGCCTTCGCCCCTACGCGCTCAGACCGTCTGGATCGGCACGGACGACGGGCTCATCCAGCGCACCGACGACGACGGCAAGACGTGGCAGAACGTGACGCCGCCTGATCTCACCGCCTGGAGCAAGGTCTCGATGATGGACGCCTCGCACTTCGACGTGAACGAGGCTTACGCTTCCATCGACCGCCACCGCCTCGAAGACTACGAGCCGCACGTCTACCGCACGCGCGACGGCGGCAAATCGTGGCGGCAGATCACCACGGGGCTCCCCCGCGGCGTACACATGCAGACCGTCAGGGAAGACACGCGGCGCCGCGGTCTGCTCTTCGCGGGGACGGAGTTGGGCGTCTTCGTCTCCTTCGACGACGGCGACCACTGGCAGTCGCTCCAGCTAAATATGCCGCACGCCTCCGCGCGCGATCTCGTCGTACATGAAGCCGACCTGATCGTCGCCACGCACGGGCGCGGCTTCTGGGTGCTCGACGACATCACGCCGCTGCGTCAGTTGGGCGGCGAGGTCCTGAACTCAGCCGCCTTCCTTTTCCGCCCGGCAGACGCCTACATCACGCCGCCGAGCAGCGAGAACGGCACGCCGAAGCCGCGCGACGAGCCGCTCGCGGAGAACCCGCCCTACGGCGCGATCATCGACTACTACCTGAAGTCGGACGCGGCCGGCGCGGTCACGCTCGAAATCCTCAACCCGGCGGGCGAACCCGTCCGGCGGTATTCGAGCGACGAGCGCCCGACGCCCGTCGATCCGAACACGCTCAGCATCCCCTCGTTCTGGGTGCGAACGCCCGAACCGCTCTCGGCGGCGGCGGGGATGCACCGCTGGGTGTGGGACTTGCGCCCGACGCCACCCGCCGCCCGCGGCGCGGGCGGGGGCGGCGGCGTCTTCGGCGGCCGCGGCGCGCCCGCGGCCCTCCCCGGGACTTACACGGTGAAGCTGACCGTAAACGGGAAGAGTTACACGCAGCCGCTTACGTTGAAGATGGATCCGCGCGTGAAGTAGCCGCGAAGTAACCGCCGCGAGGTGGCGGCGCGACGCGTGGCGGAGGATCGTCCGGTTCGGCTCGCGTGACGCGTGATGTCCAGACCTTTCTACGGCGAGTTCGCGTGGGCTTACGACTTCGTCGTCCCGCGCCCTGTCGAGCGTCGCTGCGCCTGCGTCGCGCGACTCTTCGAGCGGGGCGGCGTCGGCCCCCCTTCGAGGGTTCTCGACGCGGGCTGCGGCTCCGGCGGCTACTCGATAGGGCTCGCGCGTCTCGGCTACGTCGTCACGGGCCTCGATCTCTCCGCGGAGTTGTTAGCCGAAGCGGAGAGACGCGTCGCGGCCGAAGCGGTCGCGCCCCCGGCCGCATTCGTGCGCGGCGACATCCTCTCCCCGCCCGCCGCGCCGCCCTACGACGCCGTCCTCTGCCGCGGCGTGCTCAACGATCTCGTGGACGACGCGAGCCGCGCCCGCGCCTTCGACTCTTTCGCCGCCTCGCTGCGCGCGGGCGGTGTCATCGCCCTCGACGTGCGCGAGTGGCGGGGGACGGTCAGGCGCAAGGCGCGCGAACCCTTCGCCGAGACGATTGTCGAGACGCCGCGCGGCACGCTCACCTTCCGCAGCGAGACGCGTCTCGACCACGCCCGCCGCTCGCTCCACGTCTTTGAACGCCACGCCCTGCGCGACGCGCGCGGCGAGATCGCCGCCGCCGACTTCCACTTCCTCATGCGCTGCTGGACGCGCGAAGAGTTGAAGGGGCAACTGGCGCGCGCGGGCTTCGTCGAGCTCGGCTACCTCGGCGACTATGACGAAAAGGTTCCCGCCGGCGCGACTGACCGCCTCGTCGCGTTCGCGAGACGAGGCTCAGGGGGATAGTCTGTCGACGGTTCTCCGCGCCGTATCGCGCGGCGCGCGCCTGTTGCAGAAAAAGCTTTAAGCTACGACGACGAGCGTGCGGAGGAGCCCGCGAGAGAGGGCTGACGACGCGGGGTCGATCTCTTAATCGAGGTCGAGCGGGTTCTTGTAGACCTTGTCCTTGTCCTTCTCGGCGCGCTTCATCGCCTCGCGGAACTTCTCTTCGAGCAGCCGCTCGCGATCCTTGAGCGAGCCCATCTCCTGCGCGAAGAGCTGATCGCGCGTCTGCTTCTGCCGCTCCAAGTCCTTCGCCATCGCCTCGAAGGAGGCGACGGGCTTCGCCTTCTCCTCGTGCGAGATGAGCGCGCCCGTCCGGGAGTCGACGACGAGCGTCGACTCGCAGCACGGGCAGATGACGGTGAAGCGTGCGGTCTCGTCCACGGCGTTGCTCCTTACGATCACCAGAGATTATCGCGCGCCGCGAGTATATCACGGCGCAAAACCGGGTGACCGCGCAAGAGAATAAGGGCGACCGCCTCCGACGGCGGTCGCCCTTCGCATCGAAACGACGGTCGTGCCAGGCGCTAGTGCTTGATCGCGTTCTTGACCGCGCTGCCGACCTTCTTCGCGCCCTTCGCGGTGGCCTTGCCCGCGTCGGCAGCCTTGTCCGCCACGCCGCGTCCAACGTCCTCGCTCTTGTCGGCGACGACGCTGCCAGCCTTCTTCGAGCGGTCGACCGCGCCGCGCCCGACATCTTCGGCCTTGTCCGCGACCGCGCCGCCGGCTGCCTTCGCGCCCTCGGCGACGGGGCGTCCCACGTCCTCAGCCTTGTCCGCGACGAAGCCCGCCGAGGACGCGATGGCGTCGCCCGTCGCGGTCAGCGCCGTGTCGACCTTGCCCTCCGGCAGCTCGCGAATCTCCCCCGTGTCGCGCGCGTAGACCCGGGCCGTGCGCTTGCCGCCCCTGGTCGTGACGACGACCTTCTCGACGCGCCCGCTCTTGAACGTGCGCGTCTCGGTGACGACGCCGCCCTCCTCTGCGCGCGCGATCTCGGAGCCGTCCGCCGTCGCCGCTCCGCCCGTGCTGCTCGTCGCGTTCCTGTTCGCCGCGTTCGCGTTCGCGCCGTTCATGTTCGCCCCATTCGTGTTCGACATATTCGCGTTGTCGCTGCCCGCGCACGCCGCGAGCGCCGCGAGCGCCAGCGCGCATGAGGCGGTCAATAAGATTCTTCGCACGTTACTTTCCCTCCGACCCGTTCAGAATAGACTTTGATCCGAAGTTTGAGAGCGCAACCGACGTGCCAACTCCCGCGCACCCGCCGCGGGTGCTTCGCACGGTAAATACGGAGTTTGTCAGGCTTAAACCGTTAGCGCGGGTGTACGGCGGGGATGCAAAGGCTCTGCGGCGCGTCTCTTAATCATACTTCGTTTCCGCGCTCAGACGACTGTCTTGAGCGCACTCTTGAAGAGACTTAAGACGCGCCCTCGCGCTTGATCTTCTCGCGCAAGTACCACGAGACGTACTGCCCGTACTTCTCCTGCAAATCTCGCCGCCGCCAGTCCTGCCCGGTCACGACGCCGCGGCACGAGGGGGCGCCGCAGCGGCACTCCATCTCGAAGGAGTCGTCGTCGGTCGTCGCCCAGTCGTGCGTCAACTCCTCGCCCGCCTCGATGTCGCGCAGCGCGACGAAGACGATCTGGCCGGCGACGCCGAGGTTCGGCTCGCACGAGTGGTTGCTGAAGATCATCGAGCCCTCGCGCTCGTCCTCGGTGAGTGGCCCGATGAAGAGGTCTTCGCCGATCTGAATCTCGGCGGGTCCGAGCCGCGGCTGAACCTCCCTCAGCTTCTCCCCATCAAAGATGTGCCCGCCCTTGACGCACACGATCTCGCCCCCCGCGATGGGCGCGACCGCGAAGAGGCCGCGCCCCTGGATCGGGCTCTCGCGCACGGCCGCCTTCGGGGAGATGTAGGAGAGGTTGGGCACTGGGAAGGTCGAAAGGTGTTCAGTCGTTTCCGTCGAAGCGCGCCTCGATCACGCCGCCGCGGCGCGCGCCGTGCTCGCGCGCGAGGGCCGGGTAGGAGAGGTGCTCGGCGGTCGCCTCTTCGAGCCCCACCTTGCGTTCTGCGCGGAGGATGGCGTCGCGCTCGCCCTCGATCTCGGCGAACCAGCCGAAGGGCAGCTCGTCGATGACGATCTCGACGCCGTCGAGATGCCACGTCTCGCGCCGCTTCTCGTAGACGAGCACAGGCGCGTAGCCCAGCGCGCGCAGCACGCGGTCGAGCGCGTCGGCGTCCTCGACGCCGGTCTCTTCCTCGCGTTGCAACTTGACGGCGTCGGCCGAGGGCTGCCGCTCTTTCATGGTCAGCACCGCGCGCCCGTTCACGCGCCGCAGGCGCAGGTTTCTCAGGCCCGGCCCGAGGTTCGCGCCCCCGTAGAGCGTGTTCTCCTCGAACTCCTCGCCGCTCACGACCTCCGCGCCCACCCCGCCGAGCCGCTCCCGCAACTCGCCCGCGCTCGCGGCCGCCAGCCTGTACTTCTTCTCGATCTCGATGCTCATGAAAGATCGTCCGTGGTCAGTCGTCCGTCGTCAGTCGCCTTCCCCGCTCTTGAACTTGGATGCACCTATTGAGAGGTCAAGCCTCTCAGCCACAAGCAACGGACGACGGACAACTGACGACCGACAGCATTTCACGACTGCCTCACCCAGCGCAAGACCTCCGGCAGGCTCGCGCTCTTGCCGTACATGAGCATCCCGATGCGGTAGACGCGCGCGGCGACCCACGTGAAGAAGAGGATCGTCGCCAGGCCGATGCCGACCGAGAGCGCGATCTGCCAGGGGGGCGGCGTCTCCGTGACGATGCGCACGAGCATCGTCACCGGCGAGAAGAACGGCGAGATCGAGATCCAGAACGCGAGCGGCGAGTTCGGCGCGCGGATCACGGGGAAGATCATGTAGACGCTCGCGACCGAGAGGAAGATGACCGGCATCGCGAGCTGCCCCGCCTCCTTCTCCGTCGTCACCATCGAGCCGACGATCATGAAGATCGTCGCGTACATGAAGAACCCGATGACAAAGAACACGAAGGCGTAGAGGAAGAAGATCGGCGGGACGCTCGGCAGCGTGAACTTCGTCCCGCTCGCCGCGAGCGCCGCGACCCCGTAGATCGACAGCAGCAGGAACGCCAGCGCCCAGATGCCGAACTGCGTCATCCCGACGAGCGAGACGCCGACGAGCTTGCCCGCCATGAGTTGAAAAGACTTGACCGAAGAGAACAGCACCTCGCTGATGCGCGTCGTCTTCTCCTCGACGACCGACGACATGATCACCTGCCCGTAGAGCAGGATGCCCATGTAGATGAAGAGCCCGACGCCCATCGCGAGCCCGAAGCTGCCGCCCGTGTCCTTCTCGTCGCCGGAGCCCGCCTTGAAGGCGTCCATCTCGATCTCCTTCGACAGCTCGCGCACGCGCCGCGGATCGATCTGCGCGTCGCGCATCCGCTGCTCGATGACGGCGCGGCGCAGGCCGTGGCGGAGCTGCGAGGTCGTGATCATGTCGCCGAGGTTGCGCCCGCGGTACTCGGCCCTGCCCTCGGAAGTCATGATGTTCGCGGGCAGGACGACGTAGCCGTCGAGCTGGTTCTTCCTCACGCGCTCGTCCAGCTCGCGCCTCACCTCTTCGAGCGCGCGACCCTGCGTCGGCACCTGCTCCAGCTCGTAGCGCTGCCCCGTAGCTTTGCCGAGCTGGCGCATCTGCTCGTCGCCGTCCTGCTGCCCCGGCATCCCGCGCGCCGGCGCCTGCGGCCGCGTCTTCGCGCCCTCCTCATCGTCCTCGTCGCGCGAGGTGAGGATGGAGTTGCGCACGGACTCGTAGAGCCTGCCCGTCTGGTCGACGACGGCGATGCGGGTCGCGCCGCCCGACTTGATCGAGAAGAGCAGCGCGGGCGCGACCGCCGAGAAGATGACGAAGAGCGGCATCAGGACGGTCGTGATCACGAACGCCTTCGTGCGCACGCGGTAGAGGTATTCGCGCTTGATGATGACCAGCAGCTTTCTCATCAGCCCTCGCTCACTTTCCGGATGAAGATGTCGTGCAGGCTCGGCTCGACCGACTCGAAGCGCGTGACGCGCGCGCCGCCCGCCACCAGCCGGCGCAAAACCTCCTGCTCGTCCGCCCCCTCGGCGAGCGTCACCTCCGAGTAGTCGCCCAGATTCTTCACGCCCGCGACGAGGCTGCGGTCGTCGAGCACGCCGTTCGTGTCCTCGGCGCGCAGGGCGACGGCGCGGCGGCCCGCCCCGCGCTTGACCTCGCGCAGGCTCCCGTCCAGCACCTTGCGCGACTTGTTGATGAGGCAGATGTCGTCGCAGAGCCGCTCGGCCTGCTCCATCTGGTGCGTCGAGAGGATGATCGTGCGCCCGGCGGCCTTCAGCTCGTGGAGCACGTCGATCATCAGCTCGGCGTTGACGGGGTCGAGGCCCGAAAAGACTTCGTCGAGGATGAGCAGGTCGGGCTCGTGCATGACGGTCGTGATGAACTGGATCTTCTGCTGCATCCCCTTCGACAGCTCGTCCGTCTTCTTCGCCTTCCACTCCGAGAGCTTGAGGCGTTCGAGCCAGCGCGACGCCCGCTCGTCCGCCTGCTTCGGCGTCAAGCCCTTCAGCTCGCCGAAGAAGCGCAGTTGATCGCCGATGCGCATCTTCTTGTAGAGCCCGCGCTCCTCCGGGAGATACCCGATCTTGTCCATCAGCTTCTCGCCCATCGGCCGCCCGTAGAGCAGCACGCGCCCGGTGTCCGGCGCGATGATGTTGACGATCATGCGGATGGTGGTCGTCTTCCCCGCCCCGTTCGGGCCGAGCAGCCCGTAGATCGTGCCGGGTCTGACGGTAAGGCTCAGGTCGCGGACGGCGACGAACTCGTCGAAACTCTTCGAGACGCCTTCGAGGACGAGCGCGGGCGTGTTCGCTTCTCTCACTTGACGGGATGCTCCTTCAGGGCGTGACGGCTCGCGCGCGCCGGGTGACACCGTTCGCATGACTCAAGAGGTTCGGCGCGCTTCGGGCACTTATACGCGGGCGGCGGGGTGAAAGTTTTTGGCGGCGAGCCAACCCCGTCGCCGCGCGCCGCCTCACATGATATATTCGCTCTGCTTAGCCCGCCGACCCGGCGCCAAGGTTTACCCTATGCCTTCCGACAGACACGCCCGCCAGAGATTCAGGCCGGCGGTTATCGCGCTCCTCATCGCCTCGCTCGCCGCCGCCGCGCGGCCGCAGCAGCAACAGCCGCCGCCGCCCAAGCCCGCGGACGCCGACGAGGTGCTGCGCGTGACGACCGAGCTGGTGCAGACGGACGTTTCGGTCTTCGACCGCGACGGCAAGTTCGTCGACAACCTCAAGCAGGATCAGTTCGAGTTGAAGGTGGACGGCAAGCCGCAGCCGATCTCTTTCTTCGAGCGCGTCGTCGCCGGCAGCGTCGACGAGGACGCGCAGCTCGCCGCCGCGCGCGGGGACGCGCGCCGCGGCTCGGCGTCCCCCGTCCCGCTCGACCGCGGCCGCGTCGTCATCTTCTTCATCGACGACTTCCACCTCTCCCAGCAGAGCCTCGTCAAGACCAAGGCGATGCTCTCACGCTTCATCGACACGCGGCTCGGCCAAAACGATCTGATGGCGATCGCCGCCGCCTCGAACCAGCTCGGCTTCCTCTCGCAGATCACCGACGACAAGCACGTCTTGCAGACCGCCGCCGCGCGCCTCGGCTTGCGCGAGCAGCGCGACTCCGACATGGAGCGCCCGCGGATGAACATTGCGCACGCCATCGCCATCGACGAGAACCGTTCTGACGTGCTCGACTACTTCGTCGACGAGTGGCTCAAGGAGAATCCCCCCCTCAACGCGGGCAACGTAGCCGCGGCGCGTCAGCAGGCGGCGAACGTCGTGCACCGGCGCGCCAGCCAGATCATCGATCTCCACTCGGCGGTCGCCACCCGCACGCTCGAAAGCCTGCGCGGCGTGATGAAGACGTTCGAGCAGATGCCCGGCCGCAAGCTCGTCTACTTCGTCTCGGACGGCTTCGCGCTGGAGCTGCGCCGTTCCGGCGCTTACGACCGCCTGCGTCAGGTGACGGACGCGGCGGTGCGCGCCGGGGCCGTCGTCTACACGGTCGACGCGCGGGGCCTGGGCGCGCAGCTCTCCGACCTGCCGAGCGCCGACGACTACTCCTCGCCCGATCCGAGCGGCAGGCTCGCCGGGGCCGGCCTCAGCATGACGACCGCCTCGCAGGAGCCCCTGCGCACCATCGCCGACGAGACGGGCGGGCGCGCCATCCTCAACACGGAGGCGGTCGACGCGGGCGTGGCGAAGGCGCTCAAGGACACGTCGGTCTACTACCTGCTGGCGTGGAAGCCGGAGCGCGCGGAGAACCGCGGCGGCAAATTCCGACGCGTCGAGGTGAGCGTGCGCAGCCGGCCCGACCTGAGCGTGCTCGCTCAGCGCGGCTTCTACGCCACGCCGCCCGACGAGCCGAAGCGGCGCGACGACGCGAAGGCGGGCGCGGCGGCGAACGGCGAGGCGACGCCCGCGCCCGACCCGCGCGCCAAAGAACTCTTCGCCGCGCTGCGCTCGCCCTTCCCCCGCTCCGGCCTCCCGACCGCGCTCACACTCAACTACGCGAAGTCGAAGGACGCGGGGATGGTGCTGACGGCTTCGGTGCAGGTCGAGATCGAGGCGACGAAGCCCGCGGCGGGCGGCGCGCCGCCGACCGACCGCGTCGAAGTCGTCGTCGCGATCTACGACGAGCAAGGCAAGGTCGTCTACACGAGCACCCCGCATCGCAGCATCACGCCGAGGGACGCCACGGTCGCCGTCCCCGACGTGTACCGCGTCTCATTCCCTATCCAGACGCAGCTCAAGCCGGGGCTCTACCAGGTAAGAGTCGCAAGCCGCGATCCGAAGAACAGGCGGACGGGCAGCACGTGGCAGTGGATCGAGGTGCCGGACGCGGGCAGCGGCGGGTTCTCGTTGAGCAGCGTCTTCCTCGGCGTCCGCCCCGCGCCGACGCCCGACGGGGTGAAAGCTGACGCGCCGGCCCCGCCGCAGGTGGTCGTCCTCGCCGACCGGCGCTTCCCGCGCAACACGCCCCTGCGCTTCCTCGTCTACGCCTATAACGCCGCGCTCGCCCCCGCGGGCGGCAAGCCGGACGTTGCCGTGCAGGTGCAGGTCTTCCGCGACGACCAGCCGGTCATCACCGCGTCGCTGCGGAAGATGGCCGTCGAGGGCTTGACGGATTTTTCGCGGCTCTCTTACGCGGCCGAGGTGTCGACGGAGGGCGTGCCCGCGGGTCGCTACGTGCTGCGCGTCACGGCGATCGATCGCGTCGCGAAGGCGAGCGTGTCGCGGAGCGTCAAGTTCTTAATCGACTGAGGGACGAGCCGCCCGCGCGTGGGGGAATGGGCGGGCGCTTCCCACTCCGAAGCGCCCGCGCCGAGGGCGCGTTAAAGCAGAAAGGCTGGCGGGGGCGGGGGTTTGCGCGACCCGCCTCCTTCCAGCCCCTCTTTTTTTTACCCGCGAGCCCGCCCGCTACTGTTTGACGAAGACGCGCTTGTTCATCGCCAGGCCGTTCGGCGTCTGCGACTTCTGCTCGACGGTGAGCGTCTTGCCGTCGGCGGAGAGCGTCCACGTCCGCAGGGCCTTCATCGTGTCGGGGCCTTCCAACGTCTTCACGTCGACCAGCTCGGTGATGACGAACGCGCCGCCGTCCGCCGTCCACTTCGCGGTGCGCCTGCCCTTGCCGAGCGTCGGCATGTCTCCCGTAAACGTCTTGACCGCGGGCGGGGGCGTGAACTCCGACTCCGCGCCGTCGAGCGTGTAGCCGTCCTTGATCGTCTGCTCGCCCTGCGCCGTCTTCACCTTCAACTCGATGCTGACTTTGTCACCCTCCTGCGTGACGGTGAGCGTCTGCTGGACGCCCGGCGGGAGGCCCTCGCAGCGCGAGGCGTCGAGCACCCACGTCCCGTTGAAATTCGCCTTCGCCGCCGCGCCCGACGCCGCCGCGAGCGCGAGCGTTGCGAGCCCGACTAAAGTCACGACCACTCTCTGTCCGAGCTTCATCCGAGCCATTCTCCTTCGCCTGGGGTTTTCGGAGCCGGGGAGCTCCCGCCGCCCCGCGAGAAGTCGGGGCGGATTCACTTCGCCGCGCCGCCGCGTTCGGGGCGGCGCGCTGCGTCTACTGCTTGTTGAAGAGGCGCTTGGACTGCTGCGTGCCCTGCGGGGTGTCGAGCGTCTGCTCGATGGTCAGGGTTTTGCCGTCGGCCGAGAGCGTCCACTTGCGCAGGGCCTTGAGCGTGACGTTCTCGCCGTCGGGGGCCTGCACGTCGGTGACTTCGCTGATCTCGATGCCGTTGCCGTCCGCCGCCCACTTGGTCGTGCGCTTGCCCTTGCCGGTCATGCCGCGCAGCATGTTGTTCGTGAACTCGACCTCTTTGCCGTCCACGGTGTAGCTGTCCGAGAGGGCGCGGTCGCCCTGCGGGCTCTTGATCTTCACGTCGGTCGTGATCTTGTCGCCCTCCTGCTTGACGGTGAGCGTCTGCTCAAGACCGGGCGGCATCCCTTCGCTCTTCGCCGCGTCCATCACCCAGGTGCCGCTGAAGTTAGCCTTCGCCGCCGCGCCGACGGCGACCGCCGCGAACACCACCGACGCCGCGAGCGCCGCCAGGAATTTACGTCTCATCAGATGCCTCTCCTCGTTGGGGGGAATATCGGGCGGCCGGGAAGACCGCCGTGCGTTAATACGAAGGCGGGGCGGATTCGTTTCAACGAACCTGCCCCGCCCGCGCGTTAATTCGTGGGAGCCGCCGCGGCCGGCGCGCGCGGCGCGCGGTAATCCTTACTGCTTGTTGTAAACGCGCTTGAACTTCTGCTCGCCGCGCGGGGTGGTGCGCGTGCCCTCGATGGTCAGAGTCTTGCCGTCGGCCGAGAGCGTCCACTTGCTGTTCGATTCGGTCGTCATCGCGCCCTGCGGCGTGTCGAAGCTCGCCTTGTCGTTGACTTCGAGCACGTTGCCGTCGGCAGACCACTTCGCGGTGCGCTTGCCCTTCGTCTCGTTGCCGCGCATCTGCATCGTGAACTCGCCCTCTTTGCCGTCGGCCGTGTACGAGTCGTTGACGACGCGCTCGCCCTGCTGCCCCTTGATCTTGCGCTCGGCGGCGATCTTGTCGCCGTCCTGCTTGACAGTCATCGTCTCTTCCGCAGCGGGAGCGCCCTGCGGCCCCCCGACGCCCTCGCTCTTGGCCGCGTCGAGAACCCACGTGCCCGTGTAGTTGGGCTTGGCCGCCGCCGCGGCGACGGCCGCGAACAACACAAACGCCGCGAGCCCCGCGCCCGCCGCCGCAAACTTGCTTCTCATCCGGTGATCTCCTTTTTCGAGGGAACTGATTTGATTATCGAGCGCCGCGCCTGCCGGTCGGCCGGCGCGAGCCGAGGGAGAATAACTTAAAAACCGCCGGGAAAGGCGACTCTACCGGGCGCGCGCTCGTCTGACAACAACAGAGACGCGCGCCGCGCCGCGGCGGTTACGCGAATTTTCGCCGCGCCCGCCGCCACGAATCGGCGCGTGCGCCGCGAAAACGCGGCCCGTCTCAGGGGCCGAGGTGGATGCGGCGCGCCGATAAGACCTGGCCCGTCGAGAGTATTTCTTCCACCGTCGCGTCGTCCGCGCGCGCGTCGGTCTCGATGACGGCAATCGCCTCGCCGCCGAGTTCGCGCCGGCCGAGGTGGAAGCGGCTGATGTTGACGCCGCGCGCGCCGAGGATCGTGCCGACCCGCCCGATGACGCCCGGCACGTCGCGGCTGCGCGTGACGATGACGTGGCCGGCGGGCACGGCTTCGACGTGGAAGCCGTTAATCTCCGTGATGCGCCCCTCGCCCGCGCGCCCGAACATCGCGCCCGAAACGGTCTGCGCGCCCGCCGAGGTAGCCACACGCGTCCCGATGGCCGGGGCCATCTCGCCGGCCCCCGCGTGCCTGTAAGAAGTGGTGACGGTGATACCGCGCTCCTCCGCGATGAGGAAGGCGTTGACGACGTTGACGCGCGCGCTCATGTCGCGCAGCAGCCCGGCGAGGAAGGCGCGCGTGACGGGCGCGGCGTCCATCTCCGCGATCTCGCCCGCGTACTCGATCCGCACCTCGCGCACCGCCTCGTCCACGAGCTGCGCCTGAAACCTGCCCAGGCGTTCGGCGAGCGTCAGGTAGGGCTGCAAGACGTTCAGCTCCTGCGCGCCGAGCGAGGGCGCGTTGACCGCGCCGCGCAGCGCGCCCGTCTGGAAGTAGTCGCGCATCTGCTCCGCGACCGTCACGGCGACGCCCTCCTGCGCTTCGAGCGTGGACGCGCCGAGGTGCGGCGTCGCGATCACCTGTTCGAGCTGGAGCAGCGGGTAGTCGGCGGGCGGCGGCTCCTGCTCGAACACGTCGAGCGCCGCGCCCGCGATGCGGCCTTCGCGCAGCGCGTCGTAGAGCGCGCGCTCGTCGACGAGTCCGCCGCGCGCGCAGTTGATGACGCGCGCCTCCGGCTTCATCAGGGCGATCTCTCTCTCGCCGACGATGCCGCGCGTCTCCGCGGTCAGCGGCGTGTGGACGCTGATGAAGTCGCCGCGCGCGCAGACCTCGTCGAGCGTGGCGAGCTCGACCTCCGTGTTCGCGAGCTGTTCGGGCGCGACGAACGGGTCGAAGGCGACGACCTTCATCTCGAACCCCAGCGCGCGGCTCGCCACGACCCGCCCGATGCGCCCCAGGCCGACGACGCCCAGAGTCTTCCCGCGCAGCTCGACGCCGACGAATTTCTTGCGCTCCCACTTCCCCGCGCGCAGACTCGCGTTCCCCTGCGGGACGCGCCGCGCGAGGGCGAGCAGCAGCGCGACGGCGTGCTCGGCAGTCGTCATCGTGTTGCCGTCCGGCGCGTTCATCACGATGATGCCGCGCGCGGTCGCCGCCGCCACGTCGATGTTGTCGACGCCGACCCCGGCGCGGCCGATGGCGCGCAGGCGCAGCGCGGCGTCCATCAGCTCGCCCGTGACCTTCGTCTCGCTGCGCACGACGAGCCCGTCACAGTCGCGGATGAGCTCGATCAGTTCCGCGGGCTTCAACCCCGTCCTCTTCTCGACCGTGAAGCCCGCGGCGCGCAGCGGTTCGAGCCCGCCCTCGCTCACGTCGTCGGAGACTAGAATTTTTAAGTTATCCATATCGAAAAGCGGACGCGGGTTGGGAGTTAGGGGTCAGGGAAGAAACTTCAAGATACACGATTGATCCCTGCCTTCCCCGGCCCCTGTCCACCGGCCCCCAACCCCTATCTTGTATCCGGGTGCGCGGCGATGAAGGCGAGCCAGTCGAGAGCCATGTCGGCGGCGGCCTCGCCCGCGGCTTCGGGGCTGATCTTGATCACCTTGTCCTCGCTCCCTCTGCCGCGCGCGCCGCCCATCGCCTGGTAATAGACCTTGCCCTTAGCCAGGACCTTCGCCGTCCGCGGCGCGAGGACGGAATACTTCACGACGTAGTCGGGCGAGTTGAAAATGATCTGGCCGTTCTGCACGGCGTCTCGATCCAGCTCCAGCCAGATGACGTAGTCCTCCGTCTCGGCGCGCGCGCGCTTCTCCGCCTCTTCGTGTTTGACGAGGCCGAGCGAGGTCGTCTGCATCGACTGGGCGAGCCGCATGATGAAAGTGTTGACGATGGTCTCGGCGCGGTCGCTGCTCTTCTCGACGCGCGCCGCGACGACGAGCGCGACTTTCGGCAGCACGCGCTTGGGCGGCGCGGGCTCCGGCTTCGGCAGCTCGATGACCGGCGCGGGCGGCGGCGGCGTGCCCGGCTTCACGCCGGCGTTCACGCGACGGCCGGACTGCGCCCGCGCCGTCGCGCACAGCACGGAGGCGACGAGCAGGGCGCGCAGAACGACCCGCGCGCCTCGCCACCCGAGGTGATGAGAGAGAACTTTCATCGTAACGCTCCTGACTTTTTCACATCGGCTCGCCCGCTTCGCTGCCGTCGGCGCGACCGCCGCGCTCGGCGTCGAAGGCCCCGTCGGGGGAGGGGGCGGAAGTCCCGCCGCCCTGGCCGGTCGCAGCGCCGCCCGTCGACTCCACCGTCGCGTCTTCGGTTCTGTCGATGTCGTCGAGCGTCTCTTTGCTCGTCGCCTCGCGCTCGCGCGGCGTGCCCGCGCCGCCCGCCTGATCCATTTTTTCCCTATCCCCCACGTTGAGCCTCCTTCACAAGAGCAGACTGACGGACGTGACGAGCGCGAGTACGGTCGCCGCATAAAAGCCCGCGAGCACGTCGTCGGCCATGATGCCGAGCCCCGACTCCAACGCTTCGAGCCGCCGCACCGGGTACGGCTTCCAGATGTCGAAGAGCCGGAACAGGACGAACCCGACAGCGACCACCCACGCGCCCGACTTGAACGGCACGAACGCGAACGTGATCAACTGACCCGCCACCTCGTCGATGACGACCGCGCCGGGGTCTTTCCGCCCCAGCAGACTCTCGGCCCGCGTCGCCGCCCACACGCCCGCGAGCGTCACCGCGCACAGTAGCACGAGCAGCGCCGCCGACTGTAGAGCCTCGAACTGAGCCGCGCCCCAGCCCGTCCCCGCCGCGCGCGCGAAGACCCCCGCGCTCGCCGCCCGCGCGAGCAGGTAGAGGCCGACGCCGACGAGCGAGCCCCACGTCCCCGGCGCGAAGGGCAACAGCCCCACCCCGCACGTCGCCAGCGCGAGCGCGACGTAATCGCCCGCCGTCCTCTCGCGCGGCGCGCGCGCGATGCGCGCCGTGGTCAGGACGGTCGGGTTCAGCTCGTCGCTCGACTCTTTGACGACTTTCATAAAGCTGTCCGTCGTCCGTTGTCCGTCGTCAGTTGTTCAATCAAGTTTTTAGCACGACGCCGCTCAGCGAATGCAACGGACAACGGACGACGGACAACGGACAGCGTTTAAACAATGTGCCCGACCAGATCGTACTCGTGCGCGCCGGTGACGAGCACGTTGACGAAGTCGCCGGGCTGCGGCGTGACGCCTTCGGGCGCGTCGTTGATGAGGACGCAGCCGTCGATATCCGGGGCCTGCCCCTCGGCGCGCCCCTGCCAGAGCAGATCGGTCTCTGTCGAAGCGCCCTCGAAGAGCACGCGCACGGTTTGCCCGACGCGCGCGCGGTTGCGCCGGCGCGATATTTTCTTCTGCTCGCGCATCAGCGCGGCGCGCCGGCGCGCCGACGTTTTCGGATCGACCTTGTCGGCGAGGTCGAAGGCCGGCGTGCCCTCCTCGTCCGAGTAGGTGAAGACGCCGACGCGGTCGAACTCGACGTGGCGGACGAAAGTCAGTAGCTCCTCGAAATCCTCCTCGGTTTCGCCGGGGAAGCCCGCGATGAAAGTCGTCCGCACGGTGACCCCGGGGACGCGCTCCCTGACGCGCGCGAGCAGGCGTTCGAGGCTCGCGCGATTCCCGCCGCGCCGCATCAGCTTCAGCACTTTCTGCGAGGCGTGTTGCAGCGGCATGTCGAGGTACTTGCAGGCCTTCGGCTCTGACGCCATCACGTCGAGGAACGCGTCGCTCACGTGCGTCGGGTAGGCGTACATCACGCGCACCCACTCGACGCCGTCGAGCCGCGCGAGTTCGCGCAGCAGGTCGGCGAGCCCGTCCGTGAGCCCCAGGTCTTCGCCGTAGCGCGAGGAGTCCTGCGCGACGAGCACCAGTTCTTTGACGCCCTGCCCGACGAGCGAGCGCGCCTCCGCGACGACCGAGCCGAAGCGGCGGCTGCGGAAGTGGCCGCGCATCTGCGGGATGAAGCAGAACGCGCACGGGCGGTCGCAGCCCTCGGCGATCTTGACGTAGGCCGTGTGCGACGGCGTCGCCAGCACGCGCGGCGTCGACTCGTCGGAGAGGTAGGTCGCGCTCTGGTTGCCGAGCGTGACGACGGGGAGCGAGCGCGACTTGACGCGCGCGTCCGCCGCGGTATTGATGTCGTCGATCTGGCTCGTGCCGATGAAGGCGTCGACTTCCGGGAGCGACTCGCGCAGCTCGTCGCGGTAGCGCTCGACGAGGCAGCCGGCGACGACGAGCCGCCGGCACTTGCCTTCCGACTTCATCCGCGCGGCTTCGAGGATGGCGTCGATCGACTCTTTCTTCGCCGCGTCGATGAAGCCGCAGGTGTTGACGACGAGCGTGTCGGCTTCCGACTCGTCGGTCGTCAGCTCGTACCCCGCCTGCTTCAGCCGCCCCATCATCACCTCGCTATCGACGAGGTTCTTCGGGCAGCCCAGACTGATGAATCCGACTTTTTTCATAAGGGCCGTGTATCGCAAATCACCATCAGTAAATCGTGGTCATGTACTCGCGCGAATTTCGAGCGTCTATTAAGAGTGTCCAACCGAGCCTCCGGCGTCGGTGATCTGTGTAGGGGCAGGGCTCGTCCCTGCCCGTCGCTACCCGAAGACTCAAGATGAGATGTACTGCATCTCGCGGGCAGGGACGAGCCCTGCCCCTACAGTCTTGTCAAACGCTCTAAACCTCACTAACTTTTTCGATGCGTCGCAGCCAGGTCTCGACGCGCGCGGCTTCGTCGCGGGTGAGATCGTGCGCGCCGAAGCGGACGCGGTTGTAGGTGCGAGTGACGAGCAGGGCTTCGGGCACGTCGAGCGCGCCCGCGAATTCGAGCGGCGTCTGGTGCGGCTCGCGCCGCAAGCCCCGCGCGGCGAGCGCGCGGTTCATGCGCTCGTAGAAAATGATCGCGGAACGATCCCCGCGCGCGCCGCGCCACCCCTCCAGCCCGCGCCTGAGGCTGAAACCGCGCCGGCGCGCGAAGATGAAGCAGCCGACGGCGGCTGAGCCCGCGAGCAGCACGAGGAGCGTGGGATCGACGCCGAGCGGGCGACCCTTCGCGGACAGCGTCGTCGAGACGTGCGACCAGAACGCGGCGAGGCTGTTAGTCAGTGCCCCGACGAAGCGCGCGCCCGCCCGGCGGTAGACGGCGATGTCGCGGCGCACCTCGGACGCGAGCTGCCGCTGCTCCTGCCGGTCGTAATCAACCACCCACTGCATCCAGAAGACTTCCAGCGCCTCGCCGTACTTGCCGAGCGCGCCGCGCAAGCCCGACTGGGATGCGTGACCCGGTCGCCCGACGGTCGGCGTCGGGTCGAAGCTGACCCACGTCTGGGTCGCGGGGAAGTAGACCTCGACCCAGGAGTGGGCGTCCGACTGGCGCACGGTGTAAACGTCCGCCGCGTCGTTGTACTCGCCCATCTGGAAGCCGTTGACGACGCGCGTCGCGACGCCGACCGAGCGCAGCATGGTCGCCATCGCCGCCGCGAAGTATTCGCAGTGCCCCTCGCGCACGCGGAAGAGGAAATCCGCGAGCGGATCGTCGCCGCCCGCCGTCATGTCGAGCGAGTAGCGGAACTCCCTCCTGAAGTACCCTTCGACGACGCGCGCCGCGTCGTAGCGGTTGTCGGTCTCGCTGATGAGCGAGCGCGTGAGGTCTACGACGCGCGGGTCGAGCCGCGCGGGGAGTTGCAGGTAACGTTGCGCGTCGCCGCGGCCGTAGGGCGTGAGATCGCCACGCAGCGCGTCGAGGGGCGGGTCGGTCGTGTCGGAGAAGGCGCGGTAGGCGAGGCGCTCGGTCGGGTGTGGGCGCGTCGTCAAGCCGCCCTCGCTGTCGAGCCCGACGTAGGGCAGCGCGCCCTGGACGGCGACGGGGCGCGCGGCGACGAAGAGGACGTTCGTGTCGTTCGGCTCGACGAAGAAGGTCTGCGTCGTCAGGCGCTCCAGAGCCTGCGTCGTGCCGAAGCGAAAGAGGTTGCGCTCCTCTGGCCGGACGAAAGTTTTGTCCGGCGCGGCGAGCGGCGGCGTTCTGCGCCAGGTGCGCCCGTCGAACTGATCGAGCGCGACGCCGCGCCAGCGCAGGTACAGGTTGCGCGCGGCGTAAGGGTCTTCGACGCGCACGCGCATCACGACCTGCTCGGTCTGCTGTAGACGCCCGTACTCGCCGATGGTCACCTCGTCGGAGAAGCCGACGAGCCCGCCGACGCCGCCCTCCGCGCGCGCGAGCGCGCTACCCGTGAGCCGCGGCGCGAAGAAGAAGATCGGCAGGGCGAGCGCGAAGATGAGCAGCAGCAGGCACAGGGAGGCGAGCAGCAAACGGCGCGCGTCGCCGGCGCGCGGTCGCGGCTCGCGCCCGCCGCCGAAGAGTCTGCGCCAGAGGCCCGTGCGCTGGACGCGGAAGTAGCGCGTCTCCCCGGCGCGAACGCTGCGCCGCGCCTTCCTGATCTCGAAGCAGATGACGGTGGTGAGCGCGGCGAAGGTGTAGAGCGTGAGCGCGGCGACGAAGCGCGGGCTCAGGGAAAGTCCCGCCGAGAGGAGCACCTCGAAGAAGGAGATGAGGTAGAGGAAGAGCCAGTCGCGATCCTGCTTCGCCCCGAAGAGCTTCACCAGCGAGAGCAGGATGATGAAGTGCGCGAGCGCGTTGATGCTCGCGAGCCCGGCCTCCACGCCGAAGGCCGCGGTCTGTAGTTTCCAGTCGAAGTAGAAGAACGGGAGCGAGGCGAGCACCGCGTAGAGGCTCGCGCGCTCGGAGAGCTGCCAGCGGCTCCCTTCCGCCTTCCACGCCGCCGCCAGCGCGACGAACAGCGCGGCGGCAAGGACAAAGCTCACGCCGCCCGTCAGCGCGAGCGCGAGTACGCCGCAGGCGACCGTGGCGTAGGAAGAGATTCGGAAGAAGGTGTCGAACCGCAATGCTCTAATGCTCTTTTTTCAGCGCCCGCCTACTTCTTGATCAGGCGGATCTCGAAAAGTTTCGGCCAGAGTTTTCCGGTGACGAAGAGGCGGTCGCCCGCCTCGTCGTAGGCGATGCCGTTGAGCACGTCTGTGTCTGCGTCGCGGTCGGCTTCGGGCAGCAGTCCCGCGAGGTCAATCGTGCCCGTCAGGTTCCCCGTCTTCGGGTCGATGCGGACGATGCGGTCGGTCTGCCAGACGTTCGCGTAAATCTCGCCCTTCACGTACTCCAACTCGTTCAACTCGGCGAGCGGGTGTCCGCCCTCGGAGACGCTTATGGTGCGGCGGACGGCGAAAGTCTCCGGATCGATGAAGCGAATCTGGCTCGTGCCGTCGCTCATGATGAGCGAGTCGGCGTCGTGCGTGAGCCCCCAGCCCTCGCCCGCGTACTTAAACTCGCCCGTCTTCGCGAAGTCGTCGGGGGTGTAGATGAAGCCTTTGTTATTCTGCCAGGTGAGCTGGTAGACCTTGTCGCGGAAGACCGTGATCCCCTCGGCGAAGAACTCGCGCGGGACGGAGATCATCTTGAGCACCTTGCCCGTTTTGAGATCGACTTTGCGCAGGGACGAAGTGCCGTACTGCCCCGTGCCCTCCCACAAGACGCCGTCCTTGTAGATCAGCCCTTGTGTGAACGCGGCGCGGTCGTGCGGGTAGACGTTTTTGATCTCGTAGGCGTAGGCGGCGGGCTTTTCGGCCGGGCGATGGGGTGCTGCGGGCTGTTGATTATCGCCCGCGCCGGCGGCCGCCCTGCGCGCGGCGGACGAGCCGTCGCCGGAGCCGCATCCGAAGAGGAGGCAGGCGAGGGCGAGCGACGCTTTGGCGGGAAGCAGATTCTTCATCGAGTTATGCGGCGCGGACGGGGTCTGGTTTTAGTCTCGTCGTGCCGGCCCTGTGCTCGCCGTCCCGTTGGAGCCGACTTGGTAAGGGCACGCGGCACGCCGTTTTTGGATGCATTATTTTCGCAGCCCGCCCCAAAATATCAAAGCCCGCCTGAAGACATCTTCAGGCGGGCTTTCTTGATTTAATCCCGGCGGCTTCCTACTCTCCCACGCAGCTTCCCGCGCAGTACCATCGGCTCCAAGAGGCTTAACTTCCGTGTTCGGGATGGGAACGGGTGTGACCCTCTCGACAAAACCACCGGAAAACTTGTCAACCCTCGAATAGGGAGGGCTTTGATAATCGAATAGTGAATCTTTTATCCGCCTAGATCAAGCGTGCTCGTTTCATAAACTTCGCTCGACGGTTTTGCCGGCGAGTAAATTTTATGGTCAAGCCTTGGGACTATTAGTACTGGTCAGCTAAACGTGTTACCACGCTTTCACACCCAGCCTATCACCTCGTGGTCTACAAGGAGTCTCACTGGCAGGTCTCATCTTGGGTCTGGCTTCACGCTTAGATGCATTCAGCGTTTATCCATGCTCCACTTAGCTACCGAGCTGTACCGCTGGCGCGATAACTCGTACACTAGAGGTGGATCCATCCCGGTCCTCTCGTACTAAGGACAGATTCCCTCAAACCTGCTCCGCCCACACCAGATAGGGACCGAACTGTCTCGCGACGTTCTAAACCCAGCTCACGTACCGCTTTAAT
>DATLMC010000096.1:0-4652 GCA_035537435.1 Pyrinomonadaceae bacterium | reverse complement strand
CCCGCGTCCGTTGGCGCGGGCGGCCGGCGTTGACGGCGCGTCGTCAGCGTCGCGCGGGAAGCGTTAGGGCTTCTTCTTCGCGGGCGCGGCGGTCGTGGCCGCGGGCTTGGGCTGCGCCGCCGCGGTGTTGGTCGTGGTGGTCGCGGCGGGCTTGGCCGCCGGGGCCGCGGGGTTCGCCACGGGAGACGCCGTCGGGGCCGTCTGACCGTTGGCCGCCGCGCCGCCGTCGGCCCCCGGAGTCGGGGTGGTGGCCGGGGTCGCGGCCGGCAGCGTCGTGATCGGCGGCGTCACGGTGATCGGCTGCGACTTGATCCCGGCGATGAACTCGGTGAGACCGGTGTCGGTGTTGTTGTGGCGCGACTTGTAGAGTTCGGTCAGGTCGGCCATGTACTTCGCCTTGTCGGCGGGCGTCGTGCTGTAGGCGACGGCGCGGGCGTAGGCGTCGATCATGCTGTCGACGATCCGGTTGATGTTAGCCAGCAGCAGCCTGCTCTCGTCGGTCTCCGTGGTGAAGGTCTTGTACTTCTCGTAGAGCGGGGCGACCTCGTTGCGGTAGATCTGGGCAATCGCGGCGTAGAGCACCGGGGTCTCTTTATCCTTGCCCGCCGACTGCGCGACCGCGACGTATTTCTTCAGCGCCTCCGCGGGGTTGTTGTTCTTGGCGAACATCGCGCCCTGCGAGAAGGTGAAGAAGCTCAGCGCGTCATCCTTGTTGGCGAACGGCAGCCAGCTCGGCTGATCCGCCAGGTTCTTCGGCTGCTGCCCGGCTCCGATCAGTTCGACGGCTTTATCCACGTAGAAGGCGGCGTCGGCGTCGGTGACGCCGGGCTTCTTATCCTGCACGCCCTGGTAGACGCCGACGGCGGCGAGCAATGCGACCGCCGCGTCGTTCGGATCGTTGGTCAGGAGCTGACGGCCGAGGGTGTTGAGCTTCGCCACGTCCTTCGTGTCGTAGGCTTTGAAGAAGTCGATCCGGAGGGTCGCCTTCTCGTAGGCGGTGACGAACTTCTTCACCGAGGAGGTGTAGTTGTCGGCGCAGCTCTCGTACTTGGCGAGGTACTGCTTGCCGAACTCGTAAGCCTTCGGCTGATCGGTCTTCCTCACGTCGTAATACTGTTTGTAGAGTTCGCCTTTGGCGGCTTCCTCGCAGGGGCCGGTCGCCGCGGCGGGCGAGGCGGCGGGGTCTTGCGCGAGCGCGGCAAGCGGGAAGGTGGCGGCGAGCGCGGCGAGCATTAAAAGTCGGCTCAGGGTTTTCATCGTTTCCTTAACTCCTCCGGAGCAATCGTCTTCGAACTCTTGTCGATCCTTCGTGGGGGCTCGCGTCTCGCCTCGTAAGCGCCGCGACTCATTTCAGATGCGCACGTTTCATCGGCAGTTGCCGACTGAAGCGCGCGTGCCGCGCCCGCCTCGACGGGCTCGCGGGCAAGGGGGAGTGACCTAAACAGAATTTTACGGGGACGAAAACACCACCACGGGGACGCCGGTGATACTGCTACAGGCTGCGAAGTCGTGTCAAGCGTGTCGCCGCACGCGCGCCGCCTGTGGCTACCCACGCCGCGCCGCGCCGATCTCCTGAGCCCGAACGCACCCGCGCCGCGCCCCAGTGTCTTTGACACCGTGGCGCGGCGCGCGGTTCCATGTAATGAAGTTACAACTTTATTACTGGTTCTTTGTCGTCACACGGCGCGGCCGCCCGCCCGTGCTCATCGTCTGATCGCTCGACGCGGGCGGCGGCGTCTTCGTCACCGGCGCGGGCTTCACGCCCGGCGTCGAAGCGGGGCGCGGCTGCGCCTGCTGCGTGACGGGCATGAGCACCTGTCTGACGCTGCCCGCGGCGGGGGCTGCGCTCTCGCCGGGCTTCGACAGGTCGGTCGCCGGGTTGGTCGCCGCGTCGGCGGCTTTCTCTTCCTCGTCGTCGGTGTCGGCGATGGTCGAGGGATCGATCTTCGGCTTGGGCGCGAGCATGTCGGGCGTCAGGGCGAAGGGCGACTTGCCGCCGTGCTTGCCGAAGCGGTAGTTGAGCGCGCGGTAGATCTGCCCGGCGACCGCCGCGGGGAAGTGCCCGCGGGCGTCCGAGCCGCGGCCGACGACCGCGATGGCGAGCTGCGGGTCTTCGACCGGCGCGTAGGAGGTGAAGAGGCCGACCCAGACGCTGCCCGAGCCGATGCACGTGCCGGTCTTGCCGGCGATGGTCTGCTGCGGGTCGTAAGCCTTGCGGCCCGAACCGTAGTTGACCGAGCCGATCATGCCCGGCATCATCCGGCGCAGGCTCTCCTGCGGGACGTTGAGCTGGCGGCGGACTTCCGGCCTGAACTTCACGTCCTCTTCCGGCGTGCGCGGCAGGTGCGGCGTCAAGAGCGTGCCGCCGTTGGCGAAGACCGAGGCGAGCGCGGCGAGCTGCACGGGCGTGACCTCGATGTCGTCGCCGTGCGAACTCATCCTCAGCATCCCCACGTCATTCTTAAAGAGCGGGAGGCGACCGGGAAACTCGTTCGCGTGGTTGATGCCGGTGCGCTCGCCCAGGCCCAGTTGGCGCGCGTACGAAGACATCCGCTCGAAGCCGACCGTGCGGCCGACCTGCTGGAAGTAGCCGTTGTGCGAGACGGCGAGCGCGTCGGTCAGGTTCATCCGGTTGCCGTAGGAGGCGTTCTCGGCGACGGGGTCGATGACGCCCTCTGTGAGGCCGGCGAGGCCGGTCACGAGCTTGATCGTCGAGCACGGCTTGAAGCCGCGCCGCACGCCCCACTCCTGGTTGACGACCGTGTAGATGCGCCCCGTCTTCGGGTTCATCACGACGACCGAGCCGGCGTGGTTGCCGAGCGCGTTGACGGCGGCGCGGCGCACTTCCAGGTCCTCGCCCGTCGTGTCGTCCTTCGCGATGTCGGCCTGCACCTCTTCGCGCAGAGAGTTGTCGAGCGCGCGCTGGCGCGCGATGGCCGCGAGCCGCGCCAGCTCGGCGCGCCGCGCGGCTTCCGCCCGACGCCTGCGCTCCTCGGCCTCGCGACGCGCCTGCGCCAGGCGCTCGCGCTTCGAGAGCTTGCCGCCCCGCGCCGAAGCGCGGTCGTTGGCGCGCCCGCGCGAGCGCCGCTCGGCGCGCGTCTCCCTCGCGGAAGCCTTCCCCCGCGCGCTCTTCTCGCGGCCCTTCGAGGCGCGCGAAGATTTCGCGGGCTGAGCCTTAGCGGCTTTCTTGCCGCGCGCGGCGGCCGAAGTGTTGACGGAGAATACGCTCAGGAAAAGGAGCGTGAGAACAACGAAGGGGAGGAAGGGGGAACGGGGTGTTCGGGTCATGCGCTAATCCTCTCACGGTAAAACTTCAGAGAGGCCACGCTGGCTGCTTACGGCGCAACCCGCGCGGCGGCAACTCTTAGATGCAAAATTTAACGACGACGCACGGGGCGAGGGGCGCGTCTGTTAGCGGCGGTAAGACTTCGTCTCCGGAAAGCACGCTTTCGCAAGTCGTTCTTCCAAACTTCCTTCGGGTTGAATTCGTTACCGGCTAATCCTTCTGTCGCAGGCGAGCGGGAGAGACTTGTCTCCGATGTCTCCGGGGGGTTTGCGTTGGAGACAGTCGCGACTATAACATCCGATAGCGGCGAGGGCAACACCCTAAATTTCGTTCTACTTAACTTCCGGCGTCTATCGTTCAACTTGAACTGGGCGCGTCGCGAAACCGTTCAGCCGATCAGAGTGACACGCCTCTTCAACACCTTCCGCGTCCGCCTGCTGCTCGTGCTCGCGCTGCTTCTGGTCTCGACGCTCGGCGTACAGTTTCTACTCAACTACAGCGAGGAGCGGCGCGTCGCGCGCACCATCGCGAAGCAGGAGCAGGCGCTGGCCGCGAGTGTCGCGCTCGCGCTCGAAAGCTTCCCGCAGAAGTACAAATATCTCGACGACATTGATAAGGAGCACCAGGTTCCGCTGCGCCAGGAGCACCGCAGCGTGATCAACGTCCTCGTCGTGCGCGACGACGGGCGCGTGGACGACAGCCTCGATCCGGCCTACAAGCCGCGCACGCTCGACGACGGCACGGCCCATTACTTCTCCCTCTCCGAGGTGCAACTGCCGAACAGGATCGTCGACACGGGGCAGGCGACCGACGACATACGGCACCTCCTCCCCTCGTCGACGCAGACGCAACGCCTCCCCATCGTGGGCGAGCGGCGCGCCTTCGTCATCCCGGTCAGGACGGACAAGGGCGTCAACTACATCATCGTCGTCCTCGGCACGCAGCTCGACACACCCGGCAGCGCCAGCCGTTGGCAGACGGTCAGCGCGCTGTTGCCGACGCTCTCCGTCATGCTCCTCGCCATCATGGTCGCGGGCTTCCTCGTCTGGCGATTCACAGAGCCGATCCAGGACCTCTCCTCGGCCGCGCGCCGCGTCGCCGCGGGAGAATTCAACTTCCGCGTCGCCTCGGCCACGCGCGGCGACGAGATGGGCGCGCTCTCCCAAGTCTTCAACGAAATGCTCGCCGGGCTCGGCCGCCTGCGCGCGGTCGAGAGCCGCCTGAACCAGGCGGAGCGCTCGGCCGTGGTGGGCCGCCTCGCCTCGGCCATCGCCCACGAGATCCGCAACCCGCTCAACTACATCAACCTCTCGCTCGACCACCTGCGCACCTCGCTCGCCCCCTCCGACCCCCGCAAGCGCGCCGT
>DATLMC010000095.1:0-55717 GCA_035537435.1 Pyrinomonadaceae bacterium | reverse complement strand
ACGCCCGGGCCCGGGTGCGCGGCGGCTTCACCCTCCCGAACCCACCGCGGGACAGCCGCCGGTTCCCCACCGCCTCTGGACGAGCGGTGCTCACCGTGAACCAGCTCGAGATCGTCGACATCCCCCATGACCGGCTCCTGCTCCAGACCATCCGGTCGCACGACCAGTACAACACCACCATCTACGGGCTCGACGATCGCTACCGGGGCGTGCGCGGCTCGCGCCGCGTCGTCTTCCTCAACCCGGAAGACGCGCACGAGGCGGGGCTCGCCGAAGGCCAGCTCGTCGATCTCGTCAGCCACTTCGAGGGGGAGGAGCGCACCGGGCGCGCTTTCCGCGTCGTGCCCTACTCGATCCCGCGCCGCTGCGCCGCGACCTACTTCCCCGAAGCCAACGTGCTCGTGCCCGTCCGCCACGTCGCGGAGAAGAGCAACACGCCCGCCTCGAAGTCGGTCGTCATCAGCCTGCGAAAGTGCGCCACAGCATAGCGACGCCGAGGGCGAAGCCGATGGCGACGACCGCGCGGCGCACGACCGCTCTACCGACGTAGCGCGCCGCGCTCGCGCCGAAGTAGCCGCCCGCGACCGCGCCCACGGCCATCAGGAGCGCCACCCCCCAGTCGACCATCCCCGACGCGGCGAAGGCGAGGATGGCGACGAAGTTCAGCATCAACCCCAGAAAATTTTTCAGGCCGTTCGCGCGGTGGATGTCCGTGAGTCCGAGGAGCCCCATCGCGGCGAGCATCATGATGCCGTTGCCCGCGCCGAAGTAGCCGCCGTAGACGGCGGAGCAGAACTGGAAGAAGATCGCGCCCGCCCACCAGCGCCCGCGCCGCGCCTCGTCGGGCCTCAACTCGCCGACCCTCACCCAGCGGTTGATCGGCTCTTGCAGCATGAACAGGATCGTCGCGAAGAGGATGAGGAAGGGGACGAGCCGCGCGAACGTCTGCGAGGGCGTGCGGATCAGCAGCCACGCGCCGACCCCGCCGCCCGCGACGCTGGCGAGCCCCAATCGCCAGAGCAGGTCGCGCGTGCCCGCCATCTCGCGCCGGTAGCCGAAGAGCCCGCCCGCCAGTGCCGGCCACAGCGCGACCGTGCTGGTCGCGTTCGCGATCTTCGGATCGAGGCCGAGCGCGAGCAGCGTCGGGAAGGTGAGGAGCGTGCCGCCGCCCGCCACCGAGTTGATGACGCCCGCGGCGAAGGCGGCGGCGAGCAGCAGCAGGGCGTGCGGGATAGTGAGTCGATCCATCGGTGGCGGGCGGCGGGCCGGGAGGCTCAACGTCTCCCGGCGGCACTCGGCGCGGCTGATCTTTGTGAACGAGCGCGAGCAAGTTAATATACTTCTCACCCGTTCGACAATTTCAAACAACGATCCCGCGCGGCGGTCTGGAGTTTATCGCAGATGAGAGCGATCCGTGTTAGCGAGTTCGGCGGGCCGGACGTGATGCGGCTCGAAGAAGTGCCCGACCCTCTTCCGGGCGCGACGCAATTAGTCGTGCGCGTCGGCGCGGCGGGCGTCAACCCGGTCGAGACGTACGTGCGTTCCGGCGCTTACGCGCGCCTGCCCGAATTGCCGTACACGCCCGGCTCGGACGCGGCCGGGAAGGTCGAGGCGGTGGGGGCCGAGGTCAAACGCTTCAAAGTCGGCGACCGCGTCTACGTCGCGGGGAGCGTCACGGGCACTTACGCCGGGCTGGCGCTCTGCGAGCAATCGCACGCCCACCCGTTGCCGGACAAGATCACCTTCGCGCAGGGCGCGGCGCTCGGCGTGCCTTACGTGACGGCGCACCGCGCCCTCTTCGGGCGCGCGAACGCGCGCGCTGGCGAGACCGTGCTCGTCCACGGCGCGAGCGGGGGGGTCGGAACCGCGGCCGTGCAGCTCGCGCGGGCCGCGGGGATGACCGTCATCGGGACGGGCGGGACGGAGGAGGGTCGCACACTCGTCGCGCGCGAGGGCGCGCACCACGTCCTCGATCACCGCGCGCCGGACTACCTCGACGAGTTGGCGGGTCTGACCGGGGGGCGGGGCGTCGACGTGATCGTCGAGATGCTCGCGAACGTGAACCTCGACCGCGACCTCGGCGTGCTGGCGCGCTTCGGGCGCGTCGTCGTCGTCGGCAACCGCGGGAGGGTAGAGATCGATCCGCGCCAGGCGATGGGCCGCGACGCGAGCGTGCTCGGCATGACCGCCTTCAACATCTCGCCCGCCGAGCACGCCTCGATCCACGCCGCGCTCGGCGCGGGGCTCGAAGCGGGCACGCTCCGACCAGTCGTCGGCAAGGAGCTGCCGCTCGCCGAAGCCGCGCGCGCGCACCGCGAGGTGTTGGAGCCGGGGGCGTACGGGAAGATCGTGTTGACGCCGTGAAGGCTCGTTAATGAAGGCCGGTAAGATTCACCACGGAGGGACGTGAGGACGCGCAGGCGGCGCGGAGTTTAACGTCTCTCCGTGCGCGCTCCGTGTCCCCTGTGCCTCCGCGGTGAATGCGGGTCAGCGATCCATAGTCCGCGAGGGAAGAGATAGTTATGGCGATTGCGACGATCAATCCGGCGACGGGCGAGACTCTCAAAGAGTTCGCCGCGCACACCGAGGGGGAGATCGAAGAGAGGATCGCGCGCGCGGCAGAGGCGTTTCAGGCTCACCGTCGCACGACCTTCGCCGAGCGCGCGGGGAAGATGGCGCGCGCCGCCGATATTCTCGAAGCGGAGAAAGATCGGTTCGCGCGGCTGATGACGACGGAGATGGGCAAGCCCATCAAGTCGGCGCGCGACGAGGCGGCGAAGTGCGCGTGGGTCTGCCGTTATTATGCCGAGAACGCCGAGGCGTTTTTGTCGGACGAGGAGGTGGCGACGACCGCGGCGCGCAGCTTCGTGCGCTACCAGCCGCTCGGCGTCGTGCTCGCCGTGATGCCTTGGAACTTCCCCTTCTGGCAGGTGATACGCTTCGCCGCGCCGGCCCTGATGGCCGGCAACGTCGGGCTCTTGAAGCACGCCTCGAACGTCCCGCAGTGCGCGCTCGCCGTCGAAGACCTGTTCCGCCGCGCCGGGTTCGAGCGCGGTGAGTTTCAAACTTTGCTGATCGGCTCGAAGGAAGTGGGCCGCGTGCTGGAAGACCCGCGCGTCGCGGCGGCGACTTTGACGGGGAGCGAGCCGGCGGGCGCGAGCGTCGCCTCCGCGGCCGGCCGGCTCATCAAAAAGACCGTGCTCGAACTCGGCGGCAGCGACCCGTTCGTCGTCATGCCGAGCGCGAATTTGGAGGAGGCGGTGAAGACCGCCGTCAAGGCGCGCACGATCAACAACGGTCAGTCGTGCGTCGCGGCGAAACGCTTCATCGTCCACGAAGAGATCTACGACGAGTTCGCGCGCCGCTTCAAACAGGCGCTCGCCGCGCTCCGCGTCGGCGACCCGCTCGACGAGGAGACCGAGATCGGGCCGCTCGCGACGGCGCAGATCGCGCGCGACATCGAGGAGCAGGTGCGAAAAACGGTCGCCGCGGGCGCGCGCGAGTTCCGCAGCCCGGTACGGCTCCCGGAACGCGGCAACTACTTCGCGCCCTCCGTGCTCGAAGACATCCCCGCGGGTTCGCCCGGCTACTGCGAGGAGTTCTTCGGCCCCGTCGCGCTCCTCTTCCGCGTCGGCTCGGTGGACGAGGCGATCCGCGTCGCCAACGACACGCCGTTCGGTCTCGGCGCGAGCGCGTGGACGAACGACGAGCGGGAGCGCGAGCGTTTCGCCGCGGAGATCGAGTCGGGGTCGGTCTTCCTGAACGCGATGGTGGCGAGCGACCCGCGCCTGCCCTTCGGCGGCGTCAAGCGTTCTGGCTACGGGCGCGAGCTGAGCGCCTTCGGCATCCGCGAGTTCGTCAACGTCAAAACCGTCTACGTCAAAGACGACGAGACGACGCGCCGCACCGAGACTGAATAACTTTCCGTCACTCTCTTCTTAGCGCCTTAGCGCCTCCAGCGTGAAATTTATCCTCACGCTGGAGGCGCAAAGGCGCTAAGAGTCTGTTGCAAAACCCCTCAGCGTGCGCGATGAGTGTAGGGGCAGGGCTCGTCCCTGCCCGCCAGTCCCGCCGGATGCGTCGTCGAAGCTACCGCCGCCGCGGGCAGCGACCAGCCCTGCCCCTACTGTTTTGCAACCCACTCTTAGTAATAGAGACTAATATCGCCCGGACGTTTTCACCGTCCCGCGTTCCCACTTCCGGAAAATTCTCGTCCCACAACCGGGAAGCAGAGGAACCTCCGCCCGCACTTTCCTCTAAATAAAGCGGCCCTTTGCTGCGTTTCCGGGGTTTCCCGCAGGTGGCACGAGTCTTTCTATAGAGTAGCCCGCCCACCATCCGGAAACACCCGCGACTTCTGGCGCGGGTGTGCCATCACACATGAAAGATAGGCGCGCGCGAGTGTGCCCGCCGCCCGAACGATGATCAAACTCCGCAACGTAGAAAAGTTCTTCGAGCAGGGCGTGACGAAGACGTTCGTCCTCCGCCAGGTCAACCTCGACATCCGCGAGGGCGAGTTCGTCTCCGTCATGGGGCCGTCGGGCGCGGGCAAGTCGACGCTGCTCGGCATCCTCGGCATGTTCGACACGGCTTGGACGGGCGAGTACTACTTCTGGGGCGAGCCCGTCCACAAGCTCGACCGCAAGAAGCGCATCGAGCTGAACAAGAACTCCATCGGCTTCGTCTTCCAGAGCTACCACCTGCTCGACCACCTGACGGTCTACGAGAACCTCGACATCCCGCTCTCCTACAAAGACATCAAGCGCGGCGAGCGTCAGAGCATGGTCGGCGACGTGCTGGATCGCTTCCACATCGTCGGCAAAAAAGACCTGTACCCGAACCAGCTCTCCGGCGGTCAGCAACAGCTCGTGGCGGTGGCGCGCGCCGTCATCTCGAACCCGAAGCTGATCCTCGCCGACGAGCCGACGGGGAACCTCCACTCCGCGCAGGGGCGAGAGATCATGGAGTTGTTCAAGCGCCTGAACGAGGAGGGCACGACCATCATTCAGGTGACTCACTCCGAGGCGAACGCGGCTTACGGCAACCGCACCATCCAGCTCGTCGACGGCTGGGTCTCGGGCGACACGGCGCGCCGCGAAGAGATGAGGGTGAGCGGATGAGGCGCGGCGTGTGTTCTGCGAGATTCGTCCTCGCCTTCGCTTTACTCGCCGCCGCGCCCCTCTGCTCCTTCGGGCAGGCGGCAGGGAGCGCGGGCGAGACGGCCAAGGCGGAGCAGGAGGTGCGGCGGCTCGAACGCGCGTGGCTCGACGCCTACGAGCAGTTCGACGCCAAGGCGATGGACGCGATCGTCGCCGACGATTTCGCGATCACGTTCCCGAACGGCTGGAGGCAGACCAAGCCGCAGTTGATGGATGACATCAGGAAGCCGCGCGCGGCGGGCGCGCCCGCGATGAAGTTCCACACCGAGGACGTTAGCTCGCGCGCCTACGGCGACACGGTCGTGCTGCGCGGGATCGTCGTCACGGAGTACCAGCGCGAAGGGCGGGCGGTGCGGGAGCAGTCGAGCTACACGGACACGTACGTCAGGCGCGGGGGGCGCTGGCAGGTCGTCGCCTCGCACCTGTCGAACGCGCCGCAGCCGCGGAAGTAGGGGCTCGAAGAATTCCCAAAATCGGACAAAAGTTTTCGCAGGGGCGCGAAGCGGTGAGGTGTTAATGGACAATTCTTCAACGAAAGTGCGGGAAATCACGCGGCACGAGGTTCGCCCACAGGCGGACGAAAGGCAGCCTGCGTCGTCTATGGACACTCCCCGCAAGAAAATGGACATCCCCTCCGGCAACATGGACGTGCCGCGCGGGAAGAAGTCGAAGAACCGCAAGCGCGTGCGCACCATCCTCTTCGCCGTCCTCGGCGTCGCCGCGCTCGCGCTCATCACCTACGGGCTGGCGAAGATCAAGCCCGCCGCGCCTTCGGTCGAGGGCGGGACGGTGTGGAAGGGCACGGTGGCGCGCGGCCAGATGCTCAGGCAGGTGCGCGGCGCGGGCACGCTCGTCCCCGAAAACATCCGCATCATCTCTTCGGCGCAGCAGGGACTGGTCGAGCGCGTCAACGTGCAGCCCGGCACGGAGGTCACCGCGGGCACGGTGCTCATCGAGCTCTCGAACCCGGAGCTTCAGCAGTCGGCCGTGGACACGGAGTACCAGTTGCGCGCGGCCGAGGCCGAGTACAACAACATCCGCGCGCGCCTCGACAGCGAGCGGCTGAACCAGCAGGCGGTGACGGCCGGCGTCCACGCCGAGTACCAGCAGGCGAAGATTCAGTCGGACACCGACGAGCAGCTCGCCAAAGAAGGGCTCGTCCCCGCGCTCAACCTGAAGCTCTCGCGCGTGCGCGCCGCGGAGTTGCAGAACCGCTACGCCATCGAGCAGAAGCGGCTCGAAGGCACGCTCAAGACGGCGCAGGCGCAGCTCGCCTCGCAGACCGCGCGCATCTCGCAGCTCAAAGCCCTGATCGAGCTGCGGCGCGGGCAGGTCGCGACGCTGCGCGTGCTCGCCGGGACGAACGGCGTCCTGCGCGACATGCAGGTCAAGGTCGGGCAGCAGATCACGCCTGGGATAGAGCTGGCGCGCGTCATCGAGCCCCAGCACCTGAAGGCCGAGCTGAAGATCGCCGAGACACAGCTCAAAGACATCACGGTCGGGCAGCCCGCCGCCATCGACACGCGCAACGGCGTGATCCCCGGTCACGTCTCGCGCATCGACCCGGCGGCGCAGAACGGCACCTTCACCGTGGACGTGGCGCTCGACGGCGAGCTGCCGCCGAGCGCGCGCCCCGACCTCTCCGTCGACGGCACGATCGATCTCGAACGGCTCGAAAACGTTTTGTACGTCGCGCGCCCGGCCATCGGGCAGGCGAACACGACCGTCGGGATGTTCAAGCTCGAACCCGACGGCAAGACCGCCACGCGCGTGCAGGTCAAGCTCGGGCGCAGCTCCGTCAACAACATCGAGATTCTGGACGGCCTGAAGGAGGGCGACATCGTGATCCTCTCCGACACCTCGCAGTGGGACAACTACAACCAGATACGTTTGAACTGAAAAACCGTGACAGGTAAACGGTGACAGGTGACAAGAAAACCCCTGTCTCTTTCCTGTCACCTGTCACCGTTTACCTGTCACGAGGAGAAACTAATGAGCACAACCCCTCTCATCCGCCTGCAGGACGTGAAGAAGGTCTTCTACACGGACGAGGTCGAGACCCACGCCCTGTCGGGCACGCACCTCGACATCCAGCAGGGCGAGTACACCTCGATCACCGGGCCGTCGGGCTGCGGCAAGTCGACCCTGCTCTCCATCCTCGGCCTGCTCGACTCGCCGACCGAGGGCAAGTACTGGCTCAACGGCCGCCCCGTCTCCGACCTCTCCGCCTCCGAGCGCGCGCGCATACGCAACCGCGAGGTCGGCTTCATCTTCCAGAGCTTCAACCTGATCGGCGACCTCACGGTCTACGAGAACGTCGAGCTGCCGCTGACCTACCGCGGCCTGACCGGCGCGGAGCGCAAAGAGCGCGTGATGGACGCGTTAGAGAAGGTCGGCATGGTTCACCGCGCGAAGCACCTGCCCTCGCAGCTCTCCGGCGGCCAGCAGCAGCGCGTGGCCGTGGCGCGCGCCGTCGCGGGCCAGCCCCTGATCCTCCTCGCCGACGAGCCGACCGGCAACCTCGACTCGAAGAACGGCGAGGCGGTGATGGACCTGCTGAGAGACCTGCACCAGGGCGGCGCGACCATCTGCATGGTCACGCACGATCCGCGCTACGCCGCCTTCGCCGACCGCGCCATCCACCTCTTCGACGGCCGCGTCGTGAAGGAGGAGACCGTCAGCTTCAAGGACGAGGACGAGCAGGCCCCGCCCTCGACGCCCCGCTCCTCCGTGCCGCACGCGGGCGTGATGTAGGGAGCCACCGAGATGGGAACTCTGCTCCGAGACGTGCGCTACGCGCTGCGCGTGCTGGGCCAGCAGCCCGGCTTCACCGCCGCGGCGGTCCTCGCCGTCGCGCTCGGCGTCGGCGCGAACACGACGATCTTCAGCGCGTTCGACGTGCTGCTGCTGCGCCCCTTCTCGTTCCGGCAGCCGGAGCGCGTCCTCCTAGTCTGGGAGCAGAACCAGCAGAGCGGCTTCATGCGCGGCTCGGTCGCGCCCGCCAACTTCTACGACCTGCGCGCGCAGGTCAAGTCGCTCGACCACCTCTCCGCCTTCTACGACACCTCCTTCAACCTGAGCGAAGGCGACAAGCCCGAACGCATCGAGGGCACGGTCGCCTCGGCGGCGCTCTTCAGGGCGGTCGAGGCCCGGCCGGCGCTCGGCCGCCTCTACACGGAGGAGGAGGAGCAGTGGGGCAAGGATAAAGTGGTCGTCTTAAGCCACGCGCTGTGGCAGCGGCGCTTCGGCTCCGACCCGCAGGTCGTCGGGCGGCAGCTCAACTTCAACGGTCAGAGTTACACCGTCCTCGGCGTGATGCCGCCGAAGTTCGGCTTCCCGCCCAACGGCGGCGAGCTGTGGAAGCCGCTCTCGTTCGACGCCGAGGAGGCGCGCAACCGCGGCAGCCATTTCATGCGCGTCGCCGGCCGCCTCAAAGACGGCACGACGCCCGAAGAGGCGAAGGCGGAACTCGCGGGGCTGGCGCGCCAACTCCAACAGCAGTACCCGGACACGAACGCGGGCCGCGGCTTCGGCGTCGTCTCCATCGTCGCCGACTACACGCGCGGCGCGCGTGCGGGGCTCGTCGTGCTGATGGCGGCGGTCGGCTTCGTGCTTCTGCTCGCGTGCGCCAACGTCGCGAACCTGCTGCTCGTGCGCGCCGCCTCCCGTCAGAAGGAGATCGCGATCCGCATGGCGATGGGCGCGAGCCGGACGCGGCTCGTGCGCCAACTGCTGACGGAATCGGTCGTGCTCGCGCTCGCGGGCGGCGGGCTCGGCGCGCTGCTCGCCGTGTGGGGCGTCGCGCTCATGTCGGGCGGCATCCCGCAGAGCCTCTCGAAATACCTGCCCGGCTGGGAGAACATCGGCGTCAACCCGCGCGCTCTCGTCTTCACGCTCGCCGTCTCGCTCGCGACCGGACTACTCTTCGGGCTCGCGCCCGCTTGGCAGGCGACGCGCGCGAGCTTCACCGACGCGCTCAAAGAGGGCGGGCGCACGTCGGGCGGCGGCACGCGCAACCGCCTGCGCAGCCTCCTCGTCGTCTCCGAGATCACGCTCTCGCTCGTGCTGCTCATCGGCGCGGGACTCCTCATCCGCAGCTTCGTCCGGCTCATGCGCGTCGAGCCCGGCTTCGACTCGTCGAACGTCGTCGTGATGAACCTCTCGCTGGCGGGCGAGAGGTACGAGAAGCCGCGCGCGCGGATCGATTTCTACCAACAACTCCTGCGCAAGATCGAGACCCTGCCCGGCGTCACGCACGCCGGCGCGGTCAACCTCATCCCCTTGAGCCGCAGCAACGCCGACTCCTCGTTCACCATCGAGGGCCGCCCGCCGCTGCCGAAGGGCCAGGAAGTCGTCGCCGACTGGCGCGCGGCGAGCCCCGGCTACCTCGCGGCGATGAACGTGCCGCTGCGGCGCGGCCGATTCCTCGACGCGCGCGACGACCGCGAAGAGGCGCCGCGCGCCCTCCTCGTCAGCGAGCGTTTCGCCGCGCGCTTCTTCCCCGGCGAAGACCCGCTCGGCCGGCGGCTCGACTTCGGCGAGGCGCGCGAGAAGGGCTACTGGGAGATCGTCGGCGTCGTCGGCGACGTGAAGCGCGACGGCATGGACGAGGAGATCGAGCCGGCGGTCTACGCGCCTTACGCGAAGTCGCCGTGGCGCACCATGACGGTCGTCGTCAAGACCGCCAACGACCCCGTCCAGATCGTCGCGGCGGTGCAGAACGAGCTGCGCGGGATCGACCGCGATCAGCCCGTCTTCAACGTGCAGACGATGGACCGGGTCGTGCACGAGTCGCTCGCGCCGCAGCGCGTGACGACCGTCCTGATGGGCGTCTTCGCGCTCGTCGCGCTGGCGCTCGCGACCATCGGCATCTACGCCGTGATGAGCTACGCGGTCGCGCAGCGCACGCACGAGATCGGGGTGCGCATGGCGCTCGGCGCGCAGCGCGCCGACATCCTGCGGATGATCGTGCGGCAGGGGATGGTGCTGACGTTCGTCGGGCTGGCGCTCGGCCTCGGCGCGTCGCTCGTGGTGACGCGCGGGATGACGAAGATTCTCTACGGCGTGACGGCGACCGATCCGGCGACGTTCGTCGGCATCTCGCTGCTGCTCGCCGCCGTCGCCTTCGCCGCCAACTACTTCCCGGCGCGGCGCGCGACCAGAGTCGATCCGATGGTCGCCCTCAGGCACGAATAGGAAGTGACGAGTACCGAGTACCGAGTACAGAGTGGAAGAGAATAACTCGGTACTCGGTGCTCATCACTCGGTAATAGATTTCAGTTGGGTCATTAGTCTTACGCGAGGCGCGAAGCCCACCCGCTCGGGGGGACGCAATGACCCGTCGCAACGTCAAGGCATAACGCTGGAGGTTTGTGATGGGAAAATTGTGGCAGGACATCCGCTTCGGGGTGCGCGTGCTGGTGAAGAGCCCGGGCTTCGCGGTCGTCACCATCCTCGCGCTCGCGCTCGGCATCGGGGCCAACTCGGCCATCTTCTCGGTCGTCAACGGCGTGCTGCTCCGGCCCCTCCCCTTCAAGACCGCCGACCGGCTGGTCTTCCTCTCGGAGTGGAGCCAGCAGGTGCCGAACATGTCGGTCTCCTACCCGAACTTCCAGGACTGGCGCGCGCAATCGCACTCCTTCGACGAGCTGGCGGCGTTCCGCTCCAACGCCTTCGTGCTGACGAACGCGGGCGAGCCCGAACGACTCACGGCGCGCGAGGTCTCGCAAGGGTTCTTCCCCGCGCTCGGCGTCGCGCCCGCGCAAGGGAGAAACTTCTCGGCGGACGAGGACAAGCCGGGCGGCAACAAGACCGTCATCCTCAGCCACGGAATCTGGCAGCGCCGCTTCGGCGCGAACCCGGCGGCGCTCGGTCAACAGCTCACGCTCAACAACGAGAGCTACACGGTCGTCGGCATCCTGCCGCAGGGCTTCGAGTGGCAGTCGCCCGTCGACATCTGGATCCCGCTGGGCCTGCGCGCCGACCGGATGCAGCAGCGCGACAGCCACCCCGGCATCTACGTCGTCGGACTCCTGAAGAACGGCGTGACCGAGGAGCAGGCGCGCTCGGACATGCGCGGCGTCGCGGAGCGACTCGCGCAGGAGTACCCGAAGACCAACTCCGGCAACGGCTTCACGCTCACCTCGCTCCAGTTCCAGGCGACGCAGAACATCCGCTCGTCGCTCTTCGTCCTGATGGCGGCGGTCGCCTTCGTCCTTCTGATCGCGTGCGCCAACGTGGCGAACCTGCTCTTAGCGCGCGCCGCCTCGCGCTCGAAGGAGATCGCGATCCGCACGGCGCTCGGCGCGGGCCGCGTGCGCATCATCCGGCAGCTGCTGACCGAGAGCCTGCTGCTCTCGCTCGCGGGCGGCGCGCTCGGACTCCTCCTCGCGACCTGGGGCATCGACGCCCTGCTCGCGGCGGTCTCGAACGACGTGCCGGCCATCATCCTCGCGAACGTCCGCCTCGACTCGCGCGTGATCTTCTTCACCATCGGCGCGTCGGTCGTGACCGGCCTGCTCTTCGGGCTCGCCCCGGCGATCCAGATCTCGAAGTCGAACCTCAACGAGACGCTGAAGGACGGCGGCCGCGGCGGCAGCGAAGGCGCGGCGCGACACCGCGTCCGCAACTTCCTCGTCGTCGCCGAAGTGGCCGTCTCGCTGCTCCTGCTGGTCGGCGCGGGCCTTCTGGTCAAGAGCTTTCTGAACCTGCGGCAGGCCGAGCTGGGCTTCGAGCCCGACCGCGTGCTGACGATGCGCCTCTCATTGCCCGAGGCGCGCTACAAAGAGAACGCGAAGATCGAGAACTTCTTCAACGACCTGTTGGGCCGCGTCAAGACTCTGCCGGGCGTCGAGTCCGCCGGGCTCACCATCGGCCTGCCGATGAACGGCGGCATCGAGTCGGGCGTGACGTTCGAGGGGCACGAGGTGACTGACATTAAGGACATCACCGTCGCCGTCAACCTCGCCGTGAGCCCCGAATACTTCAAGACGATGGAGATGCCGCTCGTCGAGGGCCGCTACTTCACCGAACAGGATCGCGAGGGCGCGCCGCGCGTCGCGATCATCGACGAGATGATGGCGGCCCGCTTCTCGCCTAACGAGTCGGCGGTGGGCAAGCGCATCCGCCTCGGCGGCGGGCAGCCCCCCGCGGGGATGCCGCCCATGCCGTGGATGCAGATCGTCGGCGTCGTCAAACACCTGCGCTACTACGGCCCGAACGAGACGGCGCGCGTCGAACTCTACCGCCCGTTCTTCCAGCTCCCGCTCCCCGCCGATTCGCCGCTCGCGCAGGGCCAGCCCGTGACGTTCCCGCGCGGCGGGTCGCTCGCCGTGCGCGCCGCGGGCGACCCGGCCGCACTGACCGCGTCGATCCGCAGCGTCGTCCGCGAGATCGATCCCGATCAGCCGATCTCCGCCGTGCAGACGATGAACGACATCGTCGCCTCCACGATCTCGCCGCAGAAGTTCGCCACCTGGATGCTCGGTCTCTTCGCCGCGACGGCGCTCGTGCTCGCCGCGCTCGGCATCTACGGCGTGATGGCCTACTCGGTGACGCAGCGCACGCACGAGATCGGCATCCGCATGGCGCTCGGCGCGAACCGCGGCGACGTGCTCAAGATGATCGTCCGGCAGGGGATGAAGCTGACGCTGCTCGGGGTCGGCATCGGCCTCGTCGGCTCGTTCCTTGTCACGCGCGCGATGACGACGCTGCTCTTCGGCGTGAAGGCGACCGACCCGCTCACCTACGGCGGCGTCGCCATCCTGCTCGCCGGGGTCGCGCTCCTCTCCTGCTTGCTCCCGGCGCGTCGGGCCACGAAGGTCGATCCGATGATCGCGCTCCGCTACGAGTGACAAGAGAGGTCAGAGGCGGGGGGGCGGAGGTCAGTACGAAACAGGTTTTCACTAACCTCTGATCTCCAGTCTCCGACCTCCACCCAGAGGTGAAACATGGAGACGATCTGGCGGGACATGAAATACGGCGCGCGGGTGCTGCTGAAGAGCCCGGCGTTCGCCGCCGTCGCGATCCTCGTGACGGCGCTCGGCATCGGCGCGAACACCTCGATCTTCTCGGTGGTGAACGCCGTCCTCCTGCGACCGCTGCCTTACCCCGGGTCGGAGCGGCTGGTCTGGTTCTCCGGCGTCAACCCGCAGCAGGGCATCACGAACAGCAACATGTCCGTGCCCGACTTCGCCGACTGGGCGAGGCAGGGCCAGGCGTTCGACGAACTCGCCGGGTTCGTCACCGGCGGGGCGCAGCTCCTCAACAACGACGAGCCGGAGCGCGTGCGCCGCGCCGCCGTCACCGGCTCCTTCTTCCGCGTGCTCGGCACGAGCCCTCTGGCGGGCCGCGCCCTGCAAGACGATGACGCGCGCGCGGGAGCCGACCCGGTCGTCGTCTTAAGCCACGGGCTGTGGCAACGTCGCTTCGGCGCAGACCCGAAGGTCGTCGGCAGTCGCGTCCTGGTGAGCGGCAAGAGCGCGCTGGTGGCCGGGGTGATGCCCGCGGGCTTCGACTTCCCGGCGCAGACGGAGTTGTGGAGCGCGCTCGCGCTCGACCCGTCGGCCGAGCGCCGCAACAACCGCTACCTCGAAGTCGTCGGCCGTCTGAAGCCGGGCGCGACGGTCGCGCAGGCGCAGGCGCAGATGGACACCATCAACGCGAACCTCGCCGCGCAGTACGACGACACGAACCGGGGCTGGAACGTGAAGGTGACAGACCTGCGCGAGCAGTTGGTCGGCAACCTGCGCCCGACGCTGCTGGTGCTGCTCGGCGCGGTCGCCTTCGTCCTGCTCATCGGGTGCGCGAACGTGGCGAACCTCCTGCTCGCGCGCGCGACCTCGCGGCGCAAGGAGATCGCCGTGCGCACCGCGCTCGGCGCGTCGCGCGCGCGCATCGCGCGCCAGCTCCTCACCGAAAGCTTCCTGCTCTCGCTCGCGGGCGGGGCCGCCGGGTTGCTCCTGAGCGTGTGGATGACCGATCTCTTTGTCGCCGTCAGCCCGGCCGACAGTCCGCGCTTCGGCGAGATCAGGCCGGACGCGCGCGTCTTCCTCTTCACGCTCGGCGTGACGCTCGTCACGGGCCTGATCTTCGGTCTCGCGCCCGCGCTCCAGTCGTCGCGCGCCGACCTGAACGAGACGCTCAAAGAGGGCGGGCGCTCCGGCTCCGAGGGCGGGCGGCGCAACCGCGTGCGCTCGCTGCTCGTCGTCGCCGAGATCGCGCTCTCCTTCATGCTGCTCGCGGGCGCGGGCCTGCTCGTCCGCAGCTTCATCCGCCTGCGCGACGTGAGCCCCGGCTTCAACCCCGGCGGCGTGCTCACGATGCGTCTGTCGCTTTTGCCCGCCAAGTACCCGACCGATCAGCACAAGAGGGACTTCTTCCGCCAGGCGACCGAGCGCATGGCGGGGCTGCCCGGCGTCAAGTCCGCCGGCGCGGTCTTGACGCTGCCGCTCGGCGGCGACACGTTCGGCGTGGGCCGCTCCTTCATCCGCGAGGGCCGCCCCGCCACGCCCGAAGAGTCGGCCAACGCCGCCTTCTACCTCGCCACGCCCGACTACTTCCGCACGCTCGAAATCCCCGTCACCGCCGGCCGCGCCTTCACCGACCGCGACACGGATCAGTCGCCGCCCGTCGTCATCATCAACGAGACGTTGGCGCGGCAGGCCTTCCCGGGCGAGAACCCGGTGGGCAAGCGCATCAGGCAGGCGGCCGACGAGCAGTTCATGCGCGAGATCGTCGGCGTCGTCGGCGACACGCGCCCCTCGCTCGAAGCCCCGGCCGGCGCGCAGATGTACATCCCCTACGCGCAGGACGCGACGTGGAACAGCATGACGCTGGTCGTGCGCACGGGCGGCGACGCGGCGGGCCTCGCCGCGGCGGCGCGGGGCGCGATCCAGTCTCTCGATAAGACTCTGCCCGTCTACAACGTCAGGACGATGACGGACGTGTTCGCCGCTTCCATCGCGCGCCGCCGCTCCTCGATGCTGCTCATCAGCGCGTTCGCGCTCGTCGCCCTGCTGCTCGCGCTCGTCGGCATCTACGGCGTCACCGCCTACCACGTCACGCAGCGCACGCACGAGATCGGGGTGCGGATGGCGCTCGGCGCGCAGCGACGCGACGTGCTCGGCCTGATCCTCGGACAGAGCCTGCGCCTGACGCTCGGCGGGCTCGCCGTCGGGCTCGTCCTGGCGCTCGCCCTGACGCGCCTGATGTCGGGGCTGCTCTACGACGTGAAGCCGAACGATCCGGTGACCTTCGCCGCGGGCGCGCTGCTGCTCGCCGCCGTCGCCACGCTGGCCTGTTACGTCCCGGCCCGCCGGGCGACGAAAGTCGATCCGATGATCGCCCTCAGATACGAATAGCGGGCGGGAGACCCAAGGGGAGGAGATCAGAGTGATGCGCCGAACAGCTTGTAAACGAGTCGGGAAGAATATGTGGCGGGCGGCCCTCGCGGGATTGCTGCTCTGCGCCGCGCTGTCGGCCGCCGCTCGCGCGCAGGCCGAGTCGTTGCAGGGGCGTTGGGCCATGGAGGTGTTGCGCGACGGCGACGCGGTGAGCGTGATGTTAGAGCGGAGGGCGGGCGGCGTCGACAAACGCTTTTTTCAACTCAAGCCGGCCGAGTTGTCGGGCATCACGCGCGAGGAGATAACTTCCGGCGGCGCGGCGGTCAACTTCCAGCTCCGCCGCCGCGTCGGCACGTTCAATTTCTCCGGCACGTTCGCGGCGGGCAGAGGGGCGGGCACTTTCTCGTTCACGGTCGACCCGGAAGCGGCCGAGCAGATGAGGCGCGAGGGGTACGGCGAGGCTCTGCGGCAAGACCTGTTCGGCATCGCCATCGGCAACCACGGCGGGCGGATCGCCGAAGACCTCGCCGCGCTGGGCGTCGAGCGCCCGACGCCCGAACAGTTGCAGGACATGACGAGGCACGGCGTGAGCGCCGCCTTCATCGACGAGCTGAAGGCGCTCGGCTACGAGCCGCGCTCGGTCTCTCAACTCATCGATCTGCGGCGGTTCGGGGTGAGCGCCGCCCGCATCAAGGAGCTGATGGCGCTCGGCTACGAGCGCCCGCCGCTCGACGTGTTAATCGACATGGGCCGGCAGGGCGTCTCGACACGGCTCATCGAAGAACTCGGGGCGCGCGGTTATGAAAGGCCGCCGCTCGGCGTGCTGGTCCAGATGCGCCAGCAGGGCGTCACTGTTCAGTTCATCGACGAGCTGAAGGCGCTCGGCTACGACCGCGTCCCGCTCACTCAACTGGTCTCGTTGCGTCAGCAGGGCGTGACGCCCGCCTACATCCGGCAACTCAACGCGCAGGGGTTCACGAACATTCCCGTCAATCAACTCTTCAACCTGCGCACATACCAGATGCCGGTCGAACTCCTCAATCACCTGCCGCCGGCGGGCGAGAGGGAGAAGGCGGACGGCGAGTGGCTGATGAAATTCTACGGGCGCGACGCCGCGAAGGCTTGGCTGCTGCTGAGCGGGTCGCAGGACGGCGGCGGGCACTCCGTCGAAATCTCCGCGGCCCAACTCCGGGACTTGACCGCCGCGACGGCCTTCTCCGGCGGCGCGCCCGTGCGCTTCACCATCGCGCTCGGAGGGCGAACCCTGAGTTGCACGGGCTGGTTCAAGGACGGCTACGGCGCGGGCGTCTTCACCGCCACGGGCGCACCGGCGGCGAAGCACTGAGACGAGACGGGCCAACTCGTCGAGCAGATGGGGGGCAAAGTGATGGGCACGCTCTGGCAAGACTTAGGGTACGGACTCCGGATGATGTTCAAGAGTCCGAGTATCACGATCATCGCCGTCGTCGCGCTGGCGCTGGGGATAGGCGCGAACAGCGCCATCTTCAGCGTCGTGAATTCGCTGATCCTGCGCCCGCTGCCGTACGCCGAGCCCGACCGGCTCGTCATGCTCGCCGTCGGCGGGCGCGAGGCTTCGGCGGCAGACTTCGCGGACTGGAAGGCGCAGAGCGCGACGCTCGAAAACCTATCCGCGCTGAGCTACTGGAATGCGAACCTGGGCGGCGTGGAGGTGCCGGAGCGGCTGCGGGGCTTCCTCGTCACGTCCGATCTCTTCCCCATGCTCGGCGTCCGCCCCGCGCACGGGCGCACGTTCCTCCCCGAAGAGGCGCAGACGGGTCGCGACGGCGTCGTGGTGTTGAGTCACGGCGTGTGGCAGCGCGTCTTCGGAGGCGACCCGAACATCATCGGCAAGACGCTCACGATCAACGGTCGCACGCGCTCGGTGATCGGCGTCATGCCGCCCAACTTTCAGTTCTACGACAAAGCCGAGGCGTGGGCGCCGCTCGTGTTGAACCCGAACGACGCGAGCGTCGGCGCGCGCCGGGCGCACTATTTGATCGCGGCCGCACGGCTCAAGCCCGGCGCCACGATCCAACAGGCGCAGGCCGAAATGAACGCCATCAACGGGCGGCTCGGCGAGCAATACCCGGAGACGAACGCCAACCGGGCCGTGAAGCTGGTCACGGTACATGAGTACGCGGTCGGCGACGTGCGCCCGGCGCTCCTGGTGCTGCTCGGCACGGTCGGCTGCGTGCTCCTGATCGCGTGCGCCAACGTCGCGAACCTGCTGCTGGCGCGCGGCGCGGCGCGGCAGAGGGAACTGGCCGTGCGCGTGGCGCTCGGCGCTCGGCGCTCCCGCATCGTCCGGCAGTTGCTGACCGAGAGCGCCCTGCTCGCGCTCGTGGGCGGCGCGCTCGGACTCCTCCTCGCGCTCTGGGGCGTTGACCTGCTCGTCGGCAACATCCCGCCCGGCTGGATCAACGCCATCCCGCTCTCCGGAGGGGTCGGCATAGACCTGCGCGTCTTAGGCTTCGCGCTGGCGCTCTCCCTGCTGACGGGGCTCGTCTTCGGCCTGGCCCCGGCGCTGCAAATCTCCAACCCGGATTTGAACAGCGTGCTTAAAGAAGGCGGTCGGACGGGGGCCGGGGGCGGCTTGAATCAGAGCCGTCTGCGCAACCTGCTCGTCGTCGCCGAGGTCGCCTTGTCGCTCACGCTGCTCATCGGCGCGGGACTCATGATCAGGAGTTTCGTCCAGTTGATGAAGGTGACGCCGGGCTTGAACCCGGAGAACGTGCTGACGATGCAGACGGCGTTGCCCGGACTCAAGTACGCGAAGGACGAGCAGGTCACGGCTTTCTACACGCAGGCGGTCGAGCGCATCGCATCGATTCCCGGCGTCCTGGCGGTCGGCACGACGACGAACCTCCCGCTCGGCGGGGGCAACCAGACGACGAAGGTGCTCGTCAGCGGCAAGCCCGTGCCCCCCTCGGCGCAGATCCCCGAAATCAGTTTCCGCGACATCAGCCCGGACTATTTTCGCGCTCTGGAAATCCCCCTGCTGAAAGGGCGAACGTTCACGGCGCGCGACACCGCGGACGCGCCCGGCGTCGCCATCGTCAACGAGACGATGGCCCGCCGCCTGTTCGGGTCGGCCGAGGAGGCCATCGGGCAGCGCCTGACCGACGAGGACGGGAAGGGCGCGCGCGAGATCGTCGGCCTGGTGGGCGACGTTAGACACTCCGGCCTGGACGCCGAGCTACGGGCCGAGATGTTCGTGCCCTACACGCAGGAGAGCTCGCGCAGCATGACGTTCGTCGTCCGCACCGCCTCCGACCCCGTAGGCTTCATCCCCGCCGTGCGCAGCCAGCTCCGCGCCGTCGATAAGGATCAGCCGGTCGACGAGGTCAGGACGATGACGCAGGTGATCGCCGAGTCGGTTTCGCAGCGGCGGCTCACGATGCTGCTCTTCGGGCTCTTCGCGGCGCTGGCGCTGACGCTCGCGACCATCGGCATCTACGGCGTCATGTCTTACTCGGTGTCTCAGCGCGCGCACGAGATCGGCGTCCGGCTCGCGCTCGGCGCGCAGCGAAGCGACGTGTTCAGGCTCGTCATCGGCCAGGGCATGATCTTAACGCTCGGCGGCATCGCGCTCGGCCTCGCCGCCGCCTTCGCGCTGACGCGCGTGCTGGCGGGCCTGCTCTACGGCGTCAAGGCCACCGACCCGCTCACCTTCGCCGGCATCTCCCTCTTGCTGCTGTTGGTTGCTCTCGTCGCCTGCCTCGTCCCGGCAAGGCGCGCGACCAGAGTCGATCCGATGACCGCTCTCAGATACGAATGACGTAACGGGTGACAAGTGACAAGTCACAAGCAAGAACATGGATTAGGATTTACTTGTCACCTGTCACCTGTCACGCTTTGTGAGGTGAATGATGGGAACTTGGCAGGACGTACGTTACGGCGCGCGGGGCTTGTTGAAGTCGCCGGGGTTCGCGGCGGCGGCGGTGTTGGTGCTGGCGCTCGGCATCGGCGCGAACAGCGCCATCTTCTCGGTCGTCAACGCCGTGCTGCTGCGCTCGCTCCCGTACCAGAACCCGGAGCGCCTCGTCTGGGTCGGCGGCAACATCCGCGGCGGAAACCCGCGCGCCAGCGTCTCGCCGCCCGACTTCCTCGACTACCGCGCGCAGAACAACTCCTTCGAAGAGTTCGCCGCCTCCACCTCCATCCCCGTCCCGCTCAACCTGACGGGCGCGGGAGAGCCGGAGCGCCTGACCGGCTCCGTCGTCACGACCAACTACTTCCGCGCCTTCGGCGTCAAGCCGCTCGTCGGCCGCACCTTCAACCCGGAAGACGAGCGGACGGTGAGCAGCGCGCCCGCCGTCGTCCTGAGCCACGGGCTGTGGCAGCGCCGCTTCGGCGCAGACCCCGCGGTGGTCGGCAAGTCTGTGCTGATCGACGGCAAGAGCGCGACCATCATCGGCGTCGCGCCGCAGAGTTTTCAGTACCCGGCGGGCACGGAGATCTGGGCTCCGCTCAGCTTCGACAACCCGGAGATGAAGGTGCGCCGCGCGCACTTCCTCCGCCCCGTCGGTCTGCTCAAGCCCGATGTCACGCTCGCGCAGGCGCAGGCCGAGATGGACGTGATCGCGGGGCGGCTCGAACAGCAGTACCCGGACTCGAACACGAAGTGGAGCCTGAACCTCGTGCCGCTGCAGGAGCAGGTCGTCGGCAACGTCCGCGCCTCGCTGTGGGTGCTGCTCGGCGCGGTCGGCTTCGTGCTGTTGATCGCGTGCGCCAACGTCGCCAACCTGATGCTCGCGCGCGCGACGGCGCGGCACAAGGAGATCGCGATCCGCACGGCGCTCGGCGCGTCGCGCGCGCGCGTGGTGCGCCAGCTCCTGACCGAGAGCCTGCTGCTCTCGCTGCTGGGCGGCGCGCTCGGCGTGCTGCTGGCGGTGTGGAGCGTGGACGCGCTGGTCGCGCTCGCGCAGGGCATCGTCCCGCGCGCCGCCGAGATCGGGGTCGACTCCCGCGTCCTCGGCTTCACGCTCGCCGTGTCGGTCTTGACGGGCGCGATCTTCGGGCTGCTGCCGGCGCTGCGCGCCTCGAAGCCCGACCTGAACGAGGTCTTGAAAGAGGGCGGGCGCAGCTCGGTCGGCGTCCGCCACGGCCGCGTGCGCTCCTCGCTCGTCGTCGCCGAGGTCGCGCTCGCGCTGATGCTGCTCGTCGGGTCGGGACTTTTGATCAGGAGCTTCGTCGGGCTCCAGCGCGTCAACCCCGGCTTCGAGGCCGAGAACGTGCTGACGCTCAGGCTGAGCCTCGCGCGCGCCAAGTACCCGAAGGCCGAGCAGGCCGCCGCCTTCTTCGATCAACTTCAGCAGCGCGTCGCCGCGCTGCCCGGCGTCGTGGCGGTCGGCACCGTCTCGGAGCTGCCCCTGAGCGGTCAGCCGAACGACAACTACTTCACCATCGCGGAGCACCCGCCGCAAGACGCGAGGCAGCAGGTCACCGCCGACTTCCGCCGGGCCAACCACGACTACTTCCGCGCCATGAGCATCCCCGTCTTGCGCGGCCGCCCCTTCACCGAGCAGGAGGCGAGGGCGGACGCGAAAGTCGTCGTCATCAACGAGACGCTGGCGACCACCTTCTTCCCCGGCGAAGACCCGCTCGGCAAGCACCTCGTCATCGACACGGGCGCGCCGACGCAGTTCGAGATCGTCGGCGTCGTCGGCGACGTGCGCCACAGGTCTCTGGAGCAGGGCGTCTACCAGATGATGTACGTGCCGAGCCTCCAGGTCGGCAACAACAACCTCGTGATCCGCACGGCGTCGAACCCGGCCGGCCTGGCCGCGGCCGTGCGGCAGCAGGTCGCGGCGATAGACCGCGATCAGCCGGTCTCCGCGATCAGGACGATGACGGACGTGCTCTCGGAGTCGGTCGGGCAGCAGCGCTTCCGCACGATGCTGCTCGCGGCCTTCGCCGCGGTCGCGCTCGTGCTCGCGGCGGTCGGCATCTACGGCGTCATCTCCTACTCGGTGACGCAGCGCACGCACGAGATCGGGGTGCGCATGGCGCTCGGCGCGCAGCGCCGCGACGTGGTGCGGCTCATCGTGCGCGGCGGGCTCGCCCTGACGCTCCTCGGCGTGGCCCTGGGGCTCGCCGGCTCGTTCGCGCTGACGCGCGTCATGTCCGGCCTGCTCTTCGGCGTGAGCGCGACCGACCCGGCGACCTTCGCCGGGATCACCGCGCTGCTCACGTCGGTCGCGCTGCTCGCCTGCTACCTGCCGGCGCGCCGCGCGACCAAAGTCGATCCGATGGTGGCTTTGAGATACGAATGACGTGACGGGTGAACCGTGACGGGTGACAAGAGGAAAGCGTGACGGGTGAACGGTGACGGGTGACAGGTGACAGGTCAGCACAGGTTTTTCCTGTCACCCGTCACGGTTTACGGTTTACGCCTTTCCACCTGTCACGCCGGATGAGGTGAATACATGGGAACGCTCTGGCAAGACCTGCGCTACGGCGCGCGAATGTTGTTGAAGAACCCCGGCTTCACGGCCGTCGCGCTCGTCGCGCTGGCGCTGGGCATCGGGGCGAACACGGCGATCTTCTCGGTCGTCAACGCCGTGCTCCTGCGGCCGCTGCAATACCCGAACGCGGAGCGCGTCGTGGCGATCCAGGAGTTTAACGAGAAGGGGAGCCGCGGCCAGATCACGCCCGCGAACTTCCTCGACTGGCGCGCGCAGAGCGCCTCCTACGAACACCTCGCCGCGATCTTCACGCGCACGGCGAACCTCGCCGCGGGCGACTCGTCCGAGCGGATCGACCTGGCCGTGACCTCCGCCGACTTCTTCGAGGTCTTCGGCGTCCGGCCCGCACTCGGCCGCTTCTTCCTGCCGGAGGAAGAGAAGGCCGGCCACAACCCGGTCGCCGTCCTCGGCCACGCCCTGTGGCAGAAACAGTTCGGCGGCGACCCCGCGGCGCTCGGTAAAACCATCTCGCTCGACGGGCAGACGTACGCGGTCGTCGGCGTCGCGCCCGCGGGCTTCCAGTACCCTGACAAGACGGCGGCGTGGCTTCCACCCGTGCAGCGCGTGCCGCTCATCAGCGCGCAGATGGACATCGAGCGGGCGCGCGGCTTCGGCTTCCTGAGCGCGGTGGGGCTGCTCAAGCCGGGCGTGTCCGTCGCGCAGGCCCACGAAGAGTTGACGGGCATCACGGCGCGGCTGCGGCGGCAGTACCCGGCGACGAACAACAACCGCTTCGACCGCGTCGTATCGCTCCACACGCACCTCGTCGGCGAGAGCAGCCGGGCGCTGCTGCTGCTGCTCGGCGCGGTGGCGCTCGTGCTTTTGATCGCGTGCGCCAACGTGGCGAACCTGCTGCTGGCGCGCGCGGCTTCGCGGCAGAAGGAGATCGCGGTGCGCATCGCGCTCGGCGCGACGCGGCCGCGCCTCGTCCGGCAGTTGCTCGTCGAGAGCGTGCTTCTGGCGCTCGTCGGCGGCGGCGCGGGGCTGCTGCTCGGCCTGTGGGGGGTCGACTTGATGAAGGGGGTGCTGCCCTTAGACTTCCCGCGCGCGCAGAGCATCGGCGTCGACCTGCGCGTGCTCGGCTTCACGCTGCTCGTCTCGCTTCTGACCGGCGTCGTCTTCGGCCTCGCGCCGGCCTTGCAGTACACGAACCCCGACGTTAACGAGTCGCTCAAGGAGAGCGCGAGAGGCGGGGCGGGCGGCGCGCGGCGCAACCGCGTGCGCTCGCTGCTCGTGGTCTCGGAGGTCGCGATCTCGCTCGTGCTGCTCGTCGGCGCGGGCCTCCTGTTCCGCAGCTTCATGCGCCTCCAGGCGGTCGAGCTGGGCTTCCGCCCGCAGCGCATCCTGACCTTCCGCCTGACGCCTTCGGGCGCGAACTTCCGCGAGGACCCGCAGTACGTCGCCTTCTTCCGGGAGGTCGCCGAGCGCGTCCGGTCGCTGCCGGGCGTCGAAGCCGTCGGCCTCATCAACACCCTGCCCCTCGTCAAAGGCCCGACCACGGCCTTCCAGGTCGAGGGCCGCCCGCCGCTCACGCCCGACAAGTGGCCCGGCGTGAACTACCGCAGCGTCAGCCCCGACTACTTCCGCGCCGTGAACGTCCCGCTGCTCAGCGGCCGCATGCTCGACGAGCGCGACAAGGCCGGGAGCCCGCTCGCCGTCGTCGTCAACCAGTCGCTGGCGCGGCGCGACTTCCCCGGCGAAGACCCCGTCGGCAAGCGCATCAACACGGGCAGCACCTACAACGGCCAGCCCGTCTGGTCACAGATCGTGGGCGTGGTCGGCGACGTGCGGAGTCTGGAGCTGAAGGACGAGCCGACGCCGGAGATTTACAACTCGTACATGCAAGACCCCTTCGCCGGGATGTCCTACGTCGTGCGCGCGCAGGTCGAGCCCGAAAGCCTCGTCACGGCGGTGCGCGAAGCCGTGCGGCAGGTCGACAAGGCGCAGCCGGTCGCGGAGGTGAGGGAGTTGGAGCGGATCGTCAGCGAGGCGGCGGCGCAGCCGCGCTTCAACTCGCTGCTGCTCGCCGTCTTCGCCGGCGTGGCGCTGCTGCTGGCGGCGGCGGGCATCTACGGCGTGATGTCTTACGCCGTCACGCAGCGCACGCACGAGATCGGCGTGCGGCTCGCGCTCGGCGCGCAGCGCGCCGACGTGTTCAAGCTGATCATGGGGGAGGGCGCGCGCCTGATCCTCGCCGGCGTCGGCATCGGACTGGCCGCGGCGCTCGCCCTGACGCGCGTGCTGGCCGGCCTGCTCTTCGGCGTGACGGCGAACGACCCGGCGACGTTCGCCGGCGTCGCGCTGTTCCTGATCGGCGTCGCGGCCCTCGCCTGCTACGTCCCCGCGCGGCGGGCCACGCGGGTCGATCCGATGATCGCTCTCAGATACGAATGACGTGACAAGTGACAGGTGACAGGTAAGAAGGTCGGATTTACTTGTCACCTGTCACTTGTCACCTGTGACGATGATTGGGGTGAATGATGAGGACTCTCTGGCAAGACCTGCGCTACGGGGCGCGCACGCTCGCGAAGAACAAGGGCTTCACGCTCGTCTCCGTGCTCGTCCTCGCCGTCGGCATCGGCGCGAACAGCGCGATCTTCTCGGTCGTCAACGCCGTGCTGCTCCGGCCCCTCCCGTACCCGGAGCCGGAGCGGCTCGTCGTGCTGTGGGGCGATAAGGAGACGAACGAGAGCCACGCGGTCGTCTCCTACCCGGACCTCGAAGACTGGCGCGCACAGACGCGCACGCTCGAAGACGTTTCCGCCTTCAACCAGTCGGCCGTGCTCCTGCAGGGCGACGCCGAGCCGCAGCCGCTCTCGGGCGCGAACGTCTCCGCCGAACTCTTCTCGGCGCTGCGCGTCAGGCCCGCGCTCGGCCGCGCCTTCACGCGCGAGGAGGATCGAAACGGCGCGCCCCCCGTCATCCTCATCGGCCACGGCCTCTGGCAGCGCCGCTTCAACTCCGATCCGAAGATCGTCGGCCAGCAGATCAGGATCGGCGGCGGGGGCGTGCCGATGACCGTCCTCGGCGTGCTGCCCGCCGGCTTCACCTTCCCGGCGCAGGCGCAGCGGACTGATTTCCTGCGCCCGATGGCGCAGACGCTCGGCGAGCGCACGACGATGCGCGGCAGCTACTCGATGCCCGTCCTCGCGCGCCTCAAGCCGGGCGTGACCGCGCGGGAGGCCGACGCGGAGATGCGCGCCGTCGCCCAGCGCATCGAGCAACAGTACCCGGACGAGGGCTTCCGACTCGGCCAGCGGCTCGTCCCGCTGGAGGAGGAGGTGATCGGGAGCGGCCTGCGCAGATCGCTCTTCGTGCTGCTCGGCGCGGTCGGGCTCGTGCTGCTCATCGGCTGCGCCAACATCGCGCACCTCCTGCTCGCGCGCGCCGCGACCCGTTACCGCGAGATGGCGATCCGCACCGCGCTCGGCGCGAGCCGCAGGCGCGTCATCCGGCAACTGCTGACGGAGAGTTTGCTGCTCTCGCTCGTCGGGGGCGGGCTCGGGCTGCTGCTCGCGATGTGGGGCGTCGAGCTGCTGGTCGCTTCGAGCCCGGTGGACATCCCGCGCCTCCAGGACGTTGCGCTCGACGCGCGCGTCGTCGCCTTCACGCTCTCGATCTCGGTGCTGACCGGCATCGTCTTCGGCCTCGCCCCGGCCCTTCAGGCGGCGCGCGTCGATCTCAACGACGTGCTCAAGGAGGGCGGGCGCGGCGCGTCCGCGGGCGCGAGCCGGAGCCGACTGCGCGCGGCGCTCGTCGTCGCCGAAGTCGCGCTCTCGCTCGTCCTCTTAGTCGGGGCGGGGCTGCTCCTGAAGAGCTTCGGCAAGTTGACGAACGTCGATCCCGGATTCGATCCGCAGGGCGTGACGGCGACCACCGTCGCGCTCGCCAGGCAGAAGTACCCGACCGACGAGCGGCGGCTCGCGACCTTCTCCGAGATCGTGGCGCGCGCGCAGAATGTTCCGGGCGTCGAGTCGGCGGCGCTCATCTACCCGCTGCCGATGGGCGGCACGACCACCGCCAACACCTTCGTCATCGAGGGCCGCCCGGAGCCCGCGCCCGGCGACAAGCCGTCGGCCAACTACCGCGCGATCAGCCCCGACTACTTCCGCGTGATGCGCACGCGGATCGTGCGCGGCCGCGCCTTCGACGCTCGCGACCGCGCCGACGCGCCGCCAGTCGCCATCGTCAACGAGAGTTTCGCGCGCCGCCACTTCGCGGGCGAAGAGCCTCTGGGCAAGCGCATCTTCATCGAGCGCGGCGCGGCCGACGACGAGCGGCAGCCGGCGCGCGAGATCGTCGGCGTCGCGGCGGATGTGCGCCACGAGGGGCTCGACGCCCCGGCGGGGGCCGAGTTCTACACCCCCTTCGCTCAGGCCCCCGAAGCCTCGATGAGCCTGGTCGTGCGCGAGCGCGAAGGGTTTGCGGGCGCGTCGGCGGGCGTGCGCGAGGCGATCAGGCAGGTGGACAGGGATCAGTACGTGCCCGCCGTGAAAACGATGACCGATCTCGTCGCCGGCTCGGTCGCGCGCCGCCGCTTCAACGCGCTCCTGACCGGGCTCTTCGCCGCCGTCGCGCTGCTGCTCGCCTCCATCGGCATCTTCGGCGTGACCGCCTACACGGTCGCCATGCGCACACACGAGATCGGCGTGCGCATGGCTCTGGGCGCGCGCGCCGTCGACGTGCTCAGGCTCGTCGTGTGGCAGGGCTTGCGCCTGATCCTGTTGGGCGTCGGGCTCGGGCTGCTCGGCTCGCTCGCCGTGACGCGCGTGCTGGCGGGGATGCTCTACGGCGTCACGCCGACCGACGCGCCGACCTTCGCCGCCGTCTCACTGCTCCTGACCGCCGTCGCTTTAGCCGCCTGCTACGTCCCGGCGCGGCGCGCGACCAGAGTCGATCCGATGGTGGCCCTCAGGTACGAGTGAAACGGCCGCGGGTTGAAGAGCCGTCGAGGTTCATCGCGCGGTCGGCAACCGAGAATTTAAGGGGGTTGGTGAAAATGCTTTCGCACGTCGGACGCGAAGACGCCGGGGCGGCGCGCGGCGCCCTGTGGTCGAAGACTCCGGCGTTGCTCGTCCTGAGTCTCTGCGTTCTCGCGCTGGGGTGTCTGCCCTTCGGCGCGGGCCGGGCGCGCGCCGTCGATCACGCGGCGCGGGAAGGGCGCGGCGGGGCGGACACGGGCGCGGCGGGTTGGTCGGGCCAGGGACAGTTGATCGCGTTCGTCAACGTCAACGTCGTCCCGATGGATCGGGAGCGCGTGCTGAGTGGGCAGACCGTCGTCGTGCGGGACGGGCGGATCGCCCAGCTCGGGCGGGCGGGGAAGATTAAAGTGCCCGCCGCCGCGTTGGTGATCGACGGGCGGGGCAAATACCTGATGCCGGGCCTGACGGACATGCACGTCCACCTGCGCGACTACGGCGAGGCATCCATGGCCGCGCTGCTGAAGCTCTACGTCGCGCGCGGCGTCACCACCGTCCTTAACTTGAGGGGCATCCCCCGTCATCTGGAGATGCGCGAGCGGGCGGCGAAGGGCGAGTTGTTCGCCCCCACGATCTACACGAGCGGGCCTTTCGTCTCGGACGCGACGGGCACTTCGCCCACGCCCGAAGAGGTGGAGCGGGCGGTCGTGGAGCAGAAGCGCGCCGGCTACGACGTGATCAAGATTCACGGCGACTTCACGCGCGAGGCTTACGCGCGCCTCTTCGTCGTCGCGCGCCGCGTCGGGATCAAAGTCGTCGGGCACGCGCCGCGCAACCTCGGCCCCGAAGTGATGAGCGAGGAGCGGCAGGACGCGGTGGCTCACGCCGAAGAGTACATCTACGACAAGAACAACAACTCGCGGAACTTCGCGCAGGTCGAGCCGCGCATCCCGGCGCTCGCCGAGGCGACCGCCAGGGCCGGGACGTGGCTCATCCCGAACCTGACCGCCTACAAAAACATCGGGCTTCAGGTGAGCGACCTCGACGGCGTGCTCAACCGGCCGGAGATGAAATACGTGCCGCCGGAGATCGCCGCCGGGTGGGGTCCGGCCACCAACCCGTACATGCGCTTCAAGAACCTCCCGATAGAGAGCTTCTGGGCGCGCTACCGGGTGCTGGAAAAAATAACGAAAGGGTTCCACGCCGCGGGCGTGCGCTTGCTCGCGGGCACGGACGCCATGAACCCTTCGGTCGTGCCCGGCTTCTCCCTGCTCGACGAGCTGCGCGAGCTGGCCGCGGCGGGGCTGACGCCCTACGAAGCGATCAAGACCGCCACGGCCAACCCCGCCGAATTCCTGGGCGCGAAAGATTTCGGGACGGTGGCGGTCGGGAAGCGCGCCGATCTCATTTTGGCCGAAGGCGATCCGTTGAAGGACGTGAATAACGTGTCGCGGCAAGCCGGGGTCGTGCTGCGCGGGCGTTGGCTCTCGGCGGCCGACATCAGCGCGATGTTGAAAGAGCTGACCGCTGCTTCCGCGGCGCGGGGTAGCTCGAAGCCGGTCGGGTAGGAGGGGAGTTCGGCGGCGGAGGGTCGCCGTCGCGTGAGTCTCGGAGGCTGGAGGTTTTGAGATGGGAAGCTTGTGGCAAGACCTGCGCTACGGCGCGCGAATGTTGTTGAAGAACCCCGGCTTCACGGCCGTCGCGCTCGTCGCGCTCGCTCTCGGCATCGGGGCGAACACGGCGATCTTCTCGGTCGTCAACGCCGTGCTCCTGCGCGCGCTGCCTTACAGGGACGCGGATCGGCTCGTCGTCATGTGGGAGGACAACCGCAACGGCAACCACCCGCGCAACGTCATCGCGCCGACCAACTTCATGGATTGGAAGTCGCAGGCGAAATCCTTCGAGGGGATGGCCGCCTTCTACGACCGGCGTTTCAACCTGACGGGCGCGGGCGAGCCCGTCGCCGTGCCGTCGCAGGTGGCGGAGACCAATCTCTTCACGGTGCTCGGCGCGAACCCGATGCTCGGGCGCACGTTCGCCGAAGAGGACGGCGAGCCGGGGCGCGGCAACGTGATCGTCATCAGCCACGGCTTCTGGCAGAGACAGTTCGGCGGGGCGGCCGACGTGGTCGGCAAGACGGTCGCGCTCGAAGGCGCGAAAGTGACGGTCATCGGCGTCATGCCCGCCGACTTCAAATGGTTCGTCAAGGAGAACTCGCAAACCGGCAAGCCCGCCGAGCTGTGGGTGCCCACGAGGCTCCGCCCCGTGCAGGGTCGATACCTCTCGGCCGTCGGGCGGCTCAAGCCCGGCGTGAGCTTCGCCGAGGCGCAGTCCGAGATGAACGCCGTCATGGCGCACATCGGGCAGGAGCGGCCCCAGTACAACACGAACATGGGCGTGACGCTCGTCCCCGTGCGCGAGCAGCTCGCCGGGGAGATCAAAAAGCCCCTGCTGATCCTGCTCGGCGCGGTCGCTTTCGTGCTCCTGATCGCGTGCGCCAACGTGGCGAACCTGATGCTGGCGCGCGCCGCCTCCCGCTCGAAGGAGATCGCCATCCGCGCCGCCCTCGGGGCGGGCAGCGGCAGGATCGTGCGGCAGTTGTTGACGGAGAGCCTGCTGCTCGCGGTCGCGGGCGGCTTGCTCGGCGTCGGGCTGGCGACGTGGGGCGTGGACGCGCTCGTCGCCCTGAGCCCGCCGAACCTGATCGGGTCGGCGCAGGTCGGCGTGAGCCTGCCGGTGCTCGGCTTCACACTGGGCGTCTCGGTCCTGACCGGCGTCGTCTTCGGTCTGCTGCCGGCGCTCGAAGCGTCGCGCGCGGACGCCAACGACGCGCTCAAGGAGGCGGGGCGCGGCAACACGAGCAGCCGGAGTCGCCACGCCCGCTCCGCCTTCGTCGTCGCGCAAGTGGCGCTCGCGCTGGTGCTGCTCGTCGGCGCGGGGCTCCTCGTACGCAGCTTCCAGCGCCTCGTCTCGGTCGATCCCGGCTTCGATCCGAAGAACCTTTTGACGATGCGCGTGCAACTGCCGCCGAGGAAGTACAAGGAGGACGCGCAGGTCGTCAACTTCTACCGGCAGGCGACCGCGCAGATGGCGGGCCTGCCCGGCGTGCGCGCAGTCTCGGTCGCCAACTACCTCCCGTTCTACACGGGGCTCGGCGCGCGCACCGCCTTCTGGATCGACGGGCAGCCCCCGCCCCCGCGCGGCAGTGAGCTGACGACGGACGTGCGCGTCGTGGACGAAAACTACTTCAGCGCGCTCGGCATCCCCGTCCGCCAGGGGCGCTCGTTCACGACGCAGGAGGCGGCCGAGGATCGTCACACCATCGTCATCAGCGAGGCGCTCGCGCGCAAACACTTCCCCGGCGAGAACCCCGTCGGCAAGCGCATCGCCGTCGAGATGATGGACAATCCGCCGATGAACGAGATCATCGGCGTCGTCGGCGACGTGAGGTACGACAAGCTCGACGGCGAGACGTTCCCGATGGTCTATTGGACTCACCCGCAGCTCACCTACTCGGAGATGACGTTCGTCGTCCGCACGGAGGTCGACCCGTCGTCGCTGGCCGATCCGGCGCGGCGCGTCGTCCAGTCGATTGATCCGCAACAGCCGGTGGCCGACGTGCGGACGATGGAGAGCTGGGTCGGCGAGTCGGTCGCGCGCGCGCGCTTCGGCACGCTGCTGCTGACGGTCTTCTCATGCCTCGCGCTGCTGCTCGCGGCGGTCGGCATCTACGGCGTGATGGCTTACACGGTCGTGCAGCGGCAGCAGGAGATCGGCATCCGCATGGCGCTCGGCGCGCAGCGACGCGACGTGCTCCGGATGATCATGCGGCAGGGGATGGGGATGACGCTCGTCGGCGTCGCCCTGGGGCTGGCCGGCGGTCTCGCCCTCACCCGCGTCATCTCCGGGCTGCTCTTCGGGGTGAGCGCCACCGACCCCGTGACGTTCGCGGGCGTCGCCCTGCTGCTCACGGTCGTCGCCCTCGTCGCCTGCCTCGTCCCGGCAAGGCGCGCGACGCGGGTCGATCCGATGATCGCTCTCAGATACGAATGACGTGACAAGTAAACCGTGACGGGTGACAAGAAAAATTCTTACCTGTCACCTGTCACTCGTCACCTGTCACGCAGAATGGGGTGAATGATGGGCACACTGATTCAGGACGTTCGCTACGGGCTGCGGGGCTTGCGACACAACCTCGCGTTCACGGCCGTCGCCGTCTGCTCGCTCGCGCTCGGCATCGGCGCGAACACGGCGATCTTCAGCCTCGTCAACGCCGTGCTGCTCAAGCCGCCCCCGTTCCGCGAGCCGGAGCGGCTCGTGATGGTCTGGGAGGATCAGCCCGGCATCGGCGCCGCCGGCGATCAGGTGCAGCCGGCGACCTACCTGGACTGGAAGACGCAGAATCACGTCTTCGAGGACATGGCGGCGCTGCGCTGGCAGACCTTCAACATCACTGGCGACGGCGAGCCGGAGAAGGTTCAGTCTTACGGCGTGACGGAAAACTTCTTTCCGATGCTCGGCGCGCAGCCCGCGCTCGGCCGCGGCTTCCTGCCCGAAGAAGACAGGCCCGGCGGGGCGAAAGTGGCGATCCTCAGCCACGGCCTGTGGCAGCGGCGCTACGGCAACGACCGGAACATCATCGGCAAAGACATCCTGCTCAACGGCGAGAAGCACACGGTCGTCGGCGTGATGCCGCGCGGCTTCCAGTTCCTGCAAAGCTCGACCGGGCTCTGGACGGCCGCCGCCTTCCCGCCGGAAGAACTCGCCGTGCGCAGCAACAACTCATTGTTGGTTCTCGCGCGGCTGAAGCACGGGGTGACGCGCGAGCAGGCGCAAGCCGACATGAGCGCCATCACCGAGCGCCTGGTACACGACTACCCGAACGACTTGACGGGCGTGCAAGCTAACGTCTTGCCGATCGGCGAACAACTGTCGGGTCCCGTCCGCCGCCCGCTGCTCGTGCTGCTCGGCGCGGTCGGCTTCGTGCTTCTGATCGCGTGCGCCAACGTGGCGAACCTGATGCTGGCGCGCGCCGCGTCGCGCCGGAAAGAGATCGCGGTGCGCGCGGCGCTCGGCGCGGGCCGGTGGCGCATCGTGCGGCAACTGCTGACCGAGAGCGTGCTGCTCTCGCTGCTCGGCGGGGCGTTCGGCCTGCTGCTCGCCGCGTGGGGCTTCGAGTTCGTGAAGAAGCTGATCCCCGACGGGCTCGCGCTCTCGACGAATTTGAGACTGAGCCTGCCCGTGCTCGGCTACGCGACGCTCGTCTCGCTCGCGACGGGCGTCGCCTTCGGGCTGGCCCCGGCGTTGCAGGCGTCGCGCACCGATCTGAACGAGGCGCTCAAGCAGGGCGGCGGGCGCGCGGGCTCGAACGCGGGCGGGAGGTTGCGCGGCGCGCTCGTCGTCGTCGAAGTGGCGCTCGCTTTGGTGCTGCTCGTCGGCGCGGGGCTGCTGGTGCAGACGATCTCACACATGCGCGGGCAGTACGCGAACCTCCGGCCGGGGGAGTTGCTGACGGTGCGGACGGTGCTGCCGCAGAACAAGTACGGCGCGCTCGCGAAGCGCGCGCAGTTCTACGATCAGGTGCTCGCGCGCGTCGGGTCACTCCCCGGCGTCATCGCGGCGGGCTACACCACTTCCGTGCCCTTGCAGTGGCAGGGCGGCGCGAACGGGTTCAACGTCGACGGCGCGCAGCCGCCGCCCGGCGTGATGACGAACGCCATCCACCGGCAGGTGAGCGCCAACTACTTACAGACCATCGGCGTCGCGCTGCGCGAGGGCCGCTACCTGGACGAGCACGACAACGCGCAGTCGCAGCCCGTCCTCGTCGTCAACGAGACGATGGCGCGCCAGTTCTGGCAGGGCGAGAGCGCCGTCGGCAAGCGGATCAGCTTCGGCGCGGGCGACGGCTCCGACTCCGAGCCGTGGCGCACCATCGTCGGCGTCGTCGCGGACGTGCGGCAGATGGGGATGGATCAGCCGGTCAAGGCGGAGATGTATTTGCCCTACAGCCAGGTGGCGGGCTTCGCCGGTTTCAAGCCGCGCGATCTGGTCATCCGCGCCGCGGGCGATCCCGTGGGCCTCGTGCCCGCCGTGAGGCGCGAGGTGCACGCCGTCGACTCGGATCAGCCGCTCTCGAACATCGCCACGATGGAGCAGCAGCTCAACGACCTGACCGGCACGCGCGGCATCGGCATGATCCTGCTCGCGTCCTTCGCCGGGCTCGCGCTGCTGCTCGCGACGATGGGGATCTACGGCGTGCTGGCCTACTTCGTGACGCAGCACGTGCCGGAGATCGGCGTCCGCCTGGCGCTCGGCGCTCAGCCGCGCGACATCCTGGCCCTCGTCTTGAGGAAGGGGATGGGCCTGGCGCTCGGCGGCGTCGCCGCCGGTCTGGCGGCGGCGTTCGCGCTGACGCGATTGATGTCGGGCCTGCTCTTCGGCGTGAGCGCGACCGATCCCAAAACTTACGCGCTCCTCGCGCTGCTGCTCGCGGCGGTCGCCCTGCTCGCCTGCTACCTGCCGGCGCGCCGCGCGATGAAAGTCGATCCGATGATCGCTCTGAGATACGAATGACGTGACGGGTGACGGGTGACAGGTGACAGGTAAAACCGAATCCGCTCTTACCTGTCACCCGTCACGGTTTACCTGTCACGCCGAGTGAGGTGAATGATGGGAACACTATGGCGTGACGCGCGCTACGCGGCGCGGACTCTCGTGAAGGCCCCGGGCTTCGCCGCGGTCGCTATTCTGTCGCTCGCGCTCGGCATCGGGGCGAACACGGCGATCTTCAGTTTCGTGAACGCCGTGCTGCTCAGGCAGTTGCCCGTCGCCGAGCCGTCGCGACTCGTCTACGTCTACAGCGCGAACCGCACGAGCCCTTACAACGTCTCGTCGTACCCCGACTACGTGGACTTCCGCGACCGCAACGACGTCTTCAGCGGGCTCGCCGCCGCGTCGTCCGTCACGGTGAGCTTCACCGACGGCGAGCAGGCGGACGCCGTCTCCGGCCTGATCGTTTCGGGCAACTACTTCGACGTGCTCGGCGTGCGCGCCGCGGCGGGCCGCACCTTCCTCGCCGAAGAAGATCAGACGCCCGGCGAGCGCCCGGTCGTCGTCATCGGCCACCGCCTGTGGCAGAGCCGCTTCGGCGGCGACCCGGCGGTCGTCGGGCGTCAGATGATCCTGAACGGGCAGCAGTTCACGGTGGTCGGCGTCGCGCCCGCGGGCTTCGACGGCGCGCAGGTCGGCCAGACGAGTGACATCTACGTCCCGATGGCGATGCAGGCGCTCGTGCGCCCGCCGCGCGGCGGCTACTCCGGCGAGATGAACCCCGATCTGCTGACGAAGCGCAACCCGCGCTGGCTCAACATGGTCGGCCGCCTCAAGCCCGGCGTCACGCCGCAGCAGGCGCAGGCGGCCGCGTCAGCCCTCGCCGCCCAGCTCGCGACCGCGTACCCGGACTCGAACAGGGACGTGACGGCCGCCGTGTGGCAGGTCAGCAAGGGCGACCCGAATCAGCGCGGCACGCTCCTCTCGGTCGCGGGCCTGCTGCTCGCCGTCGTCGGGCTCGTCCTTCTGATCGCGTGCGCGAACGTGGCGAACCTCCTGCTGGCGCGCGCCACCGCGCGGCGCAAGGAGATCAGCATCCGGCTCGCCCTCGGCGCGAGCCGCGCGCGGCTCGTGCGCCAGCTCCTGACGGAGAGCGTGCTGCTCGCGCTCCTCGGCGGCGCGCTCGGCCTGCTCCTCGCGGTGTGGCTCATCGGCGCGGCGCAGACCTACCCGCCGCCCGCGAACATCTTCCCCGTCGCGTTCGACTTCTCGCTCGACAAGAGCGTGCTCGCCTTCACGCTCGTGCTCTCGCTTTTGACGGGCGTCATCTTCGGCGTCGCCCCGGCGTTGCAGGCGTCGAAGCCCGACCTCGTCGCCTCGCTCAAGGACGAGACGCCGCTCGTCGCGGGGCACGGTGGGGCGTTCATGCGCCAACTCTCTTTGCGGAACCTGCTGGTCGTCGCGCAGGTCGCGCTCTCGCTCGTGCTGCTCATCTCGGCGGGGCTCTTCCTGCGCAGCATGCGCCAGGCCCAGCGCATCGACCCCGGCTTCGATCCGTCGCACGCCCTCACGATGCCGCTCAACATCAACCTGCTGCGCTACACGAAGGCGCAGGGGCAGGAGTTCTACCGGCGCGTGCTCGAAAACGTCCAGGCGCTGCCGGGCGTCGAGTCGGCCACGCTGACGCGGACGCCGCCCTTGAGCGGCGCGAGTCGTGAGAGCGGAGTGACGCTCGCGGGTCAGACCGACACCGAGCGCGTGCGCGGCGGCGAGAGCACGGGCGCGGCCTCCCTGAGCGCCAACTCGACGCTTTCCAGCTCGGTCGCCCTGAACTACTTCCCGACTTTAAACATCCCTCTGCTGCGCGGGCGCGACTTCACCCCGCTGGATCGGGAGGGCGCGCCCGGCGTCGTCATCGTCAACGAGACGTTCGCCGCGCGCTACTTCCCCGGCCAGGACCCGCTCGGTCAGCGCGTGAGTCTGAGCGGCGAGAGGGGGCCGTGGTGGGAGATCGTCGGCGTGGCGCGCGACGGCAAGTACATCTCGGTCGGCGAGTCGCCCGCGCCGTTCGTCTACCAGCCGCTCGCGCAGCGGCACGAGAGCGGGATGAGTTTGATCGTGCGCACGAAGGGCGACCCGGCGGGGAGCATCGCGGCGGTGCGCGGCGCGGTGCAGTCGGTCGAGCGCAACCTGCCGGTGACGAGCCTGCGCCCGATGGCGGAGCTGCTCGCGCAGTCGCTGTTCCCGGCGCGCGTCGGGGCGTTCCTGCTCGCGGGCTTCGGCCTGCTCGCGCTCGCCCTCGCGTCAATCGGGCTCTACGGCGTGATGTCCTACTCGGTCGCGCGGCGCACCCGTGAGATCGGCATCCGCATGGCGCTCGGCGCGCAGCGCGCCGACGTGCTGCGGCTCGTGCTGCGCGAAGGCATGACGCTCGTCGCCGCCGGCGTCGTCGTCGGGCTCGTCGCCGCCTTCGCCACGACGCGGCTGCTCGCGGGCTTCCTCTACGGCGTCAGCACCACCGATCCGCTGGCGTTCGCCGGGATCGCGGCGCTGCTGACGGCGGTCGCGCTCGTCGCGAGTTTCCTGCCGGCGCGTCGCGCGTCGCGCGTCGATCCGATGGTCGCGTTCAAGTACGAATGAAAAGAGAGGTCAGAGGTCAGAGGTCAGAGATCAGAGGTCAGTTGAAAACTTCTTTTACTAACCCCTGATCTCTAGCCTCTGACCTCTGCTCCGAGGTGAATGATGGGTAATCTCTGGCAAGACCTGCGGTACGGTTTCCGTCGGCTGTTGCAGACGCCGGGCTTCACGCTCGTCGCCGTCCTCTCGCTCGCGCTCGGCATCGGCGCGAACACCGCGATCTTCAGCCTCGTCGACACGGTGCTGCTGAGGCCCCTGCCGGTGCGCGCTCCCGATCAACTCGTCACGATTTACGGCACGCTGCACAAGGGGGCGGACTACACGATCCAGTCGCACCTGAACTTCAAGGACTACCGCGACCGCAGCGGCGACGTGCTCGCGGGCGTGCTCGGCTACCGCTTCGCCGCGATGAGCCTCAGCCACGGCGGCGCGAACGAGCGCGTCTGGGGCTACCTCGTCAGCGGGAACTACTTCGACGTGCTCGGCGTCCGGCCCGCGCTCGGCCGCGGCTTCCTGCCCGAAGAGGATCAGACGCCCGGCTCGCACCCGGTCGCCGTCTTAAGCTACGGCTGCTGGCAGTCGCGCTTCGGCGGCGACCCCTCAATCGTCGGCCGCGCGGCGTCGATCAACAACCAGCAGTTCACGGTGGTCGGCGTCGCGCCCAAGGGATTCATCGGGACGGAGATCGCCTACTCGCCGGAGATCTTCGTGCCGTTCATGATGGCGAAGCAGATCGAGCCGGGCAACAGCTGGCTCGAATCGCGCACGGACGACAACCTCTTCGTCGTCGGCCGCCTCAAGGACGGCGTGACGAAGGCGCAGGCCGAAGCCGCGCTCGCCGCGCTCACCAACCAACTCGCGCGCGAGCACCCGCAGGAGAACGAGGGGCGCGGCGTGCGCCTGCTCCCGCCCGGCCTCTTCATCCCCGAAATACGCGACTCCGTGATCACCTTCTCGGCGGTGCTGATGGGCGTCGTCGGACTCGTCCTGCTCCTGGCGTGCGTCAACCTCGCGAACCTGCTGCTCGCGCGCGCCACGGAGCGGCGCAAGGAGATGGCGATCCGACTCGCCCTCGGCGCGTCGCGCCCGCGGATCGTCCGACAGCTTTTGACCGAATCCATCGTGCTCTCGCTCGCCGGCGGCGCGTTCGGGCTCCTGATCGCGACGTGGGTGAACGCGCTCGTCTCGGCGATCAAGCTCCCGACCGACATCGCGCTCGTCTTCGATCTGCGCATCGACTGGCGCGTGCTCGCCTTCACGCTCGGCGTCTCGCTCGCGACGGGCGTCGTCTTCAGCCTGCTGCCCGCGCTCCGTTCGTCGAACCCCGATGTCGTGCCCGCGCTCAAAGACGACACGTCGCTCGGCGGCTTCCGCCGCTCGCGCCTGCGCAACGCGCTCGTCGTCGCGCAGGTCGCGCTCTCGCTCGTGCTGCTCGTCTCGGCCGGCCTCATCGTGCGCGGCTTGCAGGCGGCGCAGGCGATGCACCCCGGCTTCAACCCGCAGAACGCCGTCGCGCTCTCGTTCGATCTGGGCCTCCAGGGCTACGACGAGCAGCGCGGACGCGCGTTCCAGCGCGAGATCGTCGAGCGCGCGAAACAGGTTCCGGGCGTGCGCGGCGTGACGCTGACCGACAGCCTGCCGCTCAGCATCAACTACAACTCGACCGGCATCTACGTCGAGGGCCGGCCCGCCGCGCTCAACAGCGACCTGCCGCTCGCCACGCCCTTCTACGCCGGGCTCGACTACTTCAAGACGCTCGGCGTCCCCGTGCGCGGCCGCGACTTCACCGCGCAGGAGGACAAGCGCGAGTCCCGCGTCGCCGTCGTCAACGAGACCTTCGCGCGCAAGTTCTGGCACGGCGAGGACGCGGTGGGGAAACGCTTCAACTTCGGCAGCCCGAGCGATCCTTACTGGACGGTCATCGGCGTCGCGGCCGACGGCAAGTACAACACGCTCGGCGAAGAGCCGAAGGCGGTCGTCTACCGGCCGCTCCTGCGCGACTACAACTCGAACGTGACGCTGGTGGCGCGCGTCGAGGGCGACCCGCAGGCGGCGCTCGCGGCGCTGGGGCGCGCCGTGCAGTCGCTCGACCCGACGCTGCCCGTCTACAGCCCCAAGACGCTCACCGAGCATATGAGCATCCCGCTCTTCCCGGCGCGGATGGCGGCGATAGTGCTCGGCAGCTTCGGCGTGCTCGCGCTCGTGCTGGCGGCCATCGGCATCTACGGCGTGATGAGCTACGTCGTGGCGGGGCGCACGCGCGAGATCGGTCTGCGCATGGCGCTCGGCGCGGATCGCGCGAGCGTGCTGCGCCTCATCGTGGGGCAGGGGATGACGCTCGCCGTCGTCGGCCTGGGCGTCGGCCTGGCGCTGGCCTTCGCCGCCGCGCGCCTGCTGACGAGTCAACTCTACGGCGTGAGCCCCAGCGACCCCCTGACCTTCGCCGGGGTCGCCGCGCTGCTCGCGGCGGTCGCCTTCCTCGCCTGCTACCTGCCGGCGCGGCGCGCGACCAGAGTCGATCCGATGATCGCCCTGAGATACGAATGACGTGACGGGTGACGGGTGACGGGCGAAAAGACGTAAACCGTGAGCCGTGACAAGTGACAGGTGAAAGCTATTTCTTACTCGTCACCCGTCACTTGTCACCCGACACGATGGAAGAGGTGAGAATGATGGGATCGTTGATACAGGACTTGCGCTACAGCCTCCGCACGCTGCGGAAGACCCCGGTCTTCACGTCGGTGGCCGTCCTCGCGCTCGCGCTCGGCATCGGGGCCAACTCGGCCATCTTCTCGGTCGTCAACGCCGTGCTGCTCCGGCCCCTCCCCTTCGATCACCCGGAGCGGATGATGTCCGTCCAGGTGCGGAACGAGAAGACGGGCGGCGTCGGCGTCGAGCAGTCCTACCCGAACTTCCTCGACCTGCGCGCGCAGTGCCAGTCGTGCGAGGGGATGGCGGCTTACGGGGGCGCGACCACGTTCCTGATGAACCCGGGCGAGGAGCCGGAGCGCGTGCGGGGCGTGCAGGCTTCGGCCGATCTGCTGCCGCTGCTCGGCGTCAAGCCGGCGCTCGGGCGCGTCTTCACCGCCGCGGAGGATCAAGTGGGCGGGCGTCGCGTCGTCGTCTTGAGCTACGGGGTCTGGCAGCGCTTCTTCGGCGGCAACCCCAAGATCATCGGGCAGGACATCCCGCTCGGGGGCAGCGCGCCGACGACCGTCCTCGGCGTGATGCCGAAGGGCTTCAAGTTCCCGGTTGAGTGGCAGCAGACCGACTTCTGGATGCCGCTCGCGCCGGCAATCTCGCCCGAAGACAGGGAGGGGAGGGCCATGGTCTGGCTCGATCTCCTCGCGAAGACGAAGCCCGGCGTCTCGCAGCAGCAGGCGCAGGCCGAGATCGACACCATCTCGCGCAGGCTGCAAGCGCAGTACCCGGCCACTAATACCGCGCTCAACTTCTTCGTCAAGCCGCTCAAGGAGAATCTGGTCGGCAACCTCCGCACCGCGCTCCTCGTGCTGCTCGGCGCGGTCGGCTGCGTGCTCCTGATCGCGTGCGCCAACGTGGCGAACCTGCTGCTGGCGCGCGCCGCGGGTCGCTCGAAGGAGATGTCGATCCGCACGGCGCTCGGCGCGTCGCGCTCGCGCATCGTGCGCCAGCTCCTGACGGAGAGCCTGCTCCTGGCGCTCGTCGGCGGCGCGCTCGGACTGCTCCTCGCGCTGTGGGGCGTCGATCTGCTCGCGGCGGCCGCGCCGGCCGACATCCCGCGCGTCGCCGAGATCGGCCTGGACGCGCGCGTCCTCCTCTTCACGCTCCTCGTCACGCTCGCGACGGGCGTCGTCTTCGGGCTCGCGCCCGCGCTCCAGGCGTCGAAGGCCGACGTGAACGAGGCGCTGAAGGAGGGTGGGCGCGGCACGGGCGAGGGCGGCGGCCGCCGCCGTCTGCGCGGCGCGCTCGTCGTCTCCGAAGTCGCGCTCTCGCTCGTACTCTTGATCGGCGCGGGGCTGCTCGCGCAGAGCTTCAAGCGGCTGCTCGACGTGACGCCCGGCTTCGACGCGAAGAACCTCGTGACGATGGACGTGGTGCCGCGCCGCAGCCGCTACCCGGAGGAGCCGCAGCGCGTACAGTTCTTCAAGGACTTCGCCGAGCAGGCGTCGCGGCTGCCGGGGGTGCGCGGCGTCGGGCTCGTCGATCCGCTCCCGCTCAACGGCAACTTCGAGGCGTGGGACTTCCAGATCGAGGGGAGAGCGCCCTTCGCGCCCGGCGAGCAGAACGACGCCGACCGCCGCGTCGTCAACGGCGACTACTTCCGCGTGATGGGCATCCCCCTGCGCCGCGGGCGCACCTTCGACGACCGCGACAGGAAAGAGGCCCCGCAAGTCCTCGTCGTCAACGACACGTTCGCGCGCCAGTTCTTCCCCGGCGATGATCCGCTCGGCAAGCGCATCGTCTTCGGCGGCGGGCCGGCCGGCGGCACGGCGCGCGAGATCGTCGGCGTCGTCGGCGACGTGCGCCACGCCGGCCTCGACGAGCCCGCGACGCCGGAGTTCTACGTGCCCTACACGCAGGTGCTGACCGCGCGCCTGACGGTCGTCGCGCGCTCGGCGTCCGACGACACGGCGGGCGTGGCGGGCGCGCTGCGCGGCGTCATCCGCCGGACGGACAAGGACTCGCCCGTCTACAACGTCCGCACGATGGAGGAGCTGCTCGCCGCGTCGGTCGCGAAGCGGCGCTTCAACATGATCCTGCTGGGCGGCTTCGCCGCGGTCGCGCTCGTGCTCGCCGCGCTCGGCATCTACGGCGTCATCTCCTACACCGTCACGCAGCGCACGCACGAGATCGGCGTGCGGGTCGCCCTCGGCGCGCAGCCCGGCGACGTGGTGCGGATGATCCTGTCGCAGGGCATGCGGCTCACGCTCCTGGGGGTCGGCGTCGGGCTCCTCGGGGCCTCCGCGCTGACGCGCGTCATGTCGGGCCTGCTCTTCGGCGTGAGCGCGACCGACCCCGTGACGTTCGGCGGCGTCGCGCTCCTGCTCGCGGGCGTCGCCTTCGTCTCGTGTCTCCTGCCGGCGCGGCGGGCCACGAAAGTCGATCCGATGATCGCTCTCAGGTACGAATGACAAGAGAGGGGTCAGAGGTTAGAGATCAGAGGCTAGTCAAAGAAGAAGGTTTCTTACTGACCTCTAACCTCTAGCCTCTGACCTCTGCTCCGAGGTGAAGAGATGGGAACGTTCTTGCAAGACCTGCGCTACGGGGCGCGCGTGCTGTGGAAGAATCCGGGCTTCTCGCTCGTGGCCGTCCTCGCGCTGGCGCTCGGCATCGGCGCGAACAGCGCGATCTTTAGCGTGATCAACGCGGTGCTCCTGCGCCCGCTGCCCTACGAGCACGCGGAGCAGCTCGTGCGCGTCGGCGGCTCGTGCAAGATCGAGTCGATCTGCACCTTCAGCCCGCAGGACTTCTACGACTGGCGCGGGCGCAACACCGTCTTCGAGTCGATGGCCGCCGTGGACGGCGCGTCGCCGAGCCTGACGGGCGGCGGCGGCGAGCCCATCCGCCTCAACGGGCAGCGCGTCTCGCCCGGCCTCTTCCGCGCGCTGAGAGTCGCGCCCGCGCTGGGGCGCGACTTCGCGCCGGCAGAGGAGCAGCGCGGCAACCACCGCGTCGCGATCCTCAGCCACGGCCTCTGGCAGCGGCGCTTCAACTCCGATCCGAAGATCGTCGGCCAACGGATCGAGTTGAGCGGCGAAGGCTTCGCGGTCGTCGGCGTGATGCCGGAGAAGTTCGAGCCGCCGCAGTTCGGCGGGCGCGACGAGGCGAAGCCCGACATCTGGGTCCCGTTCGCGCCCGACCTCTCGCAGTGGACGCGCGACGGCCGCTCGGTCGACGCGGCGGTCGCCCGCCTCAAGCCCGGCGTGACGCTCGCGCAGGCCCGCGCCGAGATGGAGTCAATCGCCGGGCAGTTGCAGCAGCAGTACCCGAAGACGAACAAGAACGCGGGCGTGCGTCTCGCGTCCATGCAGGAACAGCTCGTCGGGCGAGCCCGCCCCGCGCTGCTCGTCTTCTTCGCGGCGGTCGGGCTCGTGCTGCTGATCGCGTGCGCCAACGTCGCCAACATGCTCTTGGCGCGCGCCTCCGCGCGCACGCGCGAGATGGCGATCCGCACGGCGCTCGGCGCGACCCGCCTGCGCGTCGTCCGCCAACTCCTGACCGAGAGCGTCCTGCTGGCCGCGCTCGGCGGCTGTTGCGGGCTGCTGCTCGCGCTCTGGGCGAACGACTACCTGCCGACCCTGAGCGCGGGGGCGCTGCCGCGCGTCGAGCACGTCGGCCTGGACGCGCGCGTCGTCCTCTTCACGCTCGGCGTCACGCTCGCGACCGGACTCTTCTTCGGGCTCGCGCCCGCGCTGCAAGCCTCCCAGGTCGATCTCAACGAGAGGTTGAAGGAGGGCGGGCGGAGCATGTCGGGCACGGCCGCGCGGCGCAGGACGCAGAGCCTTCTGATCGTCTCCGAGATCGCCATCTCGCTCGTCCTCTTAGTCGGCGCGGGCCTCTTCGTCAAGAGCTTCGTGCGGCTGCAACAGGTCGATCCCGGCTTCGATCCGCGCCGCGTCGTCACGCTGAACATCTTCCTGCCCGGCCTGCGCTACCCGGAAGAGGCGCAGCATTCCGCCTTCTTCGAGCAGCTGCTCGAACGGGTCGAGGCCCTGCCCGGCGTCGAGCACGCGGGCGTGACGAGCAACCTGCCCGTCAGCGGCAACTACGATCAGCTCCCGCTCTACGTCGAGGGGCAGCCCGTCCTGAACGCGGGCGACGCGGCGCAGACCGAGCGCTACATGGTCAGCTCCGACTACTTCAAAGCCCTCGGCGTGCCGCTCGTCGCGGGCCGCGGCTTCACGCCGCAGGATCGCGCGGGCGCGCAGCCCGTCGCCGTCATCGGCGAGGCGGTGGCGCGCAGCTACTTCGACAAGCGCGCGGCCGTCGGCAGCCGCATCAAGATCGGCGATCCGGAAAACCCCTGGCTGACGGTCGTCGGCGTCGCGAAGGACGTGCATCAGTACAGCCTCGACGCCGCGCCCAATTTCCAGGTCTACGTGCCGCACCTGCAATCGCCGACGCAGGCGATGACGGTGGTCGTGCGCGGGGCGGGCGACGCGGCGTCGCTCGCCGGGGCGGTGCGCTCCGAGGTCTGGGCGGTCGATCCGAACCAGCCCGTCTACGACGTGAAGACGATGCGCGAGCTGCTGGCGGATTCGACCGCCGCGCGCCGCTTCAACATGATCCTCGTCGGCGTCTTCGCCGCGGTGGCGCTCGTGCTCGCGCTCGTCGGCATCTTCGGCGTGATGAGCTACACGGTGGCGCAGCGCACGCACGAGATCGGGGTGCGCATGGCGCTCGGCGCGCAGCGCGCCGACATCCTGCGGCTCATCGTGGGGCAGGGGATGGCGCTCGTCGGCGCGGGCGTCACGGTCGGGCTCCTGGGCTCGCTCGCGCTGACGCGCACGATCAGCGGGCTGCTCTACGGCGTCAGCGCGAACGACCCCGTCGTCTTCGCCTCGGTCGCGCTGCTGCTCACCGCCGTCGCGCTCGCCGCCAACTACCTGCCGGCGCGCCGCGCGACCAAAGTCGATCCGATGGTGGCTCTCAGGTACGAATGAGGTGACGGGTGAACCGTGACAGGTGACAAGAGGAAAGCGTGACGGGTGAACGGTGACGGGTGACAGGTGACAGGTCAGCACAGGTTTTCCTTGTCACCCGTCACGGTTTACGCCTTTCCACCTGCCACGCCGGATGAGGTGAATGATGGGCACGATCTGGCAAGACCTGCGCTACGGGCTGCGCGCGATGCGGAAGAGCCCCGGCTTCACGGCGGTCGCGGTGGTCGCGCTGGCGCTGGGCGTCGGCGCGAACACGGCGATCTTCTCGGTCGTCGACGCGGTGCTCCTGCGGCCGCTGCCGTTCGAGCAACCGGAGCGGCTGGCGGCCATCTGGCAGACGCACCCGTTCGGTAAAAAACTCGGCTACGACCACCTGCCCGCCGCGCCCGCCGACTTCGACGCCTGGCGGCACTCGGCGGACGCCTTCGAGGGGATGACCGCGCTCGCGGGCGGCAACTGGAACGTCACGGGCGGCGGCGAGCCGGAGCGCATCAGCGGGGCGCGCGTCTCGACGAACATGCTCGGGCTGCTGCGCGCCAAGCCCGCGCTCGGTCGCGACTTCGCGCCCGAAGAGGAGACGTTCGGCAAGAACCGCGTCGTGATCTTAAGTCACGGGTTCTGGCAGCGCCGCTTCGGCGGCGACGCGCGCGTCCTCGGCGCGCCGCTCACGCTCGACGGCGACAGCTTCCAGATCGTCGGCGTGATGCCGAAAGGTTTCAGCTTCCCGCGCGGGATGGGCATCGACCCGGCGCTCGGCCTGGACGAAGACCTCGCGCTCTGGACGCCGCTCGCGCTCCCGCCCGATCAGGCCATCAGTCGGGGCAATCACTTCCTGACGGCCGTCGGCCGGCTCAAGCCCGGCGCGACCTTCCCGCAGGCGCTGGCGCAACTCGAAGCCGTCGAGCGCCGGCTCGCGGAGAAGACTTCTTCCATCGAGGGCAAGGACTGGGGCGTGACGGTCGGCTCGCTGCACGAGCAGGTGGTCGGCAAGAGTCGCCGCGCGATCCTGTTGCTGCTCGGCGCGGTCGCGTTCGTGCTCTTGATCGCGTGCGCCAACATCGCGAACCTGCTGCTGGCGCGCGCCAACGCGCGCCACAAGGAGATCGCGATCCGCGCGGCGCTCGGCGCGGGCCGGTGGCGCATCGTGCGGCAGCTCCTCACCGAGAGCGTGATGCTCGCGCTCCTGGGAGCCGCGCTCGGCGTGCTGCTCGCGATGTGGGGCGTGGACGTGCTCTCCGGCATGAGCGCGGGCAACATCCCGCGCGCGGGGGAGGTCGGCATCGACGCCCGCGTGCTCTGCTTCACGCTCGGCGTCTCCGTCGCGACGGGCCTGCTCTTCGGGCTCGCGCCGGCGCTCGCCAGCTCGCGGCCGGATTTGAACGAGTCTCTGAAGGAGGGGAGTCGCGGCGGCGCGTCGAGCCCGCGACGCCAGCGCGTGCGCTCGGCCCTCGTCGTCTCCGAGGTCGCGCTCGCGCTCGTGCTCCTGGTCGGCGCGGGGCTGCTGCTGAAGAGTTTCGCGCGGCTGCAAAACGTCCACCCCGGCTTCGACTACAAGAACGTGCTGACGATGACGATGTTCCTGCCCGACGCGCGCTACCAGGAGGAGGCGCAGCGCGCGCGCTTTTACGAGCAGGTGCTTGAGCGCGTGAAGACGCTGCCGGGCGTCGAGTCGGTCGGCGGCACGTCGCAACTGCCGCTCGGCGGCAGCGAGGAGATCGACGGGCTAACCATCGAGGGTCGGCCGCGCGCCGAGACCGCCGACGGGATCATGACGGCGGCGTTCCGCGTCGTCTCGCCCGACTACTTACGTGTGCTGCGCATCCCGCTCCTGCGCGGCCGCTACTTCTCGGAGCAGGACGCGGGCGAAGCGCAGGGCGTGATGATCGTCGACGAGACGTTCGCGCGCCGCTACTTCCCCGGCGAAGACCCCGTCGGCAAGCGCGTCGACGAGCAGGGCTCGCTCTCGCCGAAAGGTTTCATGACCGTCGTCGGCGTCGTCGCGAGCGTGCGACACGCCTCGCTCGACGCCGAGCCGAAGCCCACCATGTACGTGTCGAGCCGGCAGAGCCCCTGGCACACGATGGTGCTGGCGGTGCGGGGCAAGGCCGATCCGTCGTCGCTCGCCGCGGCGGTGCGGCGGGAGGTCGCGGCGGTCGATCCCGACCAGCCCGTCTCCGACGTGCAGACGTTCGAGCAGGTCTTCACGCGCGCGGTCGCGCCGCAGCGTTTCAACTCGACGCTGCTCGCCGCCTTCGCCGCGCTCGCCATGATCCTCGCCGCGGTCGGCATCTACGGCGTGATCGCTTACACGGTCAGCCAGCGCGCGCACGAGATGGGGGTGCGCATCGCGCTCGGCGCTCGCACCGCGGACATCCTCCGGCTCGTCGTCGGGCAGGCGATGTCGCTGACGCTGGCCGGCGTCGGGCTGGGGCTCGTCGCGTCGCTGGCCCTGACGCGCACGATGCGCGGCCTGCTCTTCGAGGTGAGCGCGAACGACCCCGCGGTCTTCGCGTCAGTGTCGCTGTTGCTCGGCGCGGTCGCGCTCGCCGCCAGCGTCGTCCCGGCGCGGCGCGCGACGAAGGTCGATCCCGTGATCGCCCTCAGATACGAATGACGTGACAAGTAAACCGTGACGGGTGACAAGAGAAACCGAATACGCTCTTACCTGTCACCTGTCCCTTGTCACCTGTCACGCTCGGTGAGGTGAATGATATGAGAACCGTCTTGCAGGATTTGCGCTACGCGGTGAGGGTGTTTTTGAAGAGCCCGGGCTTCACGCTCGCGGCCGTGCTGGCCGTCGCGCTCGGCGTCGGCGCGAACACGACCGTCTTCAGCTTCGTCAACGCCATCCTGCTGCGCCCCATCGTCGGCGTGAGCGACCCGGAGCGGCTCGCCGAGGTCTACACGAGCGACTACAGCAGCGGGCTCTACGGCGCGACCTCGTACCCAGACTACGTAGACTTCCGCGATCAGACCGACGCCTTCGAAGGGCTCGCCGCCTACCAGGAGACGGTCGCCAGCTTCACGGCGGCGGGCGACGACGTGCCGGAGCGCGCCCGCGGCGTCTACGTGACGGGCAACTACTTCGACGTGCTCGGCGTGAAGCCGGCGGCGGGCCGCCTCTTCAAGCCGCAGGACGACGAGCGGGCGGGCGCGCACCCGCTCGTCGTCATCAGCCACGACCTCTGGCGTCGCCGCTTCGACTCGAACGCCGGGATCGTCGGCTCGCCGGTCAGCCTCGACTCGCTCCCCTACACGGTCGTCGGCGTGGCGGCGCAGTCGTACCACGGGATGCGGCTCGGCGAGAGCGCGCCCGACTTCTGGATCCCGATGGCGCAGATGCCGGAGCGGGATTTGACTTCGCGCGGCAGCCGCGGGCTCGAGCTGATCGGTCGGCTCAAGGCGGGCGCGACGCCCGAGGGCGCGCAAGGCCAACTCCAGAGCGTCGCCGCGCGCCTCGCCGCCGCCTACCCCGACACGAACCGCGGCACGCTCGAACGCCCGAACGAGGCGCGCCCCATCTCGGTCGAGCCCGCCGCGCTCGTCGGTCCGGGGGCGCGCAAGACGCTGCGCGCGGTGTCGGGTCTGTTGCTCGCCGTCGTCGGGCTCGTGCTGCTGATCGCCTGCGCGAACGTGGCGAACCTGCTGCTGGCGCGCGCCTCGACGCGCCGGCGCGAGATCGCGATCCGCCTCGCCCTCGGCGCGTCGCGCGCGCGACTCGTGCGGCAGTTGATCACGGAATCGCTCGCCCTCTCGCTCGCGGGAGGCGCGGTCGGTCTCGTCATCTCGCTGTGGACTGCCGACCTCTTGCCCGGCTTCTTCCCGGCGGAGGAGACGGCTCTGCTCGATCTCTCGGTGGACTCGCGCGTGCTCATCTTCACGCTCGGCGTCTCGCTCCTGACGGGCTTCGTCTTCGGGCTCGCCCCGGCGATCCACTCCTCGCGCCCCGATCTCGTCAGCGCGCTGAAAGACGATTCGAGCGGCGCGCTCGCGGGCTTGCGCCGCTTCGGTCTGCGCAACGCCTTAGTCATCGCGCAGGTCGCGCTATCGCTCGTCCTGCTCGTCGCCGCGGGTCTCTTCCTGCGTAGCTTGCGCAACGCCGTCAACTTCGATCCCGGCTTCGACTCGAACAACCTGCTGCTCGCCTCCCTGGAGATGCGCGGGCGCGAGCTGACGAAGGAGCAGGGGGCGCAGCTCTACGCACAGCTTCAAGAGAGGGTCAGCCACCTCCCCGGCGTGCGCGCGGCGAGCTTCACGCGCGTCACTCCCATCAGCGGCGGCGGTCAGCGGCGCGGCACGACCATCGAGGGCTACCAGCCGCGCCCGAACGAGGACACCGAGCTCAACACGAACGTCATCGGTCTCAACTTCTTCCAGACGATGGGCATCCCCGTCGTGGCGGGGCGCGACTTCGACGCGCGCGACACGGCGAAGAGCCAGCCGGTCGTCGTCGTCAACGAGGAGTTCGCGCGCCGCTACTACGGCGGGCAGTCGGCGGTCGGCAGGCGCTTGCGCACCGACTCCGAGGGACCCTTCGCGGAGATCGTCGGCGTGGCGCGCGACGCGAAGTACAGAGACCTGCGCGAGCGCCCTCTGCCCTTCATCTACATCCCGATGGGGCAGGAGTACCAGCAGGGCATGACGCTCGCCGTGCGCACCGAAGGCGATCCGCTCTCGGTGGCGCCCGCCGTGCGCTCCGTCATGCAGCAGCTGAACAAGAGCCTGCCGCTCTACAACGTCAAGACGATGCGCTCGCACGTCCGCGCCGCGCTCGCCGTCGACAGGATGTTCGCCGTGCTGCTCGGCGTCTTCGGCGGGGCGGCTCTGCTGCTCGCGGGCGTGGGCGTCTACGGCGTGATGTCTTACGCGGTGGCGCACCGCACGCGCGAGATCGGCATCCGCATGGCGCTCGGCGCAAAGCCGCGCGACGTGCTGCGCCTCGTCGTCGGGCAGGGCATGACGCTCATCCTCATCGGCGGCGCCATCGGGCTCGCGCTCGCCTTCGCGCTGTCGCGCGTCGTCTCCGGCCTGCTCTTCAACCTGAGCGCGACCGACCCCCTGACGTTCGCGGGCGTCACGCTGCTGCTCGGCTCAGCCGCGCTCCTCGCCTGCTACCTGCCGGCGCGCCGGGCGGCGAAGGTCGATCCGATGATCGCTTTGCGCCACGAATAGGAGACCGCGATGCGTAACCTCTGGCAAGACCTGCGCTACGGCGCGCGCCTGTTGAGCAAGACGCCCGGCTTCACCGCCGTCACCGCGCTGTCGCTGGCGTTGGGCATCGGCGCGAACACGGCGCTCTTCAGCGTGGTCGACGCCGTGCTGCTCAAAAAGCTCCCCGTCAAAGAACCCGAGCGGCTGGTGCTCTTCAAATCGGTGGCGACGAGAAAATTCAGCCCCGGCAATTACAACGGCAACACGAGCGACGATCCATCGGGTTTGCTGGTCAGGACTTCATTCCCGTACCAGACCTTCGCGCGCTTCCGCGAGCAACGGCAGAGCGTCCTCTCGGACGTGTTCGCCTTCGGGCGCGTGAGTCTGAACGTGAACGCCGACGGTCAGGCGGGCGTCGCCGACGGGCAAGCCGTGTCCGGCAACTACTACGCGGGTCTCGGCGTGCCCGCGTCTCTCGGACGCACGCTCACGGAGGCTGACGACAACCCTGCGGCGACGCCCGCCGCCGTCGTCAGCCACCGCTACTGGCAGCGGCGCTTCGGCGGCGACCCGTCCGTGGTCGGTAAACAGATCAACCTCAACGGCGTCGCCTTCACGGTCGTCGGCGTCACGCCGCAGGGCTTCGAGGGCGCGATGCAGGTCGGCTCGACGGCGGACGTGTCGATCCCCATCGCGTGGGAGCCGCAGGTCAACACGGAACGTTCGCGCATGGCCGGCGCGGGTACGTGGTGGCTGCGCCTGATGGGCCGGCTCAAGCCCGGCGCGACCGCCGAGCAGGCGCAGGCCAGCCTGAACGACGTCTTCCAGCAGTCCGCACTCGAACAGCGCGCCGCGCAGCAGGCGCACGAAGAGGAGGCGCGCGCGCCGCTCGACCCGAACGACTACCCGCGCCTCGCCGCTGACTCCGGCAGCCGCGGCGAGATGAACGTCCGCCGCGACTATCAAAAACCACTCTACTACCTGCTCGGCGTGGTCGGGCTCGTCCTCCTGATCGCGTGCGCGAACGTCGCGAACCTGCTCCTGGCGCGCGCCGCCGTGAGGCGGAGGGAGATCGCCGTGCGACTGGCGCTGGGCGCAACGCGGCGACGTTTGATCCGGCAACTGCTGACCGAGAGCGTGCTGCTCGCCACGATTGGCGGCGCGCTCGGCGTGCTGCTCGCCTTCTGGATCAAGGACGGCTTGCTGGCGGTGACCGACTGGGGCGGTCGCCAGATGAGCGCGCTCGATCCGCGTCTCGACTGGCGCGTGCTCGGCTTCACGCTCGGACTTTCACTGCTGACCGGCGTCGTCTTCGGGCTCGTCCCGGCGTGGCGCGCGACGCGCGTCGATCTCACCCCCGCGCTCAAAGACAGTGGCCGCAGTTCGAGCCACACTTCGCGCTCCTGGCTCAGTAAATCTCTGGTCGTGGCGCAGGTCGCCATGTCGCTGCTGCTGCTCGTCGGCGCGGGGCTCTTCCTGCGCACGCTCGTCAACCTCGAACGGGTCGAGACCGGCTTCAACACCGACAACCTGCTGCTCTTCGGCGTCGATCCGGATTTGATCGGCTACAAGGATGAGCGGCTGGCGAGCCTGTACAGTCAGATGTCGGAGCGCATCGAAGCCGTCCCGGGCGTGCGCTCGGTCACGTTCTCGGCCCAGCCCCTGCTCGCGCAGAGCTCGTACGAATCCGTGCTGTACCTGCCGGGCGCGACGCCGGACGCCGACGGAAAAATAAGACCGAGCGGCAACGTCTACATCCACCAGACGCGCGAAAACTTTCTCGCGGCGATGGGGATTCCGCTGCTCGCCGGGCGCGGGCTGACCGCGCAAGATGACGCGCGCGCCCCGCACGTCGCCGTCGTCAACCAGACCTTCGCGCGCAAGGTCTTCCGCGAAGAGAACCCGCTCGGCAAGCGCTTCGGCATCAGCCGCAGCAGGCCCGGCGGCATCGAGATCGTCGGCGTCGCGAAGGACGCCAAGTACACGAGCCAGCGCGACGAGATTCCGCCCACGGCTTACCTCCCGTGGTTGCAGCAGCTCGACGCGGTCGGCTCCGTGACCTTCGAGGTTCGCACCACGGGCGACCCCGCCGCCGGAGTCGCCGCCATGCGCGAGGCGGTGCGTGAAGTGGACGCGAACCTGCCGCTCAAAGACATCAAGACGCAGATCGAGCAGGCCGACGAGACGCTGGCGATGGAGCGACTCTTCGCCAAGCTGCTGAGTCTCTTCGGGCTGCTCGCGCTGCTGCTCGCGGCGGTCGGTCTCTACGGCGTGCTCGCCTGGTCTGTCTCGCAGCGCACGCACGAGATCGGCATCCGCATGGCCCTGGGCGCGAGCCGCGCCGCCGTGTTGAAGATGATCTTGAGCCAGGGTCTGACGTTGACGCTCTCCGGCGTCGCCGTCGGGCTCGCGGGCGCTTACGCGCTGACGAAATATCTCGCGAGCCTGACCGATATGCTCTACGGCGTGAAGCCGACTGACCCGCTGACCTTCGCGGTGATCGCCGCGTCTCTCACGCTCGTCGCGCTCGTCGCCTGCTACCTACCCGCGCGGCGGGCGACGAAGGTCGATCCGCTGAGCGCGCTGAGATACGAATGAGAGATGTGAGGAGAGAAGGGAACGAGAGGTAAGGAGGAAGGAAGTTATGATGATGTTCTGGCAGGACGTTAAATTCGGGGTGCGCGTGTTGTTGAAGAGCCCCGGCTTCGCGTTCGTCGCGGTGTTCGTCGTCGCGCTCGGCATCGGCGCGAACACGGCCATCTTCTCGGTCGTCAACGCGGTGCTGCTGCGCCCGCTGCCCTTCGACGCCCCGGAAAGGCTCGTCAGGGTCTTCGGGACGAACCCGCAGCGGAACAGCTTCTCGCGCCCCTACTCGTACCTCAACTTCTCCGACCTGCGGGCGCAGAACGGATCGCTGGAGGCGCTGGCCGCCTACTCCGGGACGAGTGCGGCCCTGAGCGGCGCGGAGACGCCGGAGCAGATCACGGGCGTGCTCGCGTCGGGCGACATCTTCCGCGTCCTCAAGACGAAGCCGCTCCTGGGTCGCCTGCTCTCGAACGAGGACGAGAAGCCGGGCGGCTCGCCCGTCGTCGTGATCAGCCACGGGCTGTGGCAGAGACGCTTCGGCTCCGACCCGAACGTCCTGGGCCGCCAGATCAGGCTCGACGGGAGGGAGCGCGAGATCATCGGCGTCACCCCGGCCGACTTCCGCTTCGAGTTCGTCACGGACGCGGCAGACTTCTGGACGCCGATCGATCCGCAGGCTCCGGGGTTCCAGTCGCGCGGCGCGATCTTCCTCGAACTGATCGGCCGGCTCAAGCCCGGGGTCTCTCTCCAGCAGGCGGAGGCCGACATGCTCGGCGTCATGGGCAGGCTTCAGCAGGCTTACCCGAACCCGAACGCCGGGATCGGAATCCGGCTCGCCGGCGCGCGCGAAGAGTTGGTCGGCGACCTGCGCCCGACGCTGCTGGTGCTGCTCGGCGCGGTCGGCTGCGTGCTCTTGATCGCGTGCGCCAACGTGGCGAACCTCCTGCTGGCGCGGGCCGCGGGCCGCGGGCGCGAGATCGCCGTGCGCGTGGCGCTCGGCGCGTCGCGCGGCCGCATCGTCAGGCAGTTGCTTACCGAAAGCACGCTGCTCGCCTGCCTCGGCGGCGTGCTCGGTCTGCTCTTCGCCGTCTGGGGCGTCTCCCTCCTCTCCTCATTCATCCCCGCGGACGTGCCACGCTTCGACGAGACGAGCCTCGATCTGCGCGTGCTCGGCTTCACGCTCGCCGCCTCGGTCGTGACCGGGGTGCTCTTCGGTCTCGCGCCTGCGATCCACAGCGCCAGGCTCGACATGAACGACGCGCTCAAGGAGGGCGGGCGCAGCGCGACCGAGGGGCGCGGGGGCAACCACGTACGCAGCCTCCTGATCATCGCTGAAGTCGCGCTCTCGCTCATGCTCCTGGTCGGCGCGGGGCTTTTGATCAAGAGCTTCGTCCGCTTGCGCAACACCGATCCCGGCTTCAACCCGCAGAACACGCTGACCGCCTCGCTCTCGCTCGCCTCCGTCCGCTACGAGAAGGACGAGCAGATCACGCGCTTCTACGATCAGTTGATCGAGCGCCTGCGCGCGCTGCCCGGCGTCGAGTCGGTCGCGGCGGTCGCGCCGCTGCCGCTCAGCGGCAACGGGATATCCTTCTCCTTCGTCCTCCTCGACCGCCCGGAGCCGCCGCCGGGTCAGGGCCTGTCGGCCTCGGCGCGCTTCATCACGCCCGACTACTTCCGCGCGATGGGCATCCCACTGCGCAGGGGGCGCGTCTTCACGGATCAGGAGAAGGCGGGCTCACCGCCCGTGCTCGTCGTCAACGAGGCGTTCGCGCGCCGCTACCTGCCGGGCGAGGAGCCGCTCGGCAAGCGCATGCGCATCGGCTACAACCGGATCGAGGGCGAGATCGTCGGCGTGGTCGGCGACGTGCGCGGCAGCGCGCTGAGCGTGCCGGGCAGCCCCGAGTACTACATCCCGCAGTCGCACGCGGCGTGGAGCGACATGTCTCTAGTCGTGCGCACGGGCACGTCCGATCCGGCGTCGCTCACGCCCGCGCTGCGGGGCGTGGTGCGCGAGATGGACAAGGATCAGCCGCTCTACGAGGTGAGGACGATGGGCGCACTGGTCTCGCGCTCGGTGTCGCGGCAGCGTTTCAGCATGACCCTGATCGGCGTCTTCGCCGCGCTCGCGCTCTCGCTCGCCGCGGTCGGCATCTTCAGCGTGATGAGCTTTTTGGTCGCGCAGCGCACGCACGAGATCGGCATCCGCATGGCGCTCGGCGCGCAGGGGTCGGACATCCTGCGGATGATCGTCGGCCACGGCATGACGCTGACGCTCCTCGGCGTCGGCCTGGGGCTCGCGGGCGCGTTCGCGCTGACGCGTCTCATGTCGAGCCTGCTCTTCGGGGTCTCGGCGACCGACCCCGTCACGTTCGGCGGGGTGGCGGCGCTGCTGGCGGCGGTCGCCCTGCTCGCCTGCTACGTCCCGGCGCGGCGCGCGACGCGGGTCGATCCGATGGTCGCGCTCAGGCACGAGTGAGTCGGGGCGACGCGCCGACACACAATTTATTCTGGAGGTATGACTATGACGCTACGGAATTTTTTCAAAGCGGCGCTCTGCGCCTCTCTGCTCGCGCTCGCCGCGGCATCTTCAACCGCGCCGGCTCTCGCCCAGGTCGAGCGCAACAACTGGACCTGGGTGCACACCGACGACGGCAAGAAGATCGAGGTCAAGGTCGAAGGCCAGGTCGAGTTCAACGAGGACTACTCGGACGTTTCCGCCGTCCCCGCGGACGGGGCTTTGCGGATCGTGGACACGCGCGACCCGTCGGCGGCGCGCCGCCTCGTCGTGACGCGCGACGCGTCGGGCGGGGTGCTGAGGGATTACACCTTCAACGGCGCGCGGCGCGACTACGACGCCGCGGCGCGCGAGTGGCTGCGCCAGACGCTGCTCGTCGCCGCGCGGCAGGGCGGCCTGGACGCGCGCAACCGCGTGCGCCGCATACTCGCGCGCGGCGGGACGCGCGCCCTCGTCGACGAGATCGCGCACATCCAGGGCGACTACGCGCGTCGCATCTACTTCGACGAGTTCCTGAAGGTCGACAACCTGCGCGACGAAGATCGCCGCTCCGCGCTCGCGAACGCGTCGCGCACCATCACGAGCGACTACGAGCGCGCGCAGTTGCTCCTGCACACGGCCGACGTGTTTCTCGTTAAAGACTCGCTCGTCCCCACCTACTTCGAGTCGCTCGGACGGATCGGATCGGACTACGAACACCGCCGCGTGCTCTCGGCCGCGATCAAGCGCGCGGGGCTGAGCCGCGACGCGCTCCTCGCGATGGCGCAGTCCGCCGCCGGAATCTCTTCCGACTACGAGAAGGCGACCTTCCTGATAGAGGCCGCCGGCCGCTACCAGTCGGACGAGCTTCTGCGCGCGGCGTTCGCCTCGGCGATGCGTAGCATCGGTAGCGACTACGAGCGCGGCCGCGTCCAGACGCGCCTCGCGAGATTAACGAACTGACGCGGCTCAGGCGGTGGGGCGCGCGCTGCGGTGATGCGGCGCGCGCCTCACGCGCCGTCCCGCCGATTGCGATCGGGCGGGGGTAGGCTTTAACTTTCCTTGTAACACGCAGGCGAGGCCCGCGGGGCTCGCGGCCGAATCCACTTACTCTTAATGAAGACATCCGAAGCCAGCGCGCCACGCATTCTCATCGCGGACGATCAGCCGGACGTGCTCGAAGCCCTGCGGCTGCTCCTCAAGGCCGAGCGCTTCCAGAGCGAGACGGTCACGTCGCCCAACGCGGTCATCGGCGCCCTGCGCGCGAAGGACTTCGACCTGCTGCTCATCGATCTCAATTACACGCAGGACACCACTTCGGGTCAGGAGGGGCTCGATCTTTTGACGCGCGTGCAGCAGGCCGACCCGACGCTGCCCGTCATCGTGATGACGGCCTGGGGGACGGTCGAGCTGGCGGTGGAGGCGATGCGCCGCGGGGCGCGCGACTTCGTGCAGAAGCCCTGGGAGAACGCGCGACTGCTGACCGTGCTGCACACGCAGATCGAGCTGAGCCGCGCGCTGCGGGAAGGGAAGCGGCTCGAAGCCGAGAACCGCATCCTCCGCGACGGCGCGCAGCCGCCCACGCTCGTCGCGGGCTCGGCGGCGATGAAGCCCGTGCTGGAGTTGATCGAGACGGTCGCCCCGTCGGACGCGAACGTTTTGATCACGGGCGAGAACGGCACCGGCAAGGAGGTCGCCGCGCGCACGCTCCACGCGAAGTCGGCGCGCGCGTCGAAGGCGAT
>DATLMC010000094.1:0-2518 GCA_035537435.1 Pyrinomonadaceae bacterium | reverse complement strand
GCGAACGCGGGCAGCGTGCGAACGACGCGGCGCGCCGCGCCCGCCCAAGTCATTAAATTAGTCGTCACGAATTTAGAGTGTGGTTCAAATGAATATAGTACGTGCGTGGTACTTGTAGGGGCAGGGCTCGTCCCTGCCCGCTCAGTCACTCAAGGCTCAAGGCATGGGCATGGACCAGCCCTGCCCCTACACTCATCCCGCCAATAGAAACTTGCTCTAGTTGTCGCGCGGGCTCGCACCCTTGCCGGCGTCGCCGGATTTCGGGGCGGGCGGCGCGAGATCGTCTGCGCCCGTTGACGTTGACGACGCGGCCGTGGCGTCGGGGCGCATCTCCAGCTCGCGCGTCGAGGGCGTCCCCGTGAGGACGGCGACGTTGTTGGCGTTGAGCGTGTTGCCGGTGGCGCGCTGGAGCTGCGAGATGGACTTGTTGAGATCGGTCTGCGCCTGCAACTCGTTGGCCTGCGCGGCGAGCAGCGCCGTCTGACTCTGGAGGACGAGGAAGATGGTCGTCGTGCCCGCGCGGAACTGCCGCTGCTGGCTCTCGTACTGCTTCTCGGCTGAGGAGCGCGACGCCGCCGCCGACTGGAGGCGCGCCTCCGCCGAGCGCACGGCCTGCAAGGTGTTCCGCACGTCGGCCTCGACGAGTTGTTCCGCCTGCCGGAGCTGCGTCTTGATCCGCGAGCCTTGCGCGAGCGCGCTCCCTAAGTTCGCCTCGGCGGTGCGGTTGCGCAGGGGCAGCGAGAGGCGCACGCCGACGCGCGCCGTCGGGTAGTTCTGCCGGAGCAGGTTGTTCAAGGACTGCGTGTAGCCGCCGACGAGGTTGGGCGCGACGGTCGTCGTCGTACCCGTCGCGGCCGGGAGCGGGTCGAGCCCTTCGATCACGGAGAGCTGGTTGACGCGCGCGGTGAGCGCGGAGGTCGTGCTGTTGGCGGTCGTCTGGCGCGGGATGAACGTGCCGGCGAGACCCTGCGTCGTGTAGGTTCCGACCAGATCGAACTGCGGTCGCGTCTGATCGCGGAAGTAGCGCACGTTCACGTCGTTGATCGATTCGCCCGTCCTCAGTTGCGCGAGGTCGGGGCGGCTCTCCAGCGCGGCTTGCACGGCCGTCTCGACGGGCACGCGCGGCGCTTCGAGGTTGACGGGCGTGACGGGCGTGATGGCGCGCGCCCAGAGCGGCGCGGTGCGGTCGGGCAGGATCAAAGTCTTCAGAGTGTTCTCGGCGGTCGTCACCGCCTGCTGCGCCGTGTAGACGCTCTGCTCGAAGGTCGTGACCTGCGTCTGCGCGGCGACGATGTCGATGGGCGCGAGCACGCCCTGCGCGACGAGGCGCTGGTTGCTCTCGACCTGCACGCGCGCCTGCTTGACGGCGTCGATCTGGACTTGCAGGTTCCTGAGCGCGAACGCCAAATCCCAGTAAGCCTGCTCGATCTGCGAGATGACGTCGATCACCCGCTGGCGGAACTGCGCGTCGGTGAGCGAGAGGTTGCGCTTCGCGATCTCGATCTGGCGGCGGTTGTTGTCGAAGCGAAGCCCGCGCAGGATCGGCTGCGTGTAGGTGAACGTGAAGGCCGTCGGGTACTGCGGGTTGAGCGTCACGTTCTGGTTGGTCGTCGTCAGGCGCGTCGAGGAGAAGTCGAACTCGTAGGAGCCGCCCGCTTTGGGCGAGAAGCCGCCGAGGCGGAACGCGCCCGTCGCGTCCGTCTGCGTGACGGAGCCGGAAGCGCCCGCGCCGCCCAGGGTGGAACTGGTCGGCGTCGTCGCGCGCTCGAAGAAGCTCTCCGACGAGAAGACCGGATCGTAGACGCCCTGCGCCGCGTTCAGGTTGTACTCGGCGATGCGCACGTCGATGCGCGACTCGTCGATGTCGTTGCTGTTCCTGAGCGCGAGGCGGATCGCGTCGGCGAGCGAGAGCGGGAACTGATCGCTGACGTTGACGCCGACGCGCTCGGCCGACGGGAGCGGCCGCTGCGGCGCGCGGTAGTCGGGCGCGACGGGCGGCGGGTCGGGCGGCAGCTCCGCCGGAGCCACGCCCGTCGAGACGCCGACGTTCTGCCCCGGCGTCTGTCCGACGCCCGTCGCGCCGCCCACGCCCTGCGCGTTCGGGTTAGTAGTGCCCCGGCCCGGCGCGGTCGTGCCCGCGGGGTTGGAGGTCGACGGCAGACCTGAGCCCGGCGCGGCAGGGTTGGTCGGCTGCGGCGTGACGGGGCGCGGCCCCTGCGTGTTCGGGGCGGTCTGCTGTTGCTGTTGCTGCGGGACGGTCTGCGGCTGCGCGCTCTGCTGCGCCTCGTTCGAGGGGCGCGTGGTCGAGCCCGGCGCGTTCGGCGGCTGCCCTGTCGGCGCGGGCTGCGGCGTGTTGCGCTGCTGCCCCTGCGTCGAAGTCCCGGCGGGCGGCGTCTGCGGCGCGGGCGTCGCGGCGGGCTGCTGCGCCGAAGCGCTCGCCGCCGCGCGCGAGACCGCGAGGAGCGCGACGGCGCGGGCGAGCGAGCGTCTTGCATGGCTCCCGCGCCGGCGCGGCTTC
>DATLMC010000093.1:0-48758 GCA_035537435.1 Pyrinomonadaceae bacterium | reverse complement strand
ATATCACCGAGGAGATGGTGCAAGAATACTTGGAGCACCACCGCCACCCGTCGAACAAGGAGACGGATAACTTCATACTGGAGGAATAGGACTTTCAGTCCTGCTCAAACCTCTGCACTTTCAGTGCAGAGTGGTTTAGTTGCGTTGTCTCCTCGATCTCGCGAGTGTCCGGAGTCGTCTGCGACGCCGGTCAGCGCTTGATACGGCGCGCGCGGCGGGTTGGTTTCGCGCGGGGGCAGCGAGCCGACGTGGCTCCGAGGTTCGACGGTCGAGGGGCGCTGCTACTGCCCGCACATCCGAACGTCGCCTCCACCGCCCTCCCCCTCAGTCGTCTTTGATGAAGGCGGCGACGGTCGGCGAGACGGAGACCGGCACGGGCAGGCGTTTACTCACTTCCGCGACGAGCGTGGCCTGTCGTTTGTAGGAGCTGACGGGGATGCTGACGCCGCGCAGACGCCCCGTCCGCAGCGAGAGCCCCACGTTGCCCTTGTGAGAGCTGATGGCCGCGCTCCGCACGCCCGACCACGGCACGAAGCGGCGACCGAGCAGCCCGCGCACGCGGAGGCCGTCTTCGGCGAACGAGATGCGGAATGGTAACGTGATGATGTGGAGCAGCAGCAGCGCGAGCGCGCCGGTGATGACCCCGCCGCCGATCCAACCCCACAGGTCGAGCGCGGTTGTCGGGTCGCGCACCTCCCTGTAGATGTTCACCGCAAACACCGTCCCGAACACCCCGAACACCAACGCGACGAACACGCCCATCACGACCGCGAACACCTTGCGCGTCTCAAAGTCGATGTCCTCGATTTTCATCCGCGTATGATCCTCCCGCCCCCGCGTGCGCCAGCGTCCGGCCCGCGGGTCGGACGCTGGTCGGTCGAAGAACGCTTGCGATACTATGGAAAACGATCCTGATGCGCCAGACTTTCCGACCCGTCATCCTGCGCTTCGACTCGCTGCCCTCGACCAACACGGAGGCGGCGCGGCAGGCGTCGGCGGGCGCGGCGGAGGGCTTGTGCGTCGTGGCGCGCGAGCAGACGGCGGGGCGGGGCAGGCGCGAGCGCGCCTGGGTCTCGCCGCGTGACGCGGGTCTCTACTTCAGCGTCGTCTTGCGACCGCGCCTCGAACCGGCGGCGTGGTCGCTGATCACGCTCACGGCCGCCGTCGCCGTGCGCGACGCGCTCGTCGAAGCGTGCTCGCTTCCCACAGACATCAAGTGGTCGAACGATCTGCTGGCGCGCGGGCGCAAGGTGTGCGGCATCCTCGCCGAAGCGATTGAGACGCCGCGCGGGCGAGCGTGCGTCCTCGGCGTCGGCATCAACCTGACCGAGAGCGCCTTCCCGCCTGAGATTTCCGGGCGCGCGACCTCGGTCGAGGCTGAGACCGGCGCGCGCCCCGACCGCGACGCGCTGCTCGCCGCGCTCGTCCGCCAGCTCGCGCGCCGCTACGAAGGACTGCACGAGCCGGGCGGGGCGGAGGCGGCCGTGCGCGCGTGGTCTGCCGCATCTACTTACGCCGAAGGCAAGCGCGTCCGCGTCACACTCGGCGACGGCGAGGCCATCGAAGGCACCACGCGCGGCCTTGAGCCGGACGGCGCGCTGCGCGTGGAGACAACAAACGCCGACATTAAGATCGTCCGCGCCGGTGATGTCACCGCGTTAAGACAAATGACCGACGAGGACTCGGCTGACAGTTGTTAGAGTAACCAGGGAGTCTGAAATTCTTTGCGCCTCCAGCGCCTCCAGCGTGAAAATCTATCTCACGCTGGAGGCGCTGGAGGCGCAAAGGGAATTGATTCATTAGAAATAGAGCCTGCTGGAAAGCACACGCATCGTGCTCGCGACGCTCGGATCGTTCGGCGACGTGCACCCTTACATCGCGCTGGCGCTGGAGCTGCAACGCCGCGGGCACCGCCCCGTCATCGCGACGAGTGAAGTCTATCGCGAGAAGATGGACTCGGTCGGCGTCGAGCTGAGCCCCGTGCGCCCGGACGATCTGCCGACCCACGAGGAGCCGGACAGGTTCAGCGAGCTCGTCGGGAAGTTCATGGATCAGCGCACCGGCATGGCGGAGATCCTCGACCGGCTCATCCTCCCCTACCTGCGCGTGACCTACGACGATCTGACGGCGGCGGCGCGCGGCGCGGACTTGATCCTGACGCACCCGCTCACCTTCCTGGGCCGGCTCGTCGCGGAGAAGAACGCCGTGGCGTGGGCTTCGAGCGTGCTCGCGCCCGCGTCGCTCTTCTCAAAATACGATCCGCTCGTGCCGCCGCAGTTCCCCGCGGCGCACAGGCTCTTCAAGCTGCACCCGATCTTCTTCCAGGCGGCGATGGCGCTCGGCCGCCGTCAGACGCGCAAACTCGTGCGCGCCGTCAATGTGGTGCGCGCCGAAGAAGGGCTGCCGCCGTCGGACGCCAACCCGATCCTCGAAGGGCAGTATTCGCCCGCGCTCGTCCTCGCGCTCTTCTCCAGGGCGCTGGCGGAGCCGCAGAGAGACTACCCGTCCAACACCTTCACCACCGGCTTCCCCTTCTACGACCGCCGCGACTACTACGGCGAGACCGAGACGCCGCGCGCCCTCGTCGACTTCCTCGACGCGGGGGAGCCGCCCGTCATTTTCGCGCTCGGCTCCACCGCCTACTGGGTGGCGAAAGATTTTTACCGCGAGTCGATCAAGGCGGCGCTCTCTCTGGGCACACGCGCCCTGCTGCTCATCGGCCACGAGCGCAACCGACCCCTCGAAGCCCTGCCCGAAGGCGTCGCGGCGTTCGAGTACGCGCCCTTCGGCGAGGTTCTGCCGCGCGCCTCGGTCGTCGTGCACCACGGCGGCGTCGGCTCCACGGGTCAATCCCTGCGCGCCGGGCGGCCGCAGCTCGTCGTGCCCTTCAGCCACGACCAGTTCGACAACGGCGCGCGCGTCGCACGCCGCGGCGCTGGCCGGATGCTCCCACGCCCGAAGTACGACGCGAAGAGCGCTGCGCGCGAGCTGCAACGCTTATTGGGTGAGCCGGACTACGCCACGCGCGCCGCCGAGGCCGGTCGGATCGTGCGAGGCGAGGACGGCGCGCGAACGGCGTGCGATCTGATCGAGGAGAAGATGTTCGGGGCCGAGCGCGCGGGGGAAGGGGTCGCGGCCTGACGTCGCGGCGTCCCGGTTTGACAGTCGCGCGCCCGCGCGTGCATCTTCGCGTGTGAGCTTATGCTGCTAGTCATCGATGTCGGCAACACGAACACCTCGCTCGGCGTCTACGACGGCGAGCGGTTGGTGGCGCACTGGCGGCTGACGACGGCGCGCGACCGCACGGTCGACGAGTACGGCGTCTACGCGCGAAACCTGTTCTCGCTCGTCGGGATCGACTTCAAAGAGATCGACGCCGTCGCGGTCGCCTCCGTCGTCCCGCCGCTGAACTTCACGCTGCGGCGCATGAGCGAAGTTTACTTCCACCGCACGCCGCTCTTCATAGACCACACGACGAAGACGGGGATGCCGATCCTCTACGAGCCGGCGTCGGACGTGGGCGCGGACAGGATCGTCGACGCCGTGGCCGCGCTCGCGAAGTACGGCGCGCCGTGCGTCGTCGTCGACTTCGGAACCGCCACGACCTGCAACGCCATCAGCGCGCAGGGCGAGTACCTCGGCGGCGTCATCACGCCCGGCATCCAGATCTCTTCCGACGCGCTCTTCGCGCGGGCGGCGCGCCTGCCGCGCGTGGAGATCCGCCGGCCCGAAAGGGTCATCGGCTCCTCGACGGTGGGCTCGATCCAGTCTGGGCTCTACTACGGCTACGTCGGGCTGGTCGACGGCATCCTGCGCCGCATCGTCGAAGAACTCGGCGGCGCGCCGCACGTCGTCGCCACCGGCGGGCTCGCCCCGCTCATCGCCCACGGCTCCGAGCTGATCGCGAACGTCGACGACACGCTGACGCTCGAAGGCATGAGAATCATTTACGAGAGAAACCGTCAGTAGTCCGTGGTCGGTAGTCAGTTGCCCGTGGCCCTTGGTGAGCGCGCAGCCTGGTGAAACCGGACGGGTTGCTTCGGCACATTCAACGGACAACGGACGACTGACCACGGACAAAGAACAGCTGTGAACTACTTCAACTACTTCACAGAGATCGAGGACGCCTTCGTCCGGCGGCGCGGGAAGCATCTGCTGCTGTCGCCGATGGACTGGGCGCTCATCGAGAGCTGGAAGGCGATGGGCGTGCCGCTGCACGTCGCGCTGCGCGGGGTGGAGAAGTCGTTCGACTCTTACGAGTCGAAGCCGCGGCGTCGCAGCGTGAAGTCCCTGCTCTACTGTCAGGAGGAGGTCGAGGCGCAGTTCGCCGAGTGGCGCGAGCGGCAGACCGGCGCGCACGACGGCGCGGGCGACGCGGCAGGGGCGAACGGCGCGGGCGCGAAGTCGAAGGGCAAGGGCGGCAAGAAAGGCGTCAAAGAAGAGCCCGAAGGCGACGGGCTGCCGTTCCCGCGCGAGGCAATCGCGTCGCATCTCGCCGCGGCGCGGGCGGAGACCATCGGAGCGCGCGCGGCGAGGCTCGCGCGCGGCGGCGAGGACGAGTTGACCGAAACGCTAGCGCGCGCGGCCGCTCGGCTCGAAGGCTTGGAGCGCGACTTCTCCGCCGCGGCGCGCCCCGACGCCGAGCTGCTCGAAGGCGCGCTCTGCGACCTGGAAGCGATGCTCGACCGCGCCGTGCGCTCGTCGGTCGAGCCCGAACGAATCGAGGCGCGTCGGCGCGAGGCGGAGGAGCAGTTGAAGCCCTACCGCGCGCGCATGGAGCGCGCCGTCTACGAGCAGACGCGCGACAACCTGCTCGCCAAGTATCTGCGCGAGGACTGCCACGTCCCGCGCCTGAGCCTGTTCTACCTCTGAAGCGAATGACGAACGAGACGCGAGAGAGCGAGGCGGTTGCCGACGCGGGGCCGCGCCCGCGTGCGGGCGACGCGCTGGAAGTCTCAATCGAGCGCGTCGTGCCGGGCGGCGCGGGGATGGCGCACGCGCGCGGGCTCACCGTCTTCGTCCCGCTCGCGGCGGTGGGCGACGTGTTGCGCGTGAAGGTCGAGCGCGTCAAAGGCCGCGTCGCGTTTGCGTCGCTCACAGAGATCGTCGCGCCGGGGCCGGAGCGCGTCGAGCCGCCCTGCCCCTACTTCGGTCGCTGCGGCGGCTGCGACTTCCAGCAGTTAAATTACGCTGCGCAGCTCGCCGCGAAGGTCGAGATCATACGCGACTGCCTGCGCCGCATCGCGCGCCTCGAAGCGCCCCCGGAGATCCCGATCACGCCCTCGCCGGCGGCCTGGCGCTACCGCTCGCGCGCGCGCTGGCAGCACGACGCGCGCCACAATCATTTCGGCTACTACGAACTCGCCTCCCACCGCGTCGTCGACGTGGCGGAGTGTCCCGTCGTCGTCCCGGAGTTGCAGGACACGCTCGCGCGGCTGCGCGCCTCGGTCGCCGCGCGGGCGACGGACGCCGAGGCGGCGCGCGAGTTCGAGGCGGTCGCGGGCGACGACGGCGTCTCGCTCGCGCCGCCGCTCGCGGAAGAGGACTCGCGCGAGCGCACGCGCGAGATCGCGGGCGAGCGCTACAGCTTCGACGCCTCCTGCTTCTTCCAGATCAACCACGCGCTGCTCGGCGCGCTCGTCCGCGAGGCGCTGCGCGACGCGGACGACTCTGCGGCGGCGGGCGAGCGCGCCGGTTCGGCGGTCGATCTCTACTGCGGCGTGGGGCTCTTCACGCTCCCGCTCGCGCGCCGCTTCGCGCGCGTCACGGGCGTCGAGGCGAACGCGGCGGCCACGGCTTACGCGCGCCGCAACCTCTCGGACGCGGGGCTCGCGCACGCCCGCGTCGAGACCGCGCCGGTCGGCGCGTGGCTCGCGCGCCGCGCCCACAAGCTCGCGCCCGTCGATCTGCTCCTGCTCGATCCTCCGCGCGCGGGCGCGGAGCACGGCGCGGTCGGCGGGATGCTCGCCCTGCGACCGCGCCGCATCGTCTACGTCTCCTGCGACCCGGCGACGCTCGCGCGCGACCTGCGCGAACTCGCGGCGGGCGGCTACACGCTTGACTCCGTCGCCGCGTTTGATATGTTCCCGCAGACGCACCACGTCGAGACGGTCGCGCGCCTCACGCGCGCCGGTGTTAATTACAAAAGTTGATGCGAATTAACAAAAGTTGATACGAAAATCACAGGAGTTGATGCGAAAAATAAAGAGGTTCATGCGTGGCAACCTCGGCGCATCACCGTTTCCTATACATTCCATATTGTCGGGCCTTACGAGCTCGACTGTAACCCGGTTGGATTAAGCGCCTCCGGCGCAGACGGCATCCGGCGAAGCACGTCACGATTCGGGATGCGCGGGCGGGCGGCCCTCGACTTCGCAGGCTCTGGAGGCGGCAGGGGCGCAATGACCTCACAGAGTCCGTCCGTTATCGACCGCCTCGCCATGCGGCAGAGTTTACCTGGCGGGTCAGGTTTTGTTGGGCGCTCGAAGTAACGTTCAGTCCGACTCTGCAAGCCACAAATGCACGCGGACTTTCAAAGCAAGGGTTTTGTGGTCGCCCATGATTTTGTGGGGAAGGAAACCTGCGCCCTGCTAAAAGAATATGTCGAACAGCAACTGAGGCTCGACATGATTGAACCGGCGTGGGGGGGGCCGAGGGGCAGCTATGGGGAGTACTCTACGGCGCTCGGCGAAACCCTGCTGAACCTTCTCGCCCCGCGCGTCGAGGCAGTGGTGGGGAGGCCCGTCTCTCCTACTTTCAGCTTTTTACGAATCTACGCACCGGGGGAGGATCTGACGCCGCATCTCGACCGCGCCGCGTGCGAGGTCTGCGTGAGCATTCACTTCGCACGCTGGGGCGACGGCTGTACAGGCGCGGTAGACGGTTGGCCTTTGTACTGCGGCGGCGAGCCGCTCGCCTGCGAGTTGGCCGACGCGGTCGTGTTTAAGGGCTCTCAGGTGGAGCACCGGCGGGACCCGAACAACGGCTCTGCGTGGGGCGTGCTGTCACTTCATTACGTCTACTCGGACGGCCCGCACACCGCCGAGAAGTATGACCGCCGGGCGATGCTGGGGGCGTCCAAAGAGTATCTGGCGCGCGAGATACCGATTCCGTCGGTCTTGCCGGCATGCGGCGTCGGGCCGGAGCACTGGGCCGTCTGGCGAAACGTCTGTTTCGTGGCGGCCAACGATGACGCGTTCCGGCGCCGCCTGATCGCTAAACCGGTCGCCACTCTTAAAGAATTCGGCCTGCGATGGGCCGCGAAGCGACGGCCGGAGCTGATGCATGAGGCGGGTAACAGCCTCATCCTAATCTTGCCGAGTCTGGACGCCCGCGCGCCGATTGAACTTGTTGAGGGGTGTACGCCGCTATACTGGAGAAGGTGGGTCGCGAACAGGATATGGCGGGCTTCGGGGCGGTCGCTCGAACGGCATTCGCTGCAACGAATCGTTGACCGAGTGGCGACGACTTGTCTCGCGGACGGCTCCTGGGATCGTTTCCACGAACTCCTCCAGGCCGGGCTGCGTCGCGATCTGGGTATTCAATTCAAGTTCGAGACGGTGACTCTGCACGAGCAGGAAGCCGGTAATCGCGTAAGAATCCTCCTCCCCAGCCGGGAAGCTCTCATCTCGTAGCCTAACCGTATGCCCTCAGAATTCACATACGAGCTGCGGGGGCCGTCCTGGCGCAAACCGCTAGAAAAACTATGCCGGTCGTGGCTGCCGGCTTCGGGGGTGATGGCGGAGATCGGCTGCTACTCCGGCGAAAGCACCGTCATTTTCGCGCGCAACTGTAGACAGGTAATCGCAGTCGATCCCTGGTCGGACACCTATCGCAAGAGGATCACATGCGGGTGTTCGAATGCGGATGTCTTGGGCCATCTCGCGGAGCACCCCCCGCCGCACATGAGTGAAATTCGACGACTGTTCGAGGAGCGCCTGCGTTCGTACTCCAACGTTAAAATTCTCGCCATGGAGAGCGCCGAAGCTTCGCGACTCGTAGCCGACGGCTCGCTCGACTTCGTGTACATCGATGCGATTCATACCTTCCGGCACGTGTGCCGCGACATAGACCTCTGGCTGCCCAAAGTCCGGCCGGGCGGGCTGATCGGCGGCCACGATTATTCCCCTGGGGATTGGCCCGGCGTCGTCAAGGCTGTCAACTCCAGGCTCGGCGCCCCGGACGAGGTGCTGGCGGACACGAGTTGGGTGAAGCGCTTAAGGAACGTCAAACGAGCCGGCTCACGTGCCGTGCGGCCCAAGGTCAAGTCCCGTGCGTGAGGGGTCTTCGTCACACGTGGCGGACGCCGTTCCGGGCCTGAACGCAAAGCACCAGACAGGCGCGAGTCTGAGTCTTTACCTCGTCCGCGATGTGCCACCAGTCGGAAGGCCAATAGATGATCGTCTGCTCCCCGCCCTCGATCAACATCGACCCGTCCTTCAACGAGTCGATGTCCTGCAACCCCACGTCGCGCTTCCTGATCTCCCGCTTCGGCCAGAAGCGTATCCGCTTGCCGCCCAGCACCGGGCGGAGGAATGCGTGGTTCGGGTCCATGTGAATTCCGGTGGGGCTTCTCCGACAATTGCTCACCACGATCCCCAGCGTCACGGGAGAGCGGACCCGCGCGATCTCGATACGTTCCCGCAGGTCGGAGACGGCGAGAAGTTTCCGGAGCTCCACACAACAGGCGTTAAATAAGGCGGGCACCACCCGCTGAAAATTATTCACCAACAGAAAGAACTCCGCCGCCCCGTACTTGTCCAACAGATTCGACGCGTAGGCGTCGAACCCCACGTTGACTCGCGACGGAAGATCGCGATCCCACCTGGTGACCGCCGCCCCGTCGATCCCCAGTCCCGAATACGCGGTGGCCCGACGCACCGCCTTGTCCGTTTCTCGAAGGTGACGGAGCTTCACCAGGGCGTTGAACAGCTTGCCGGGTGACATCGTCAGACTTGGCATACTCTCGGAGTGTAGCTTCGCGGGGGCCGTGCCCCAGCGCCCGCCCGCGAACGAAATCCGCGTGCTGCCGATCCGTGCCGGCTCGTTCATAGCCATCTCAAACCACCCTCGTGACGCCGGGTTCGACCGAGACCCATCAAGGTGGAGCGCGAAGAGCCCGGAACGGGAGGCGCTCCGGGTAGTCCTCCCGTTCCGGGCTCTTCGCGCCGCCTTGTAGGAACACGAGTCCGGTTACTTCTTCGACTTCCTCGCGCCCTTCTTGGCCCCACCCTTCTTGGCCGCGCCCTTCTTGGCCCCGCCCTTCTTCGCCGCGCCCTTCTTCGCCGCGCCCTTCTTGGCCGCGGCCTTCTTCGCGCGCGACCCGACTGACGACCTGATGGGCGACTGGTACGCTAATATCTCGATGGGGGGAAGTCCCATCTCAGAGGTTACGACTGTTGTCATGGTCATCTGTGAGTTCCTCCTGAGTTGAACGAGTTTCGCCATTTTTTGGAGGCGCTGTGAAAGTCGCCTCATGTAACGCTCACGCACCCGCCCTGTGGTCGTCCCGGCAACCTCCGCCACGCCGGCAAACATTTCGTCGTCTGTCCCGGACAGCCGGAGTGCACGTTCGCCTGCCGCCTCGAAATTGATAGCGGCTTCCTCCGTCGAGGCGTGACACGCCACGGCCTCCATCCCCAGCCTGACGTGCCTCGATTCGTCTGACAAAACTCCGCTGTAAATCTTGCCGAGAAGGTCGTCACCGAACGCTCCGGACAGGTAGTAGAACTGATCGGTGGCGAACCCCTCCGCGAGCGTGTGCATAAGCAGGCGGTCGAGAAATCCCATCTCGGCCCCGAGCAGCCAATCCTGTGTCGCAGCGTGTGCCTTGACCGGCGCGTCTATTCGCCCGCCCCTCGCGGCGGCATAAGTGCTGAAAGTGTGAACGTGTACTGACTCGTCGCGCACGGCCGTCGCCAGAGCCAGCCTGGTCACCGGGTCAGTCGCCTGTAAAAGCAGCGCGGCGGCCGTCAGCATCCCGATCTGTTCCGAGTGACTGGACTGCGACGCGATGCGACACGCGAGCTCCTGACGCCGCGGCGACAGTTTGCTTCTCGCGCCCCAATCCAGAGTTCGATACCAGGCCTTGTGGCGGAGCGCACTGTGGAAGCATTCGAGGGAAGGTGAGCCCAGGTCGGAATGTGCGACTGGGGCTAGTGCCGTGACGTTACGGCTTTTACTTCCGGCGCGCATACTCTTCGCTCATTTCTTTCGTCTTTGACGCGTGAGGCGTATGGGTTTCTTCGCGCCGCCGTCTATAAAGACGTCGACATCTTCAGGGGGGAATGAGTCCTCGACCTCTATGCTTATCCAGAGCCGACTGTTCTGTAGCACGTTTGCCTTACCTCGGCGCGATTCGACCAGGTCGATCAACTTGAACCGGCATGCTCCGGCGAGGGATTCTATGCATTCGACGGCGGCGGGGTCAAGACCATTAATCAACGACCGGGGAACCTTCCCACGGTCGAGGCTGGAAACGATACTCTCAAGAAGCAGGCGGGACGGGAGGATCGTACTTGCCCTGTCTATAAAGATCGATGAACTGCGAGCGACCTTCGGTAAGTAGTACCTGAGAGCCTTCAAGCACCCGAGCGGCCCCGTGTCGCCTAAATCCAGGAACAGGATGTCGATGGGTTGCCGGGGGGCAAAGTAGCTGCCCCCCGAAACGGTCTGGGCGACGTGCGTGACGTAATCGGAGAGTCCGAATGTTCTTAGAAGCCCCGCAACGAACTGCTCGTAACTTTCATCAGGGTTCACATATCCCGCCGCGCGTTGACAGTCCTCTCGCAGTAGTTCCCAATCCGAGCCGTCGTCGACAGTCCAGACATGACCGTGCTGATTGAGCTTGGCGGCAAGAGCCGCGAGGGAGGTGGTGCAAGCGGCGCCCGTCCCCAACTCGACTATGGTCTGGGGCTTACGCATCAAGATCACAGAATGCAAGAACCAACAGAAGCACTCCGTACCGTAGATTTCCGACAGTCGGTACTGGCCTTCACCGGCCACGTGGTTGACGTAGTCGAATATTCTTGAGAGCATTAATTTTACGCTTTAACTCAAAATCGTTGTTCGTCCCCGTTTTAAACATCCGTCGACGGTAACACGACACCGCCGCCTGAGGCCGTAGAAAATAGTTTCAATGACTCTGGTTGATAGCCAAAACATTCTCACCCACTTAGGTATCTATTTTCAATGACTTTATATATAAAAGGGGCGCTTTAGTCGGTCTTATTTTCACGGACTCTGTTATTTAGGGCCGGGCCTCACAGAGCGTGCCCGGGCGCGCGGACTCGAACGACGCCGCGCCGCGCGCGCGACATCGCGCTCACGATAAAACGTCATGGAAACGGTTGCGCCTCACCGACCGTCCTTCTGTCCGCACCCGCTCGCGCTCCTCGCCGCGTGCTTCGCCGCCGGTGTGCTGCTCGCGCGCGCCCTTCAAGTCCCGCTCAGCGCGCTCGTCATGATCGCAGCCGCGGCCTACGCGCTCGCCGCCTTCGCATTCTCGCGGCGCAGGCGCGGGCTCGCCACCGCGCTCGCGTGCGCGGGGTTCGCGCTCGCAGGGGCGTCGCTCGCCTCGGTCGAGCGGGGCGCGGTGGCGCGGGATCGCGTGCGACGCTTTTACGACGAGGGGAGGATCGAGGGGGGCGAGCCCGTGGAGTTGACCGGCGTCGTCGCGCGTGCGCCGGAGGTCGCGCCCGACGGCTTCTTCGTCGAGCTGAAGGTCGAGCGCGCGAGGGCGAGGGGCGAGGAGGAGGGCGCGTCCGGCGCGGTCGAGCTGTTCGCGCCCGTGCGCGATCCGGAAACTTTCGCGCGTTACGACGGGCTGGAGCTGAGGCGCGGGGCGCGCCTGCGCGTGATGACCGCGCTCGAACGCGCCGGCGAGTTTCGCAACCCCGGCGCGAACTCGCGCACGGAATTTCTGGAGCGGCAGGGCTTCGACGCCGTCGGCGTGATCAAAAGTCCGCTGCTCGTCGAGCGTCTGGGCGACGAGCGCGTCGCGCTCCCGCTCGTGTGGCTGGAGAGCTGGCGCGCGCGTCTCCACGAACGCCTCGGCGAAACTTTCTCGCTCGAAGCGGCGGGCGTGTTGCAGGCGGCGATGCTCGGCAACCGCTACGGGCTCTCACGCGGGGCGGCAGAACGCTTCCGCGACGGCGGCACGTTCCACGTGCTCGTCATCAGCGGCTTGCACATCAGTTTCCTCGGCGGGCTCGCCCTGTGGCTCGCGCGCAAGCTGACGGGGCGGCGCGCGCTGCAATTCGCCGCGGCGGTCGCGCCGCTCTGGGCATACGCGGTCGCGGTCGGCGCGGGGGCGTCCGTCGTCCGCGCCGCGCTCATGTTCTCGCTCGTCGCGCTCGCGCCCGTCCTGCACCGGCGCGCCGACAGTCTGAACGCGCTCGGCGGCGCGGCGCTCGCGCTGCTCGTCCGTCGCCCCTCCGATCTCTTCGATCCTTCGTTCCAACTGACCTTCCTCTCCGTCCTCGGCATCGTCGCGCCCGGCTGGACGCTGCTGACCAGACTGAAAGAGGTCGGCGCGTGGAGGCCGACGCACTCGACGCCCTACCCGCCCCGTTGCCCGCGCTGGTTCCGCGCGCTGGGCGAGACGCTGTTCTGGAGCGAGCGCGCGTGGGCGCGCGAGTCGGCGCGCGGCGTTCACAGTTGCAACCTCTTCAAGACGCGCGCGGCGGCGCGGCTCGAACGCTGGCACGTGCAGCGACCGCTGCGCTACGCCTTCGCCGCCGCCGCCGTCTCGGCGAGCGTGCAGGTCGTGCTGCTGCCGCTGCTCGTCGCCTACTTCCACCGGCTCTCGCTCGCGTCTCTGGCGCTGAACGTCTTCGTCGGCGCGCTGATGGCGCTGGCCTCCCTCGGCTCGCTCGCCGCCGTCGCCGTCGCGTCGGTGAGCCACGCGCTCGCCGCGCCGCTCGTCTGGTCGGTCGAGCGCGCCGTGTGGCTGATGTCCCACAGCGTCGAGCCCTTCAGCCGCGCGCGCGTCGCCTCGCTGCGCGTGCCAGAGTACGAAGGCTGGCGCGCGTGCGTCTACGCCTTCTATTACCTACCCCTCGCCGCGCTCGTCCTCGCGCTCGCGCGCTGGCGACCGCTCGAACTCGCGGACGCGGAAGACGATTCATATCGCGTGCGCGTGCGTCGGCGCGCGCGCGTGCGCCGCGCCGCGTGGGTCGCGCTCGCGGCGTCCGCGTTCGTCGTCGTCGCGCACCCGCTCTCCGCGCCCCACGCCGACGGGCGTCTGCGCGTAGACTTCCTCGACGTGGGGCAAGGCGACGCGGCGCTGCTGACTATGCCCGATGGCGCGACGCTCCTCATCGACGGCGGCGGTCGCCCGAACTTCGGCGCGCGCGGCGGCGCGGCAGGCGGCGCAGACTCCGAGACCGTGCGCTTCGAGCGCGACGCGCGCGGCGTCGGCGACGCGGTCGTCTCGGAATTTTTGTGGTCGCGCGGGCTCGACCGCGTGGACTACCTGCTCGCCACCCACGCGCACGCCGACCACATCGGCGGGTTGAAGGACGTGGCGCGAAACTTCCGCCCGCGCGCCGCTCTCGTCGCGCGCACGCCGGCGGCGGTCGAGTACGCGGAGTTCGCCGCGGCGATGCGCGCCTCTAGCGTCCCCGTCCGCCTCGTCGCGCGCGGCGACGCGTTGCGCTTCGGCGCGGCGACGGTCGAAGTCCTCTACCCGCCGCCCGCGTCGTCGTCGTCGACGGACGGGGGCGAGGAGGACGCGGGCGCGCTCCCCTCCGGCAACGACGACTCGGTCGTGCTGCGCGTGCGCTACGGCGCGCGCTGCTTCCTGCTGACCGGAGACATCGAGCGCGGCGCCGAAGCATCCCTGGTCGCGGCGGGCGACGATCTGCGCTGCGACGTGTTGAAGGTCGCCCACCACGGCAGCGCCACCTCCTCGACCGCGGCGTTCGTCGCGGCGACGCGCCCCGCCTTCGCCGTCGTCTCGGTCGGGCTCGCCTCGCCCTTCGGCCACCCGAATGCGGCGGTCGTCGGGCGCTGGCGCGCGTCGGGCGCGCAGGTCTTGCAGACCGGCAGGCGCGGCACGATCAGCTTCACGACAGACGGGCGCGACCTCGCGGTCGAGACTTTCGTGCGCGACTGACGCCGCCGCGCCGTGTGACAACGCCGCCGCGTTGTGTGTACATTGTCCGTCCGGCGCGTCTCGTCTAAGCGCGCGGTGAAACGCCAGGGAGTCCGGGGGTGAGAATGGTGCAAGCGAAGACCGACGCCGATGCGTCGCCGCTCTACGACGAGCGGCCGTGGGGCTCGTTCACGGTGCTCGACGAGGGCGCGGGCTACAAGGTCAAGCGGATCGAGGTGCTGCCCGGCAAGCGGCTGAGCTACCAACGCCACGCCCGGCGCGCCGAGCACTGGATGGTGGTCACAGGCGAGGCGCGCGTCACGCTCGACGGCGAAGAGGTCACGGTGCGCGAGGGCGAGACCGTCGACATCGGAATCAGCGCGGCACACCGCGTCGAGAACCCCGGCGCGCAGACGCTGGTCTTCATCGAAATCCAGCGCGGCGACTACCTCGGCGAGAACGACATCACGCGGCTCAGCGACGACTACGGGAGGGAATAAGTCTTGGAGTCTGGAGTCGGAAGACGAATGCCTTTGACTCCAGACTCCAGGACTCCGGGCTCCAGACTTAGAGCCTCTAAGAAAACCGGAGTAACTGTAGGGGCAGGGCTCGTCCCTGCCCGCTCGGTCGCCAGCGGAAGACGGGCCGGGACGAGCCCTGCCTCTACCTCATCACACACGCCGTAGAGTTTTGTTTGACCCTCTTATGTGGCGAGGAGGATGCGCAGGTCGCGTACGTTAGTGCCGGTCGCGCCGGTCGTGATCGCGTCGCCGAGCGCGTCGAAGAAAGTGTAGGCGTCGCTGCGTTCGAGATAGGCGCGCGCGTCCAGGCCGAGAGAGCGCGCGCGCCGGACGGTCGTCTCGTCGCAGAGGGCTCCGGCGGCGGGGCTGTTACCGTCGACGCCGTCCGTGCCCGCGCTGAGCGCGACGAGGCGCGGGCCGCCGCCCGAAGACGCAGGCGGGTGCGCGTCCAGCTCCTTCGCGCGCGCGTCGAGTTCGAGCGCGCAACGCAGCACGGTCTCGCTGTTGCGACCGCCCACGCCTTCGCCGCGCACGGGGCACGCAAACTCTCCGCCCGAGACGACACACGCGCCCCGCCCCCCGCCGACCCTTCGACGCAAATCCAATAAACGCGACACCAGCAGCGGCGCGCCCTCGGCGACGTTTTGCTCCGAGAGCTCGTGCGCCGTCTCGACCTCGAAGCCGAGCCCGCGCGCGATCTCGGCGGCTCGCCCGACGGCGCGCTCGTTGTCGAGCAGCACGTAGTGGCGACGCAGGACGCCCGCGCCGGTCGCCGCGGCGTCGGCTGCCGCGGCTTTAGAAAGCGCGTCGTGTCCGCGGGGCCGCGCGAGGGCGCGCAGGACGGAAGGTGGCAGGCGCGCGGCGAGATCGTAGCGCTGCACGACGGAGCGTGCGTCGAGAGCATCCCGCTCTTCGTCGCAGGGGAAGGTGGGACCCGACGCGACCCCGCGCCCCTCTGCGTCGCCCACGTCCGAGACGACGAGCGTGACTTGCGCGGCGTGCGCCGCGGCGCGACCCAGGCCCCCGCCCTTGACGGCCGAGACGGCGCGGCGCACCGCGTTGATCTCCGCGATCCCGGCGCCGCACGTCACGAGCGCGTGGTTCGTCGCGCGCAGCTCCGCGAGCGAGACGCGCGCATCGCGCGGCAGCTCCATCATCGCCGAGCCGCCGCCCGAAACCAGGAAGACGACGAGCGTGCGCGCCCCGCCCGCGGCAGAGGCGCGCGCGGCTGCTCCCTCTTCCGCGCGGCGGAGCAGATCGAAGGCGGCGCGCGCCGCGTCGAGGCTCGCGGAGTTGGGCAGCGGGTGGCCGCCCTCGAACGCGCGCCAGCGCGCGGGCAGCGGCGCGAGCAATGGGGGCGAGGTCAAGACCCCTTCGCGCAGGTGGTCGCCTAAGATTTCGTCGAGCGCGACGGCCATCGCGCCCGCCGCCTTGCCGAGCGCGACGGCGTAAACGTCGAGGCGCGGCCCGCGCGCGTCGAACTCGTCGTCGAAAATTTTCAGGCCGCTCCCGCCGAAACTGATCGCGCGTCGCACGGCCGCCCCCGCGTCCGCGTCCGCGAGCGTCTCGGCGAAGACGCGGCGCGCGAGTCGTCGCAGGTCGCTGCTATCGGCGGGCATGGTCGCGTCGTTCCGAAAAAAATTATTCGACGGTGACGAAGGGGCTCAACTGCTCGAAGCGTCGCTCGCTGATGCCGCGCACCATCAGCAGGTGCTCCGCGCGGCGGAACGCGCCGTAGCGCTCCCGGTGCTCGACGATGCGCGCGGCGATGCCCGCACCGACGCCCGGCAGACGAGCCAGCTCTTCGCGGGAGGCGCGGTTGATGTTGATGAGTCTCGACGGGCCGGGCGCGTCGGTCGGGCTCCGCATCAGTTGAGCAGCGGTCGTCCCGGCGTCCGCGGCGCGCGCGCGGCGCGGCAGCTTGACGCAGGCGGGCGTGAGTGCGAGCGCGAGCGCGTGGCAGAGGAGCGCGGCCTGCGCGCGGGCGTTTCGGTGTGAGGTGAGACGCCGACTCATGCGAAGTAATTTACCGACGGCGACGCTTCGACAAACTTTGCCGCGCGCGTGTGCAAAATGCTAGAAGTCTAAACTTTTCAGAAACTTGTAACGACGAAACGCGCCTTTTCCACAGGCTTTTCCACAGTTTCTGTGGAAAAGTGTCAAAACCTTTTCTAAGAAAGTCGGGAGTCAAAAGTCAGGAGTCGTGAGTCAGCTCGGCTAAAAGATTTTTTTGACTCAAGACTTCAGACTCCGGACTCCCGACTCACTAACCGGAGCTGCGTTCCAACTCGTCCCAGTGGTTGATGGTCTCGAAGGCTTTGCCGAGGACGGGGCGCGGGCGCGCGCCGTCCGCCTGCCCGATCAGCCCCTCGCGCTCCATCGCGTCGAGGATGGCGGCGGCCCGCCCGTAGCCGACGCGCAGCCGCCGCTGGAGGACTGAAGTCGAGGCGCGCTTCATCTCGACGCAGATGCGCAGGGCGTCCTCGAACAGCTCGTCGCGCTCGCCGCCCGCGCCGTCGCCGCCCCCGGCCTCCTCCTCGGACTGCGTGATCGTCTCGTCGTAGACGGGCTGCCCCTGCGCCTTGATGTGCGTGACGATGCGTTTGATCTCCTCCTCGTCGACGAACGCGCCGTGGACGCGCACGAGCCGAGAGGTCCCGGGCGGGAGGAAGAGCATGTCGCCGCGACCGAGCAACTGCTCCGCGCCGTTCGCGTCGATGATCGTGCGCGAGTCGACTTTCGAGGAGACGCGGAAGGCGATGCGGGAGGGGAAGTTCGCCTTGATCAAGCCGGTGATGACATCAACCGACGGGCGCTGCGTGGCGAGGATGAGGTGGATGCCGACGGCGCGCGCCATCTGGGCGAGGCGCGTGATCGCCTCTTCGACCTCGTGCCCCGATGTCATCATCAGATCCGCCAGCTCGTCGATGATGATGACGATGTAGGGGAGCAGCTCGTGCGGGTTGCCCTCCTCGTCGAAGTCCTCGACGAGGTTGCGGCGCAAGACCTCCGTGTTGTAGCCGTCGATGTTGCGCACGCCCCACTTGGCGAGCTGCTTGTAGCGCGTCTCCATCGCGCCGACCGCCCACTTCAAAGAGTTCGCCGCGCGCTTCGGGTCGGTGATGATCGGCGTGGCGAGGTGCGGGATGTCCGCGTAGAGCCCCAGCTCCAGCCGCTTCGGGTCGATCATGATGAACTTCACCTCGTCGGGCCGCGCCTTGTACAGGATCGAGACGACGAGCGAGTTCAGGCAGACCGACTTACCCGTGCCGGTCGCGCCCGCGATCAGGAGGTGCGGCATCCGTGCGAGGTCGGCGACGTAGTTCAAGCCGTCGATGGTCTTGCCCAGCGCGAGCGCGAGCTTCGACGCCGTCTCCTGGTACTGGCGCGACTCGACGACCTCGCGCAGCATGATGTTGTCTCGGCGCGCGTTCGGCACCTCGATGCCGACGTGCGCCTTGCCGGGGACGCGGTCGATGCGGATCGACTCGGCCCTGAGCGCCAGGCAGAGATCGTCCACGAGACCCGTGACGCGCGAGTACTTGACGCCGGGGTCGGGCTTGAACTCGTAGGTGGTGACTACGGGTCCGGGGCAGATGTACTCGATCTTGCCGGTGACGTTGAACTCCTTGCACTTCTCCGCGACGCGCGTGGCTAAGCTGCGCAACTCCTCGTCGGCCTGCTCGTGGCGCGGCGGCGCGGCGTTGAGGAAGTCGACCGGCGGCACCTTGTAGTCGCTCATCGCCGCGGCGACCCGCTCCAGCTTCTTCGCCTCGCGCGCCGCCTTGTCCGCCGCCCGCGGCCGGGGCAACTCCTCGCCCTCGGACGGCTCGGTGCGCACCACCGACACGTCGCGCACCATCTCCTCGATCCCCGCCGCGTCCGGCTCGCCCTCGCCGCGCGACGCCGGCTGCGCGACGCGCTTCGACGAAGGAGAAGCCGGCGCGTCGTCAAGCAGGCCCTCGGCGCGCGGGGGCGAAGTTGTCGCCGCGCCCGTCGGTGCGTCGTCGAACGTCGTCGCCGCGCCGATCTCTTTCGAGATGGTCGGGGGCGGAGAGGTCGCCGCCGCTTCGGCCGCCGCGGCGTTGCGCTGGATGGCGGTGCCGGCGATGGCCTCCAGCGGCAGCGGCTCGCGCATGAACTCCTCGACGCGCGCCGCGCCGGTCTTGTGCTTCAGCCGCTTCTCTTCTTCGCGAGCCAGCTCGCGCGCTGCGCGCTCCGCCTGCCTCTCGGCGTCGCGCTGCGCCGCCGCGCCGCGCCGCGCCGCGACCCAGGCGCGGAAGCGCGCGGCCTGCGCTTTCGCGAAATCCTGCGGGCTGCCGAAAGCTTCGACGGCGCGGGCGTAGGCGTGCGCGAAAGAAAAATTGGTCGCGAGCAGCACGGCGACCGCGGCTGCCGCCGTGAGCAGGATGAGCGCGCCGACGCGCCCCGCCGCCCCCCTCAGTTGTGATTCGAGCAGCGCGCCGACGAAGCCGCCCGCGCGCACCCGGCCGTCGAAGAAGAGCGACGAAATGATCAGTGAGAGCAGCCCCGCGGTCGAGAGCAGCAGCAGGGCGAGGCCCGTGACGCGGCCCAGGGGCGCGCGCAGCGGCTTCTTCTGGAAGCGGCGCACGGCGGCGGCCAGGAGCAGCAGCGGCAAAAGGTACGCGGCGAGCCCGAAGGTCTGGAGCAGCAGGTCGGAGACGTAAGCGCCGACGGGGCCGATCAAGTTGTCGGTCCGCTCCTGCCCGCTCGCGTTCAGCGACGGATCGTTCGGGTGGAAGAAGAAGAGGCAGAGCGCGAGCATCGCGCCCACGGCGAGCAGCGCGATGGCCGTCATCTCGTTGCGCCGCGAGCCGCGCTTGGCGGGCAGCACCTTCGTCCGCGTCTCGGTCTGGATGGTTGCCATAGTTAATTCGTCGTGGACTGTTAAGCCGCGCGGCGCGCGAGCAGGTAAGCCTTGATGAAGTCGTCGATGTCTCCGGCGAGCACCGAGTCGACGTCGCCGCGTTCGAGCTTCGTGCGCGCGTCCTTCACCAGGCGGTACGGCGCGAGCACGTAGTTCCTGATCTGCGAGCCGAAGGAGATGTCCGACTTGTTGGCTTCGAGCACGGCGGTCTCGGCCTTCCGTTTTTCGAGTTCTAGCTCGTAGAGGCGCGAGCGCAAGACCTGCATCGCGACGGCGCGGTTCTGGTGCTGCGAGCGCTGGTTCTGGCAGCCGACGACGATCCCCGTGGGCAGGTGCGTGATGCGCACCGCCGAGTCGGTCGTGTTGATGTGCTGGCCGCCCGCGCCGGTCGCGCGGAAGGTGTCGACCCTCAAGTCCTTGTCGTTGATCTCCACCTCGATGTTCTCGTCGATCTCCGGCGAGACGAAGAGCGACGCGAAAGAGGTGTGTCGGCGCGCCGCCTGATCGAAGGGCGAGATGCGAACCAGGCGATGCACCCCCGCCTCCGCGGCGAGCAGCCCGTAGGCGTATTCGCCCTCGACGCGGAAGGTCGCGTTCTTGATGCCCGCCTCCTCGCCCGGCTGGTAGTCGAGCACCTCGGTCTTGAAGCCGCGCCTCTCCGCCCACTTCAAATACATCCGCAGGAGCATCTCCGCCCAGTCCTGCGACTCGGTGCCGCCCGCGCCGGGGTGGACGGTGCAGATGGCGTTCAGCGCGTCGTTCTCGCCGCCCAGCAGCATCTCCGTCTCGGCGGCGGCGATCTCCGGCTCCAGCCGCGCGAGCAGCGTGCGCAGCTCCGCGAGGTTCGACTCGTCCTCCTCCGCGAACTCGAAGAGCACGCCCGCGTCCTCGACCGACGACTCGAACGACTGCTGCCGGCTGATGACGCGCTCCAGGCGGCTGCGCCGCTGCAACAGCTTCTGCGCCGCTTCCTGATCGTCCCAGAAGTCTGACGCCGAAGCCTGCCCCTCGATGCGGTTCAACTCTTCGCGCTTGGACGCGACATCAAAGAAACCTCCCGAGCTGTTCGACTCGCGTGCGCAGGTCTTCGTAGGTCGTGCGTAGTTCGTGGAGCGTCAGTGTTTCGATCATCGAACCTCCAAAAGCCGGCAGTAGTCAGTAGTCCGTCGTCAGTAGTCCGTTGATTTCAACTCGCAGCTTGTTCGTCAGTAGTCGCGTGCGGCCGACCTGCGACGGACAACTGACTACTGACAACGGACAGAAAAGTAACGACGGCGCAGAGGGCGACGAAGAGATCGCCGTGGCGCGTGTAGAAGGTCTGCCCCCCGGCCGCGCGCGAGATCGTCCAGGCGCGCGTCGCGGGCTCGAAGCTCGCGGTCGCGTCCGTGACTTCGCCGCGCGGCGTGATGCGCGCGCTGATGCCCGTGTTCGTCACGCGCAGGACGGGTCTCTGGTTTTCAACGGCGCGGAAGACGGCGTTCGCCAGGTGCTGCCGGAGCACGGGCGTCCTGCCGAGGTAGCCGTCGTTCGAGATGTTAATGAGCACGTCCGCGCCGGCGCGCGTGAACTCACGCGAGATCGCGGGGAACGCAGACTCGAAGCAGATGAAGACTCCCGCGCGCGCGTCGCCGACGGGGAGCAGCGTGTAGCGCGCGCCGGGCGTGAACTCGCCGACAATGGCCCTCACCATCCCGCCGCCCAACCAGCGCGGCAGCGGCACGTACTCACCGAACGGCAGCAGGCGAATCTTATCATACTGCGCGACGAGCCGACCCTCTTCGTTAACGAGCACCGCGGAATTGTAGGCCCCGCCCGCGGGCGCGCCCTCCAGCGAGTTGAAGAGGACGGAGGCGCGCTCCTCGCGCGCGTAGCGCGAGACGAGTTCGCGGAACCCCGCGTCGCGTCCGAAAGAGAAGTTCATCGGCGACTCGGGGAAGACGACGACGCGCGGCAGCGTCGCGCGATTCGAGGCCGGGTTCTCCTCAGAGGCGTTCGGGCTTTCGAGCCGGTTCGCCGACGCGGCGCGAACGCCCGCCTGCGCGTCCCACTCGCCGAGCGCGCCCGCCCCCATCGAGAGGTGGCGCGCGACGAGCGCGTCAGTCTCGTCTTGCGTGCGCTCGAAGTTCGGCGTGACGTTCGGCTGGACGGCGAGGACGACCGCGCTCGGCGCGCCCTCGCCGTGCCAGGTGGTGACGCGGGCGCTCGACGCGACGACGATTGAGACGGCGAGCGCGGCGGCCGCGGCCGTGACCCCGGCGCGCAGGTCGCGGCGGAGCAGCGCGAAGGAGATCGCGGAGTTGATCGTGAGGATCAGGAAGCCGACCGCGTAGACCCCGCCCCAGGACGCAGACTGGATGAGCGTCGGCTGATAAGCCTGCGTGTAGCCGACGGCGTTCCAGAGCTGACCCGTAGCGTAGAGGCGCGCCCACTCGAAGGCGACCCACGCGAAGGGCGAGACGAGCAGGGCTCGCGACGCGCCCCGGCGCGCGCAGACACGCACGAGCGTGAGAGCCCACAGGGCGGGGAAGAGCCCGACGATGAGCGCGCCGGGGATGAGCAGGGGGAAGGCGACGAACGCGGGGATGCCGCCGTAGTGGATCATCGAATGGGTGAGCCACCAGCAGGAGCCGTAGAAGTAGAGCGCGCCCGCGAGCCAGCCCAGGACGAAGGCTGCGCCGCCGCGAGGCTGCGGCGGCGCGCAGACGGCGACGGCGAGCGGCACGAGTCCGACCCAGGCGAGCCACCACAGGTTGAAGTCGGGGAAGGAGAGGACGAGGAGCAGCGACGAGAGCGCGGCGAGCGCGCACCGGGCGCGAGTCGGCGCGAAGGCTCGCGCCATCCCGCGCAACTTCTCCGTCCGGCCGCGACCGATCTGGCGCGCGTCGAGGGCGATTGCGTCCCGCACGCGCGCGAGTTTAACAGACGGCGCGCGGCGGCGTCACAGCCGCCGGGTCAAAAAAAATTTTCGGCGCGCGGAAACGTCTCGACGTTTGCGTCAAATCGTCTACCCGTTTGACGTAAAAAGACGGTTTTTGTCACCGCGCGACTGACAAAAATTGTCGGAGTGTCAACGCGCGGCGACCCTCTGTCAACGCGGGTTGACGCGTGAGGGCGCGCAGGGGCGAATTGACGGGGCAGTGATTAGTGTTTGAAGAGAGCCGCGAAAAAAGAGAAACCCCAAAAGCGGGAGAACCCGGTTCTGAACCGGGTTCCTGAAAGATTGGATATCAGATAGGGATGCTCGGCGGGCGGCTGGAGCAGCGGCAGGCTACTTCCAGAGGGGGGATGGCGGCGGGGTCATGGTTTAACTTCTTCCATGCTTGCCGGTTTTATCTAAAGCAGTTCGCGTGCCACGGCGGAGGCGTTTCCAGGAATGAGGGGCGGATGAATCCAATCGGAGACGGCGAGACGTTGAGGAAGCGTGAGGGAGTTGACCGCGTATGACGCGGGTGAGGCGAGTGGTGGATCAGGATTCAGGCTCGACCAGGAGGCAGTGCCCGCGCGCGCCGACGACGCGCACGCGCGCGCAAATCTCGCGCCGAATCTGTTCGCCCGTGCGAGAGCGCGCCGCCATCAGCTCGCCCGCGACGAGCACCGCGCCCTCCGGCGCGAGGTCTTTCTCGATTGTACCCACGCGACCGACGAGCGAGAGCGGCGCGCCCGTCGACTTTTTGTGGCGCGACGCGGCGGCGAGGGCCGCGACGACGGCGAGCGAGAGCGCGGCGATGAAGACGAGCAGCGGAATCATCTTTCAGGCGCTAGCGTTTTGCAGTTGAGTGCGACTGCTGCGCGATGATCGTAGGGGCAGGGCTCGCCCCTGCCCGCCGCGCGCCAGCGCGGACGGAGGTCGAATTGATTCGGCCGCGGATGGGCGCAGACATCCGCGGATGGGAAAGATTTTAATCCGCGTACATCCGCGCCCATCCGCGGCTCATTGTTAGCTGAGTTGGTGAGCGACCTCGCGGACGCCCGGCGGGCAGGGACGAGCCCTGCCCCTACAATGATTCCCCGGTCGTGTTCATTCGCAAGCGGCTATGGTTCGCGCTCACTTCGAGCCGGTCTCGACCTGGCGGACGAGGGCGACCGCCTCCTGGTTGTTGGGGTCGAGCTGGATCGCCGTGCGCGCGTGCACCATCGCCTGCGCGCGGTCGCCCTGTTCGAGGAAGATGCGCCCCAGGAGGATGTGCGCGTCGATCAGCTTGGCGTTCCAGAAGAGCGCCGCCTTGAGCGAGGCGACGGCGCGGGAGAGATCGCCGCGGCGCTGGTAGAGGCGGCCGACGTAGAGGTGCGCCTCGGCGTTCGACGGATCGGTCATCAGGACGCGGTTCAGCTCCGGCAGCAGCTCGTCGTCCTGCCCGGTGGTGTAGAGCTTGCGCACCCGCTCCAGCAGATCCGGCGCGGCCGCCGTCGAAACCTGCGCGGGCTTCGTCTCGATCTCGATGGCGTGCGCCACGTCGAACTGCGAAGCGAGCCGCGGCGGGACGGAATTAACCGACTGCGACTTCTGCCACTCGGTCTGGTACTGCGCGTAGGGCTTCAGGTATCGCCGCGCCTCGTTGTCGGCGGCGGTGGCCGCCTCGGTCTGGCCCGCGCGCTCCAGCGCCTTCGCGTAAAGGAAGAGGACTTCGCCGTCGCGCGGCTTCAGGGTCAGCACGTTGCGGAGCTGATCGGCGGCTTCCGCGAACTTGCCCGAGAGGAAGAGCGCGTAAGAGTAGTTGTAGAGCACGGTCGCGTCTTGCGGCTCGGTCTCGCGGGCGCGCGCGAGGAAGTCGGTCGCCTGTTTGAGCAGGCGTTCGCGCTCCTCGCCCGGCTTCTCGCCGCGCGCGGCTTGCAAAGAGATCGCGCCCGCGTTGTTGAAGACGCCCGTGAGCGGCATGTCCGTGGTGAGCGGGACGAGCATCGCGAGCGCGCCCTTGAGGTCGTTCAGACGCCACTGCGTGAGCGCGCCGTAGAAAGCCGCCTCGGCGTAGTGAGAGTCGCCCTTCTTGAGCTTGGCGTAGTGCTCGGCGGCCTCCTTCCACTTCTCCTGCCGGTAGTAGAGGTTGCCCAGCTCGAACTCCGCCGCCGGGTAGATTTCGCCGGGGTGGACTTTCGTGAACTCGCGCCCGGCGTTCTGCAGGTAGGCGGAGCGCTTCTCCGGGTCTTCGGTCATGATGCCCTTGACCAGACTCTCGAAGGCGCGCGGCGGGACTTTCGTCGCGAGGTTGAGGATGTCGTTGAGCGAGATGGTGAGCGCGTCGTCGCGCAGGTAGAGGATCTGGTAGGCGAGCGTCCCCTGCGTGCGCTGGAGGTTCGTCACCGCGCCGCCGAAGTCGAACGAGCGCCAGAGCTTGCCCTCGTTGACGCGCACGACGCGCGCCGTGCCGCTGACTTCGAGCGGCGCGACCTTGTCCTCCTTGTCGTCGCCCTCCTTCGCCTCCGGCGACTTGACGTTGTAGGTCCCGATGACGACGAGAGTCGCCTTCGCCTCGCGCGCGATCTTGATGGCCGTGGCGCGCGAGGGCGAGGAGGTGAGCGGCAGTCGCAGTCGCTGGTAGAGCAGCTCGCGCTCGTCGGTCGAGACGACGCCGAGACCCGGCGCGCGCGCGAAGAGCTCCGCGAGCGAGTCGGCGAAGCTCGCGCCGATCCAGTTGTACTCGCGCTGGTTGGTCGTGTTCTCGAACGGGAGGATGATGACGGTGTCGCGCCCCGCCTGCGCCTGCGCCGCGACGCGGGCGGGCGCGGCGAGCAGCGTCGCCGCGAAGGCGAGGGCGAGCGGGAGGAATAATTTCTTAGACATGTTCATAACGGTCGGGCGGAGAATTTGTAGCCGACGCTTGCGCCGCGTCGGACATTCCCGCCGCGTCCCCGCGCCCGGAGTCGTGCCAGATCGGGCACGCGCCGCCGCCCTAAACGCGCAAGTCTGACACAGGCGGCGGAGCGTGCGCAATGCGCGTCGAAAGCCCCAGCGTCCGCACCGGGCGGGCGCGCCGCGAAGACGCGATTTTCGGGGCAAAAGCCCTTTTAGTAGATGAAGCTGGTGTGGCCGTCGTTGCTCGCAGAAGGGCGCGGGGCGAGTGCTCCCGCCCCGCGAGCGGCGCGATTGCGCCGCCGCCGGCGTTGAGTTGACAAGCGCAGTCGCGGCGTCTAAATTTGAGCCCGTTCCGATCAGGCATCGGTCGTCAGTGTAAGTAGAGCCCGCCCGCTTAGACCCAGGTTCAGGCAGCAACCCGCTTACGCTTTTTCACGTATCACAAACGCACCAGCTCCGGAGGTTGATTTTGATGAGAAAGATGTCCGCGCCTTTGGCGAGCCTCGCCGCGCTGGCGGTCGCCTTCGCGGCGCTCGCCGCGCCCGCGCGAGCGCAGAAGCTCCAGTACCCCGAAACGAAACGCGTCGATCAGATAGACACCTACTTCGGCACGAAGGTCGAAGACCCTTACCGCTGGCTCGAAGACGATAAGGCGCCGGAGACGGCGCAGTGGGTCGCGGCGGAGAACAAGGTCACGTTCGGCTACCTCGAACAGATCCCCTACCGCGCGAGCGTCAAGTCGCGGCTCGAAAAGCTCTTCAACTACGCGAGGTACAGCGCGCCCTTCCGCAACGGCGACTATTACTACTACTCGAAGAACGACGGGCTCCAGAACCAGAACGTCTTCTACATGCAGAAGGGCCTGGACGGGACGCCGGAGCTCCTGCTCGACCCGAACAAGTTTTCGGCGGACGGCACCTCGCGGCTCGCCGGGTTCTCGCTCTCGAAGGACAACAAGTACCTCGCCTACGGCATCTCGCAGGGCGGGTCGGACTGGAACGAGTTTCACGTGATGGAGGTGGCGACGCGCAAGCCGCTCGCCGACACGCTGAAGTGGGTGAAGTTCTCCGGCATCGCGTGGCAGGGCGGCGGCTTCTACTACAGCCGCTACGACGCGCCCGCGCCGGGCAAGGAGATGACCTCGGCGAACGACTTCCACCGGGTCTACTACCACAAGGTCGGCACCCCGCAGGAGCAGGACGAGCTGGTCTACGAGGACAAGGCCAGCCCGCGCCGCTTCCACACCGTCTCGACGACCGAGGACGAGCGCTTCGCCATCCTCAACGTCTCCGATCAGAGCAGCGGCAAGAAGGGCAACGCCCTCTTCTTCCGCGACGCGAAGGGCGACAAGACCTGGAAGCCGCTCATCGCCGAGGTCGGCGACGACGACTACGGCGTCGTCGATAACGTCGGCGACAAGTTCCTCGTCCAGACGAACCGCAACGCGCCGAACGGCAAGGTGGTGCTCATCGATCCGAAGGACGCGGGCGAGAAGAGCTGGAAGGTGGTGATCCCGGAAAAGCCGGAGCCCATCCAGGGCGCGGGCACGGCGGGCGGCAAGCTCTTCGCCACCTACCTCAAGGACGTGTCGACGCACGCCTACGTCTACGACATGAGCGGCAAGCTGGAGAACGAGATCGTGCTCCCGGGCCTCGGCGCGGCGGGCGGCTTCGGCGGCAACCACGACGACAAGTCCATCTTCTACACCTTCACCTCGTTCACCTACCCGCCGTCGGTCTACCGCTACGACATCGCGACGCGGAAGTCCGCGCTCTTCCGCGCGCCCGAAATCCCCGGCTTCTCGGCCGCCGACTACGAGACCAAGCAGGTCTTCTTCACGTCGAAGGACGGCACGCGCGTGCCGATGTTCATCACGCACAAGAAGGGCATCAAGCTCGACGGCAACAACCCGACGCTGCTCTACGGCTACGGCGGCTTCAACAGCACCACGTCACCTTCGTTCAGCGCGCTCAGGCTCGCGCTCCTGGAGCAGGGCGTCGTCTACGTCTCGGCGAACATGAGGGGCGGGGGCGAGTACGGCGAGAAGTGGCACGAGGCGGGCACGAAGCTGAAGAAGCAGAACGTGTTCGACGACTTCATCGCCGCCGCCGAGTACCTCGTCGCCAACAAGTACACCTCGCCCGACAAGCTCGCCATCCACGGCGTCTCGAACGGCGGCCTGCTCGTCGGCGCGGTGGCGAATCAGAGGCCCGACTTGTTCAAGGTCGTCATCCAGCAGGCGGGCGTGATGGACATGCTGCGCTTCAACAGGTTCACCGCCGGGGTCTTCTGGGTCGCCGACTACGGCTCGCCGGAGAACGAGGCGGAGTTCAAGGCGCTGCGCGCCTACTCGCCCGTCCACAACATCCGCGAGGGCGTGAAATACCCTGCGACCCTGATCACCACCGCCGATCACGACGACCGCGTCGTGCCCGCGCACTCCTTCAAGTACGCGGCGGCCCTACAGCGCGCGCAGGCGGGCGACAACCCCGTGCTCATACGCATCGACACGAAGTCCGGCCACGGCGCGAGCAGCACGACGAAGGCGCTCGAGCAGACGGCCGACATCTACTCGTTCATCTTCTACAACCTCGGCGTGACGCCGAAGTACTGACGCGCCGAACCCGCGCCCGACGCGCGCGACGGCCGGAAGCCGCGCCCGGCCGAAGGGGCGCGGCTCGCGTCGCCGGCGGGCTCGCTCGGCGCAAGAGGACTCCCTCACGGCCTCCCGTCCTCACGGTCATGGATTGAGATTTGAACGTTTGGGGGAACTGACAGGATGCCGGAATTGAGGGGAATACAGGCGACGCCCGAAGTCAAAGAGGAGTGGAAGATCGCCTACGAGCACTACGTGCGCGCGCCGGGCGACAGGTTCGACAAGAAGAAGGATCGCACCGACCGCATCAACTACGTCGCCGAGAAGATGAACCTGACGCGCAAGCAGGCGAAGCGCCGCGTGCGCAACTTCGAGGCGTGGCAGCGCAACATGAAGAAGGGCCTGGTCGCGAGGGAGTAGGCTTCTTGGCCGGGGCTCGCCCGCGGGCGAGAACAGCCGCCCCCGTTCGGGGGCGGCTGTTCTCGTCGAAAACTTGTGGCGTCCCGTACGGGATTCGAACCCGTGTCGCCGCCGTGAAAGGGCGGTGTCCTAGGCCCCTAGACGAACGGGACATGACGCCTGCTGTTGCGACAGTAAAGTTACGTTACCGCACGGCTTAGCGGCTGTCAAACGGCGCGCGAGACTGCCCCTTAGTCTCGCGCGCCGACGGCTTTTAGCACGCGCAGCGTGCAGCGCGTGACGTGCGTGCCGAGGGCGATGAGGCCGAGGATGACGATGGTGTAGGTCGCCACGGAGGCGACGAGCAGCAGCAGGTGGAGGCGGTTCGAGAAGTCCGCCAGCAGCAGGAAGCCGCCCAGGAAGAACGCCTCGACGACCGCCGCCAGTACGAAGGTCAGCTTGAAGCCCCGCTCGGCGCGGTCGATCTGATCGAGCGCGCCGCGTCGCGCGCCCGCGATGTTGTTCTGCGTGGTCATGATCTTTCACTCCTTACGTCCGTCTCGGATGATTCTCACGTGACGAGAGCCTTATCGGCTTCCGCCCTCAGCGTCGGAACGCGCTGTACACGGCGACCGCCGCCATGACGAGGGCCTCGACGATGGCGAAGATGATGATCGCCTTCCTCAAACTCCTCTGACCGTCTACGTCTTTCTCCCCGTCTTCCGTCATCACTCCCCCTCCTCGCGCCGCCGGCGTTTCGGCTAGACGGCGGGTTTCAGAATCTCTCTCCGGAGCGCCGCGAGCCCGTAAGCGAGGCGCGACTTCGTCGTGCCCAGCGGCAGCCCCAACACTTCCGCCACCTCGGCGAGCGGCATCTCGTGCAGGTAGTGGAGCACGACGACCATCCGGCTCGCGGGCGAGACGCGCGTCAGGAGTTCCGGCAGACGCTCCCGCCACTCGGGGCGGAACTCCGCCTCGCCTTGCGCCGCGGGCAGCGCGTCGAGCGCGGCGTCCGAGTCGAGCCGGTCGCGCCAGGCGCGCTCGCGCTTGAGTTGGCGCACCACCTCCCGGCTCGCGATGCGGTACGCCCACGGGCGGAAGAGCGCGGGCTCGCGCAGCCAGTAGAGCTTGCGGTAGATGAGGATGAAGACCTCTTGCAGGATGTCTTCGGCCAGCTCCCGCCGCCCCGTGAGGCTCAGGATGTAGTCGCCGAGCGGCGACTCGACGGCGGCGAACAGCTCTTCGAGCGCGGCGCGGTCGCCGGACTGAGCCAGCAACACCGTGCGCGTCTCCTGGGCGGCGTCCGTCATCCTTAGCCCTCCGTTGTTAAAGAGATGGTAGGGGCGGGAAAGGTTCGGATAAAAAAACGGGACGGCGCAAAATTGATGGAGGACGGCGGGCGAGAGTTCGGAAGGCGTGTCACGGTCGCGGGGCTTCAAATCTCAAGGGTCATTCGAGGAGTCCCGTAGGGGCGGGATGTTTATAGCCACCGGCATCGACATTTTCCAGAGCCCCGTCAGGGGCGACATAATTCAAATATGTCGCCCCTGACGGGGCTCTATCCTTGAAAGCTATCCGGCTCTATAAACATCATGCTCCTACGGAGCACAGACTGACGTTGAGGCGGAAGCGCAACGTGCGCGGTTTACCTCGCCGCATTCGCGTTCGACGTGTTGGCGTTCGACGCGCTCGCGTTCGGCGCGCTCGCCGCGGCGCCGCCCTCGCGCGTGCGCCCGGCGTTCTGCTGGTCGAGCCAGGTCTTGAGCGGGGCGAAGTAGTCGATGATGGCGGTCGCGTCCATCTTGTCCTCGCCGGTCAGGGCCTTCAGCGCCTCGGGCCACGGGCGGCTCTTGCCCAGCGCGAGCATCTGCTTGAGGCGCGCGCCCACGTCCTTGTTGTTGTAGACCGAGCAGCGGTGCAACGGCCCCGTGTAGCCCGCCTGCTTGCACATCGCGCGGTGGAACTGGAACTGGAGGATGGCCGCGAGGAAGTAGCGCGCGTAAGGCACGTTCGCCGCGACGTGGTACTTCGCGCCCGCGTCGAAATCGTTCTCCGTGCGCGGCGCGGGCGGCGCGATGCCCTGGTACTTCAGGCGCAGGTCCCACCAGGCCTGGTTGTAGTTGGCGGGCGTGACCTCGCCGGAGAAGACCTTCCAGCGCCACTGATCGACGAGGTAGCCGAACGGCAGAAACGCCACCTTGTCGAGCGCCTTGTGCAGCAGCAGCGGGATGTCGGAGTTGGCGTCCGGCACGCGGTCGATCAAGCCGATCTGCTTGAAGTATTCGGGCGTGACGGAGAGCGCGATGGTGTCGCCGATGGCTTCGTGAAAGCCATCGTTGGCGCTGTCCTGGAAGAGCGGCGGCTGCGGCGCGTAAGCCATCTGGTAGTAGTTGTGGCCCAGCTCGTGGTGGACGGTGGAGAAGTCCTCGTCGTTGATCTGGATGCACATCTTCAGGCGCACGTCCCGTTGGTAGTCAACGTCCCACGCCGAGGCGTGGCAGACCACGTCGCGATCCTGCGGCTTGAGGAAGAGCGAACGCTCCCAGAAGGTCTGCGGCAACTGATCGAAGCCGAGCGAGACGAAGAAGTTCTCGCCGTATTTGACCAGCCCCTTCGCGTCGGTGTTGCGCTGCCTGAGGATCGAGGTGAGATCGTAGCCCGGATCGCCGCTCGGCGGCGCGAGCAGCGGGTAGACGTTGCCCCAGGTCTGACTCCACATGTTGCCCAGCAGGTGCGCCGGGATCGGCCCGTCCTTGGGCGCGACCGCGTCGCCGTATTTCTCGTTGAGCTTCGTGCGCGTGTAGACGTAGAGCGAGTCGTAGAGCGGCTTGACCTGCTGCCACAGCCGCTCCGTCTCGGCGGAGAACTCCTCTGGGCTCATGTCGTAGTTCGAGCGCCACATCGCGCCCACGTCCTTGAAGCCCATCTCCTTCGCGCCCTTGTTGGCGAGTTCGACGTAGCGCACGTACTCGTCCTTGTAGTCCGGCGAGACGGAGTGCCAGCCGAGCCAGACCTTCTTCAACTCTTCGGGGTCGCGGCTCGTCGCGAGAATGGGCTCCGCCTCCGCGAGCGTCTTGCAGGTCTTCGGGTCGTTCTTGTCGTCGCACCACTTGCCCTTGCCGTAAGCGCCTTCGAGGAAGGCCGCCTTCTTCGTCAGCTCGTCGCGCTCCGCCGCGTCTTTCGGCGCGGGCAGCGTGAGCGAGAGCTTGAGGAGCTTGAACTTGCGCGCGAGGTCTGCGGGCATCTGCAAGCCGTCGAAGCGGCGCGCGCCCTCGGCGAGTTCGGTCGTCGCGGCGATCAAATCCTTGTTGGCGTCGGCCGCGAGCGCCTCCGTGTCGTCCGTGATGAAGTTGCTCTGCACCCAGGAGGCGCGGCTCGCCTTCAGGTTCAGCTCGAAGAGCCGCTTCTCCGCGTCGGCCATGAAGCTCTGCGCCTCGGCGGCTGTGCCCGCGCCGCCGCCCACGCCGGAGTTACTGCCCGACTGCGGGGCGCGCGAGCACGAGGAGAAGACCACGATTGAGAGCACGACGAGCGCGGCGGCCAACGAAACGAGGCGGCGGCGAGAAGACGACTTCATGGCTGAAGACCTCCGAGAGTTTTGAGAGACTGTACGAAAAACTTTTGCGAAACTCGAATGGGGAATTGCCGCCATTGTAACCGCGTGCGCCGCACGGCACAACGCGCGAGCCCGCCCGGCCCTCGCGCTCGCCTAAAACTTTCGCCTCGCAAAACTCGATTCACGAACGCCCGCGCGATCGGCTAAACTCTGCGCGACCCGATGCCCCGCACAGCCTACACCCGGCTCGATCCCTCTTTCCCGCGCGCGCGCGCGGGCGGGCGCTGCGCCCTGGCGGTGTTGACGAAAGCGCCGCGCGCCGGTGAGTCGAAGACGCGCCTCGCGCCGCCGCTCACGCGCGAGGAAGCCGCCGCCTTGAGCGCCTGCTTCCTGCGCGACACCGCGGCGAGTGTCGCGGACGCCTGCGCCGCGCTCGGCGGGGCGGCGCAGGGCGTCGCCGTCTACACGCCCGTCGGCGCTGAAGATTCCTTCGACGGTCTGCTCCCCGAAGGCTTCGCGCTCCTCGCGCAGCGGGGCGAGAATTTTGGCGAAAGACTCTGGAACGCCGCGCGAGACCTCTTCGCCTTCGGCTTCTCGTCCGTTTGCCTCATCGACTCCGACAGCCCGACGCTCCCCACGCGCGCGCTCGTCGCCGCCGCCGAGGAGTTGAAGAGGGTGGGCGAGCGCGTCGTCCTCGGCGCGGCGGACGACGGCGGCTACTATCTCATCGGCATCAAGGCGGCCCGCCCCCGACTCTTTCAAGAGATCGACTGGAGCACCGGGCGCGTCGCCGCGCAGACCGTCGCGCGCGCCGTAGAGTGTTGTCTCCCGGTCGCGCTGCTCCCGGCCTGGTACGACGTGGACGACGCGGGGACGCTCGCGCGCCTCTGCGAAGAACTGCTCGGCGAGCCACGCGAGACGACCGCGCCGCCGCCCGCCGCAACTCCACGCGGCGACCACGCCGCAAACTTCCGCGCCTACGACGCGCCGCACACGCGCGACTTCCTCGCCCGCCTCGTCGCGCGCGAAGGTCGCGCGCGCATCTGGCGCGCGGCGTCGTCGCCGGGCGACCGCGCGCGCACGGCGGGTGAACCCGCGTGAGCCCCGCAGCGTCTGCGGGCCGCCAGCGCGCGGCATTTGCGCCCCACGATCTCGCGCTCGCCGCCGCGGGCTGCGCGCTGCTCTCTCTCTTCTTCGTCGCGCGACCGTTCACGGCGACGACGGCGACGATCAGCACGTTCGTCAAACTCGCGCTCCTCCAGTGTGCCCTCCATTCGTTCGCCGCGTTCGTCGCGTGGCGCGCGAGCGCGTCGCGCGCGACCTTCCCCGTCGTCGTCGCCTTCGCCGCGCTCTTCCGCCTCGCCATCCTGTTCGAGCCGCCGCGCCTCTCCGACGACATCTACCGCTACGTCTGGGACGGTCGCGTCGCGGCCGCCGGGATAAACCCTTACCGCTACGTCCCGTCCGACGACGCGCTGAAACACCTGCGAGACGCTGCCGTATACGAACACGTCAACCGGCGCGACTTCGCGCCGACCATCTACCCGCCGCTCGCGCAGATGATCTTCCTCGCCGCGACGCGCGTCAGCGAGTCGGTCGTGTGGATGAAGGCCGTCATGGTCTCGTTCGAGGCGGTCGCGCTGTGGGCGGTCGCGCGGCTGCTCGCGTCGTACGATCTGCCGCGTCAGCGCATCCTGCTCGCCGCCTGGCACCCGCTGCTCGTCTGGGAGATCGCGGGCGGCGGCCACCTCGACGCCGTCATGATCTGTTTCGTCTGCCTCGCCCTGCGCGCGCGACGCCGCGGGCGCGACGCGCGCGCTGTCTTCCTGCTCGCCTGCGCCGCGCTCACGAAACTGTTCCCCGCCGTGCTCGCGCCCGCGCTCTACCGCCGGGGCTGGAAGACGCCCGCCGTCTTCGCCGTCACATTCGTCGCCGGATACCTGCCGTACTCTTCGGTCGGCTTGCGCCGCGTCGTCGGGTACCTGCCCGGCTACGCCGCGGAGGAGGGGCTGAGCAGCGGCGCGCGCTTCTACGTTCTCGCGCTCGCGCGCAAGTTGACGGGGCAGGAGATACCGGCCCACGTGTTCTTAATCTTCGCCCTGGCCGCGCTCGCCGCGCTCGCCGCGTGGACGCTGCCGAAGCGCGAAGGCCCCGATCAAAGTTTCGTGACGCGCGCTCTCGTGCTCGCGACCGCGTTCACCGCGCTGCTCTCGCCGCACTACTCCTGGTACTTCGTCTGGCTCGTGCCGCTGCTGAGCCTCGCGCCGACCGCGCTCGTCGCGCCCGTGCTGTACCTCACGGCGGCGAGCTTCGTGCTCTATTTGACGTGGCTCGGGGATCAGCCCGAGAGAATGTTCGCTCTCAACTCGATCATCTACCTGCCGTTCGCGGCCCTCTGCGTCGCCGCGCGGCTCTTACTCCGCGCGAGAGGGGGCGCGGTAAAATCAGAGCGGCCGGCGGGAAGTTTCGTCGATTAATCGAACGAGGGGCAACCGTCTTGTTTAATAGATCAAACGTCGGCAGGCGCGCGCTCGTCACGGGCGGCGTGGGGCTCATCGGCTCGCACGTCGCGGACTTGCTCGTCCGCGAGGGCTGGTCTGTGCGCGTGCTCGACAACCTTGAGCCGAACACGCACCGCCGGGGGAGGCCGCCGTGGATCGACGGGCGCGCGGAGTTCGTCGAGGGCGACGTGCGTGACCGCGCGTGCGTGCGCGCGGCGTTGGACGGCGTCGATGTCGTCTTCCACCAGGCGGCGTACGGCGGCTACATGCCGGAGATCGCGAAGTACGTCCACGTCAACAGCCTCGCGACGGCGCAGATGCTCGAAGTCATACGCGACGAGGCCCTGCCGGTGAAAAAATTCGTCGTCGCCTCCTCGCAAGCCGTCTACAGCGAGGGCGCGGGGCTGTGCGCGGAGCACGGCACGGTCTTCCCCGCGGTGCGGCCGGTCGAACAGTTGCGGCGCGGCGATTTCAGCGTCCGCTGCCCGGCGTGCGCGCGCCCGACCGCCTCCGTCCCGACGCCCGAGCGCGCGCCCGTCGGCGGCGAGACCGTGTACGCGATCACGAAGGTCGATCAGGAAAGGCTCGTGCTCGCGTGGGGGAGGCAGACCGGAACGCCGGCGGTCGCGCTGCGCTACTCCTGCACTTACGGCCCGCGCCAGTCGCTCTTCAACCCCTACACCGGCGTCATCGCGATCTTCTGCACGCGCCTGCTGAACAACCGGCCGCCTGTCGTCTACGAAGACGGCGCGCAGACGCGCGACTTCGCGTTCGTCGAAGATGTCGCGCGCGCGAACCTGCTCGCCGCGACGACCGACCGGCTCGACGGCCTCGCGGTCAACGTCGGGAGCGGCGAGGCGACGACTATTATGTCTGTCGCGGAGATCGTCGCCGACGCGCTCGGCGTTAACATCCGGCCCGTCGCGCGCGGCGAGTTCCGCCCCGGCGAGATGCGCCACCTCGTCTCGGACACGACGCTCGCGCGCGCCGCCCGGTACGAGCCGCGCGTCGCGCTCGCCGAAGGCGTCGCGCGCTACGTCGCCTGGGTGCGCGAGCAGGGCGACGTGCGAGACTACTTCGCGGCGGTCGAAGAACGTCTGCGCGCCAAGGGCGTCGTGCACCGGGTCGAGGGCGGCGCGCGCGGCGAGGGGGCGCGGGCGTGAGCGCGAAGGCGAGAGTCTCGGTCGTCATCCCCGCGCTCGACGAGGAGGAGGCCATCGGCGGCGTGGTGCGCGCCGTCCCGCGCGAGATCGCCGACGAGGTGATCGTCGTCGATAACGGGAGCCGGGATCGCACGGCGCGCGCGGCGCGCGGGGCGGGCGCGCGCGTCGTCCGGGAGCCGCGTCGCGGTTACGGCCGCGCGTGCCGCGCGGGCGCGCAGGCCGTCTCCGCGGACTGCGAGATCGTCGTCTTCCTCGACGGCGACGGGAGCGATTGCCCGGAGCTGTTGAGTCGCCTGGTCGCCCCAATCGTCGCGGGCACGCACGACTTCGTCACGGGGTCGCGCACGCGGGGCGCGCGCGAGGAGGGGAGTATGAACTTCCAGCAGCTCCTCGCGGGGCGGCTCGCGGGCTGGCTCGCGCGCGCCCGCTACGGCGTGCGCTACACGGACATGTGCCCGTTCCGCGCCGTCCGGCGCGACGCGCTCCGGCGGCTCGCGCTGCGCGAGGAGACCTACGGCTGGAACCTCGAAATGCAGTTGGAGGCGGCGCGCACGGGGCTGCGCATCCTCGAAGTGCCGGTCGATCACAGGCGTCGGGCGGGCGGCAACTCGAAGGTGTCGGGCACGCTCGCCGGGACGCTGCGCGCCGGGGCGCGCATCCTTTACACCTTCGCGCGCATCGCAGGGAGGCGCGCACAACCCGCCCGCCGCGCCCGCCCCTTCGCCGCAAGCGTGGACGGGGGGGATCGTTCAACCCGGTAGGGCTAAGGGCGCGCACGAGCCCGTAATCTCCCGCGCCGCAAGAGTTCAATATGAATCTCAAACACTCCGCCATCATCTTCTTTTGCCTGCTCGCGCTCCTGCCCGCCGCGGCGGCCGCGCAGGTCTCGCCGCCCGCCGCCCCGACGGACGACCAGCCCGACGCGGAGCAGCAGGCGCGCCGCGCCGCGCTCGAAGGCAAGGCGCTCGAACTGCTCGACGATGTCGGCGGCGAGGCGCAGGGGCTGAAGCTCGCCGAGAACCGCGTGCGCCTGCAAGTCGCGGCGGCCGACCTGCTCTGGGCGCGCGACGAGAAGCGTGCGCGCGAGCTCTTCAACGCCGCGCTCACGAGCGTCGCCTCGGCGGCGGCGGCGATCGCGCCGGACGATCCGCGCCGCGGGCAGCTCGTGCAGGAGACGATGAACCTGCGCCGCGAGATCGCGCAGACCATCGCGCAGCGCGATCCCCAACTCGCGCTCGACTTCGTGCGCGGCACGCGCCCGCCCGTCCCGCCCGGCGCGCCGGAGAAGAGCTACTACCAGCCCGATCAGGAGATCATGCTCGAAACGAGCCTCGCCGAGCAGGTCGCCGCGCGCGATCCCAAGCAGGCCCTGCGCATCGCCGAGGAGGTTCTCGCGCGCGGGCTCTCCGGGCAGTTGGCGAACGTGTTGGAGCGCGTGCGCGCGGCCGATCCGGAAGCCGCGTCGAAGCTGGCCGCGGACGTGGTGCGCAAAATCCGCGCGGCCAACCTCGCGACGAACGTCGAGGCGACGAACCTCGCCTCCTACCTGCTCCAGGTGTCGCGCCCCGCCGAGTTTATTTCCGCCCGCGGCGGCGGCGCGCCCGACCCGCGCCGCGCCGCCCTGCTCGACGATCAGACCCGGCGCGATCTGCTCACCTCGATGATCAACGCCGCGCTCTCGGCGTCGAGCGACGCGCGCGCCCGCGGCGCGGAGCAACGGCTCGTCGGCGCGCTGCAACAGTTCATGCCGGAGATCGAAAGGCTGAACCCCGTCCAGGCGCAGGCGCTCAGGCGCAAGGCCGAGGCGCAGCCGGCGCGCAACACGTTCGAGGCCCAGGCGCGCCAGCAGCGCGAATACCAGGGCCTGATGCAGACGGGGACGGTCGACGCGATCCTCGACGCGGCGGCCAAGGCCACGTCGCCGGAGATGCGACAGCAGTTGTACCAGGCGGCGGCGTGGAAGGCCTTCAACGAGGGCGCGACCGAGCGGGCGCGGCAGATCGCCGGCGAGCGCTTCGACAACCCGCAGCAGCGCGCGCAGTTCCTGCACGACCTCGATCAGCAGATGTTCTGGCGCGCGGCGGGCGCGGGCGACATCGAGCTGGCGCGCTCGATCATCCCGCGGCTCGCGCGCGCCGAGGAGCGGACGCAACTGCTCGCGCAGCTCGCGCGCATCGTCGCCGCGAAGGGCGACAAGGAGGGCGCGGCGCGTCTGCTCGAAGAGGTGTGGAATCAGATCGGCGGGCGCGCGAAGAGCCAGCAGCAGTTCTCCGCGCAGTTGGAGGCGGCGCAAGTCTTCGCGCAGGTCGCGCCCGACCGCGCCTTCGAGATCGTCGAGGCGTCGATCAGCCAGTTGAACGAGATGGTGGCGGCGGCCGAAGTGGTCGACGGCTTCGGGCAGGACGCCTTCGAGCAGGACGAGCTGAAGGCGCAGGGCGGCTGGGTCTGGACTTCGCTCGTCCGCCAGTGCGGCGACACGCTCGGCGCGCTCGCGCGCGCCGACTTCGAGCGCGCGGTCTCGGCGGCGGATCGGTTGCAGCGCCCCGAGACGCGGCTCGTCGCGCGCCTCGCCGTGGCGCGCGGCGTGCTCTCGCCCGCCGGCGACCCGATGTTGCGGCAGCGCGCCCCCAGGGGCGGGCTCCGCACGGTGATCCGTAACTAATTTTTAACGACGAAGACGAGGAAGTAGTCCATGCCGTCGGGCTTGACGAAGTCGTAACTTTCGACGAGCCGGTAGCCCGCGCGTTCGAGTTCTTTGACGACGACCGACTGGTCGAGGCCGTGATCGTCGCCGCGCCCGTTGCGGTCGATGATGCCGACCGTGGCCCCCTCGCGCAGCGCGGCGCGCAAATTCTTCATCAGGCGGACGGGCTCGGCGATCTCGTGGTACGTCTTCAGGATCAGCACGGCGTCGGTGCTGCGCGCGGGCAGCAGCGGATCGTCCTCTCTGCCCAGGATGGTTCTCACCTGCGGCAAGCCTTCCTTCCTCGCGCGCTCCTCGATGTAGTTCAGGTAGTCGCGGTTGATGTCGACGGCGTAGACCGCGCCGCTCGATCCGACGCGGCGCGCGGCGCGCACCGAGAACCAGCCCGAGCCTGCGCCGATGTCCGCTACCGCCGAGCCTTCCCTGATCTTCAGCAAGTCCATCACGCGGTCGATCTGCAACTTCTCTTCGCGCTTCGGGTCTTCGAAGATCGAGAGGCTGCCCGTGTACGGGTTGCTCGTCGGCCGCCCGGCGCGGTCACCGCCGTTAGTGTTTGGCTGACTCTGCGCCGCCGGCTTCGCGTCTTTCGCGGGCGCGGGCTTCGCCTGCTGGAAGGCGCGCGCCCCGCCGAGCAGCGTGAGCGTCGAGACGACGCAGACGAGCAGCTTCACGACGAGCGCCGCGGCGCGGGGCGGGCGCGCGCCCGGCTCAATCGGCGCGTCCGCCAGCGGCTCGCGGGCGGGTTGAGCTTGAGAGTCGTGCTGTTCGTGCATGACTATTCGACGACGATGGCGTGAGAGCCGCGCGCGGCGACGCGACCGATGCGCGCGGCGCGCGGGTATGTCCGGCGCAGGCGCGCGAGCAGATCGTCGGCGCGCGATTCTTCGATTGAGACGAGGAGGCCGCCCGCCGTCTGCGGGTCGAAGAGGAGCCTTGAGAGTTCGGTGCTGACGCCGTCGCCGATGCGCGCCTCGTCGCCGACGTAAGCGCGGTTCGTCTTGTCGCCGCTCGTCGTCAACCCCTGGGTGGCGAGTTCGAGCGCGCCGGGGATGGTCGGCACGCTTCCCGATTCGATCTCGACGGTGACGCCGCTCGCGCGCGCCATCTCCCAGGCGTGGCCGAGCAGCGAGAAGCCCGTCACGTCGGTCGCCGCGTGCGCGCGCAGCTCGCGCATGGCGAGGGACGCCTCGCGGCCCGCGAGCAGCATCGTCGCGAGCGAGGCTTTGACGGTGGCCTCGTCGGCCTTGCCGAACTTGATGCCGGTCGAGATGACGCCCGTGCCGACGGGCTTCGTCAGGACGAGCGCGTCGCCGGCGCGCGCGCCGCGGTTGGTGATGATCTCTTTCGGGTGGATCGTGCCCGTCACGGCGTAGCCGAACATGATCTGCGGATCGTCAACGCTGTGACCGCCGAGGAGGGCGACCGAGTGCTCGGTCAGCGTGTCCAAGCCGCCGCGCATGATCTCGCCGAGGATGGCGAAATCGACGCCCTTCTTCGGGAAGCAGGTGACGGCGAGCGCGGTGATGGGCACCCCGCCCATCGCCCACACGTCGTTGATCGAGTTGAGCGCACTGATGCGGCCGTAGGTGTACGGGTCGTCGACGATGGGCGTGAAGAAGTCCACGGTCTGCACGAGCGCGAGGTCTTCGCGCAGCAGGTACACTCCCGCGTCGTCCGCCGTCTCGATGCCGACGAGCAGATTCGGATTGTCGGGAATGTTAAGTCCGCTCAAGACCTGAGCGAGATCGCCCGGCGCGAGTTTCGCCGCTCAACCCGCGCAGTTCACCATCTCCGTCAGTCGCATGGGCGCGCACCTCGATTCTGAATTTCGGGGGCGACCTGGTGCGGCCGCCTCCGCGCGTCCATGCTAACTCAAACGGGGGCGCGAGTCACCGACGCGCTACGGCGTGCGCGCCCTTCTCGGCGACGACGAAGCTCGTGGGCGCGAGTTCGGCGCGCGCCTCGGGGTTGTAGTAGTCGTAGACCTGCGAGGGCGCGGACTTCGCCCGCAGCCCGAAGCGCGGGCGGAAGGTGAACTCGAACTTACTACCCCCAGGGCGCGCCCAGAGGTAGACGACGAGGCGGTCGGGCAGCAGGTCGTAGTGGCTGAAGTCCCAGCCCGACGACTCCATCGCGCGCGCCAACGACGCGCGATCCACGTCCGCGCCGGGCGGCAGGCCGATCTCGGCGAGCAGCATCCCGTAGCCCCGATGCCCGACGCGCTCGGCTTCGACCCGGCACACGACCTCGTCGCCCACGCCCGCGCTCGTGCGGTCGAATGCGACCGCGAGCCGGAGCGCGCGCGAGGAGCGCGGCGAGCTGAGCGTGCCGTCGGCCGACGAGTCCGACCACGGCACGTAGTAGGAGGCGACGACCTGCGCCGCGGCCCTCGCCGAAGCGCCCGCGCCCGCGCGCCGCACCTCGACGCGGTTCGCGCCCGCGGCGACGAAGCGCGAGAGGTCGATGGCGACGGGCGCGGCGAGGGTCGTGTCCGACGGCAGCATGAGCGTGCCCGCGCTGCGGCCGTTGACGAAGACCTCCGCGGTCTGCGTGTTAGAGGTTTGCGTGTTCGACGCCCGCGCTTCCGCCTGCGCGGGGCGCGGCGCGGCGGCGACGTTGGGGGCGTCGCCCGCCGCGCCCTGCGCGGGGGAGAGGTTGAGCAGCGCGTCGAGGACGTTGACGGTCGCCTGCGTCGAGTGCCAGACGCCGTAGCGATCCTTGTTCTTCAAGAGGAAGAGCAGACCGCGTCCGACGAGGGACTCTTCGGAGGGAGACGGGGAAGAAGTTGAGTGAAAGGTTTCATCCCCGGTTTTCCCTGACTCCTGACCCCCGACCCCCGGCGCGTGAGCGCGCGCGAGCGCGCTCACCGCCAGCGCCGTCGTCTCGATGCGACCGGCGAGACCCCAGCCGTGGAAGGGCGTGTTGGTTTCGAGCGCCCAGTAGGAGCCTTCGCCCTCGTCGCGCGCGAGCGCGCGCAGGCGGCGCGTGAGGGCGTCGATCTGTGAGGGCGGGCCGCCGGAGTCGATGAGCGCGAGCGCGTAGGAAGAGATCGCGTAGGGCTCTTCGAGTTCGTCGGCGCGGCGCGCGAGGTAGGAGAGCGCGCGCTGGAAGGGCGATGGCGTCGCGGCAGGCCGCGGCGGAGTTTGAGCGGAGGGCTGCCCCGCGCTCGCGTTCGTCGCGCCCGTCACGCTCGCCGCATTCGCCACATTCGCGACGTTTGCCGCGCCCGCGGACTTCTCCGATTGCCGCCGCTCGCCGCGCGCGAGCACGCGCGCGGCGAAAGAGGTGAGCAGGGGCTCGCCGTGCGCGGTCGTCGGGTCGGTCGGGCGGTACGCCGTCCAACCGCCGTCCGCGAGTTGCTGTCGCAGGAGCCACGCGCGCGCCGAGTCGAGGACGGAGTCGTCCGTCTCCGTCAGCCCGCGCGCGTCTTCGAGGAAGCGCAGGGCGTAAGCCGTGAGCGCCACGTTGGACTCGCCGCGACCCCAGTAGGTGAAGCCGCCGTCCGGGGCGTGGTAAGAGAGCAGCCGCTCGTAGCCCTGCCGCAGATACTCGCGCGCCTTCGCGGCGACGGGCGGGAGTTGAGAGTCGGCCGCGCCCGACTGCTTGTAGTGGCGCAGGACGAAGAGGCTGGGGTAGGTCGAAGAGATCGTCTGCTCGGCGCAGCCGTAGGGCCGCTTCATGATCCCCTCGACGCCCTCGACGACGTGCGCGAAGAGGTTCGGGTAGATCTTCAGCTCGGCGCGCAGCGACCCCGGTATCGCGGCGGCGGGCACGTCGAACGCGACCGCGCCCTCGCGCCCGAAGAGTTGCGTGCGCGTGTCGGCGCGCTCCTGGCCGTCGGGGTGGACGGCGACCGATTTTTCGACCGCGTCCGCCGCCTCGTCGCCGCGCGCGGTGACTTGCTGCTTACCGTCTTTGACGGACGCGACGGCGCGCAGGCTGAACGTCTCGCGCGAGGCGTCGCCCGCCGCGACTTGCGTCTCGCGCGCGGCCGCGCCCGTGAGCGAGAACCAGCTCTCGGGCTTGAGGTCGAGCGCGACGCGCTGCCGCGTGTCGAGGTAGTTGCGGACGACGACGGGCAGATCGATCTCGTCGCCCTCGGTGAGCACGGGCGGCGGGTCGAGCTCGACGAAGAAGGGCTGGAAGGCGCGGAACTCCTTCTCGACCGTGCCGATCTCGCCCTTCTCCGTCGAGCCGATGACGGACATCTTCCACGTCGTGATGTTGTCGGCGAGTTTGAACTTAATTTCGGAGCGGCCCTTGCGGTCGGTGATGAGTTCGGGCTGCCAGTAGAGCGTTTCGGGGAAGTCTTTGCGCAGGCGCGGCGTGGCGACCGGGGCCTTGTTGCCGAAGGAGATGCCCTGCTTCGTCGTCGTCGCGTTGGTCATCGCGCTCGTCATGTTCACCATCTGCGCGCCCGCCGTGACCTCGACCGTCTCGGACACGCTTCCCACTTCGAGCCTGAGATCGACCTGCGACTGACTTTCGGAGTGGACGGCGACGCCCATCACGACCGCGCTCTTCAACCCGGAAGCGTCCGCGCGCAGCGTGTAGAGACCCGCGGGCAGGTTTCGTAACAGGTACGCCCCTTCCTCGTCGGTCGTCGTCGTGAACGTCTTGTCCGGCAGGTACTGGTGCGTCGCCGTGACCGTGGCGTTAGGCACGGCCGCGCCGTTCGGGTCGGTGACCGTGCCGCCGAGCGCGCCCGCGCCGCTGGCGAAGACCGTCAACCGTGTCACGGCCCGCGGCTCCGGCCCCCGCGCCGACTGCTCCGATTCGACGGAAGAGAACTCGGCGGCGTTGAAGTCGTCGGCGGTGTCTACTCGGCCGTCGGCCCCCGCGCTGCGGATGGCGACGAAGTTCAGCTTCCGCGTGACGGGCGTCAACTGCGTGCGACTGCCAGCGTCGCCGCGCTGCTCCGTCTGCGCGCGGTCGGCGTAGCGCGTCTCCGTGCGGAAGGTCGCGTAGAAGGGGCGATCCCACGCGTCGCGCAGCTCGGCGAAGCGCACGCCCACCCGGCGCAAAACCTCCGCCAGCGCGCGCTCGTCTTTGGGGAAGCCGCCCGTCTCGCGGCTGAAGGCTTGGAGCGCGGCGTCAATGCGCTGGCGCGTCTCGGAGAAGTAGTCGAGCCAGACTGACCAGACGGGGAAATCGTCGGCGCTGTAGTCGCCCCCCGTCTGCCGCACGACGCGGCCGTCCGCGCCGCCGCTGACGACGCTGATGGTGTAGCTCGTGCCGTAGATGCCGAATCGCACCTCGTAGGGCTTGCCCCACCGGTCGCGTAAAGATTCGAGGTCGAGCCCCGCGCGCCGCGCTTCCTGTTCGAGCGTCCGCGCGTCGCGTATGTAGCCGCCCGTGCGGCGGTGGTAATCATCGACCGCGCGCGAGAGCAGGTCGCCGTGCGGGCGGAAGTAGGGGAACTGAATGCGCCCGGCCTTCCAGTCGTCCGCCGTGCCGAAGAGTTTGTCCGCGCCCGCGCTCGCGAACTCGACCACGTCGTAACCCTGCTCGATGGAGAACGCGCCGCGGTAGGGCGTGCCCCACGGATCGCGCACGAGCGAGGGGGCGACGCCCGCCTCGGAGAGCAGGCGGCGCAGCGTCTCTTCGTCGCGCGGGTACGCGCCCGACTTCTCGTAGGTGGCCGCGAGCGCGCGGCGCGCCTCCTTCAGCTCCGACGCGGCGAGATCTGCGAAGACGCGCGCCTGATCGGTCTCGTAGTCCGCGCCGCCGAAGAAGTTGGGCTCGTAGTCGTTGTCCCGCTGGAGCAGCAGCTCGGCGGCGAGATCGAGATCGCGCGAGACCGTCTTCGCCGGATCGAGTCGTTCGAGGTCGCGCAGCGTGAGGCCGGCGACCGAGTCGTCGCCGTACCAGAAGGAGCGGAACTGATCGTAGAAGCCGTAACTGGAGGAGAACTCCTGCTCGGTGCGCGTCCTCTCTTCGACCGCCTTGTCGAAGACGACGACGCCGAGCGCGCTCTCGGCGTCGCGACCGCCGGCGGTCTTGACCCTCAGGGAGGCGCGCGCCTCCTCGCCCGGCCTGTAGCTCGCGCTGCCGAACGTCACGTCGAGCTTCAGCTCGCGGTCGCGCGGGTAGATGACGCCGCGCGTGCCCTTGATGAAGTTTCGCCCGTAGGCGTCTTCGGGGATCGCGGCGGTGTAGGCGGCGACCGTCACGCGGTTGCGGAATTCGGGCCGGTAGGGGAGCGTGAGGGACGCGCGCCCGCGCGCGAGGCGGACGGCCTCGGCGTGCAGGGTGCGCCCTTCGCTGACGACCTCGACGACGACTTTGAGATCCGCCTGGTCGGAGACGATCTCGGCCTCGATGGGCTCGCCCGCGCGGTAGATCGACTTGTCGGTCTCGACGCGGATGACCGGGTCGCCGTACATCCAGAAGCCGTCGTCGTGCGCCCCCGTGCGCCCCTCGCGGTCGCGCGCGGTGAAGCGGAAGGAGAGCCCGCGCTCGCCCCCCTCGCCGCGCGGGACGACCGGCCCCGACACCTTCGCCACGCCGAGGCGGTTGGTCTTCACGATCTTACTCAACAACCTGTGCGGCTGCGCCGACAGCGCGCCCGCCGACAGCGCGCCTTCGCGCGGCTTCTCTTCGATCAGCACCTCGCACTGCGCGGGGCTGCCGTCGGCGTATGAGGTGGCGACGTAGAACTCCAGCGGGAGGCCGCGCGCCTGCCGCGTGTTGGCCTCCGTGACGTAGACGTGGATGGCGTCGCGCGTCGCGCGCAGGCGGAAGCGCCGCTGCTCCGTGCGGTTCGTCGTCGCGTCCGTGACGTAGGCCGCGAAAGTTAAGTCCTCGAAGCGCCGCCAGCCGCTCCCGGCGAGCTCTTCGTGCGCCTTCGAGAGATCGACGCGCGCGACGAAGCGGCCCGCGCCGTCCAGCTCGCCCTCGTAACGCTCGCCCTCCTCGGTCTCGTACTTCTGCCCCCTGTAGTCCCACCTGCGCTCGGTCTCGCGCACGACGCGGACGTGGCCGCGACGGACGGGCTGGCCGAAGAGGTAATCGGCTCTCACCTCGACCTCGGCAGACTGCCCCCGCAGGTAGTAGTCGCGGTCGGGCTTGGCGGCGACCGAGAAGTTCGGCAGCTCGTAGCGGCTGATCTTGACGGAGGCGCGACCCGCGGCACCGTCGTAGTCGCTGTCATCCAGCTCGAACTTGATCGAGTAGTCGCCCAGGCGCGTGTTGTCCGCGAGCTTCCATTCGGCGCTCGCCACGCCGAAGCGCGAGGTCTTGAGCGCGGCGTCGAAGACGGTCGTGCCTTCGGGGTCTTCGATCTCCAGCTTGCCGGCGGCGGCGGAGAGCGCGCGGTCGGCGTTCGTCACGACGAGCGCGCGCAGGTGGACGGTCTGGCCGGGCTGGTAGAGCGGCTTGTCCGTGCTGACGAGGACGCGCACGCGCCGGTCGAGGTCGATGTCGTCGTAAGCGCTCTGCACGAAGTCGCCGAGCCGGCCGGTGATCTCCAGGTCGATCTCGTCGTCGGGGATCGCGGGCGGCAGTTGGAAGTCGAGCGAGACGTAGCCTTCGGAGTCGGTCTCGCCGCGCGCCTTGATCCGCCGCGTCTCGTCCTCCGCGTCCTCGTAAGAGACCCCGCCCTCGACGCGCACGCCCCGCGCGGCGCGCTCGGTGAGCGGGTGCAGGGCGCGCGCGCGGACGTGGAGGAGCTGCCCCTCGCGGACGCGGTTCGACGTGGCGACCCGCAGCTCGAAGAGATCGCGCGCGATCTGCGAGAGCGAGACGACGCCCGCCTCCTCGTTGAAGGACGACGCGCGGGGGTCGGGCGCGACGCGGTAGCGCAGCCGGTAGAGCAGCAGCTCGCGCCGCGCCGCGCTGCCGCCGCGCGAGAAGTCCGGGAGCGCGAGCACGCCCTCGACGCGACTCGCGCCGCGCTTCAGCACCACGTCGGCGCGCGCGGTCGAGACGAGCTTGTCCTTGGGATCGAGCAGCTCGAACGTGACGCGGGCGCTCGCCGGGCGATCCGACGTGTTCTCGACGGCGAGCGACGCCTTGCACCACTTGTCAGCGAGCGCGATCCGCGTCGAGGCTTCGTCGACGCGGATCGCGGCGGGCGGCTGCGGGTTCGTGGCCGTGACGGCGGCGAACGGGACGGCGCAGAGGCAGACGAGTAGGCAGTGCAGAAGGCAGAGCCATCTACGACTCATGTGGGCACCTCCGATCTTGCGCGTGTGATGCCTTCCTCTCGCGTCCGAGTTGTAGCGCGCGAAATTTTTTTGATCGGAACAACCCGCGCGCGCCGCGCGGGCAACAAAGCGGCAACTGCGCGCGCGTGTGTCCGGTCTCCCCGCCAAAAAAAATATTCCGACCGCCGCGTAACTTTTCCCAGCGCTCGACGCCATCACCTACGGCGGATAGTTTCAAGAGCAAGTACGCGAGCACACAGGTTGCCGGAAGAAACGAGAGACGAGCGCCTGCTCTGGCACGCGCGCCGCGGCGACGAGGCGGCGCTCGTCGCGCTCTACGAGCGCCACCACGCCGCCGTCTTCCGCTTCGCCTATCGCCTGCTGGATTCGCGCGCTTCCGCCGAGGACGTGACGCACGACTGCTTCCTCGATCTCGTCCGCGAGCCCGCGCCCGCGCCCGCCTCGGACTTCGACCCCGCGCGCGGGACGCTGCGCAACTACCTCTACGGCATGGCGCGCCACCGCGCGCACAGGCTCTTCCGCCGCGCGGCGCGCGAGCAGGAGTTGGACGACGGGGCGGACGAGAGACGTGCTGACGAGTCGTGCGGGCCGCTGGCGCAGGTGCTCGGCGGGGAGTTGAGCGCGGTCGTGAGGCGCGCTGTCGCCGAACTCCCGGAGGCGCAGCGCGAGTCGCTCGTCCTGTTCGAGTACGAAGGGCTGTCGCTCGCCGAGATCGCCGCGATCGTCGGCGCGGACGTGAACGCGGTGAAGGCGCGGCTGTGGCGCGCGCGGCAGAGTTTGAAAAAGACGCTCGCACCGTACCTGTCTCCCTGCGGCACGCGCGCGTCGGCGTTGAAGGACTGACGATGAGAGAGCGACGGGGAAAACTCGGACCGACCCGCGCCGCGCGCGAAGGCTTCGCGCCCGGCGGGTCGGCGCGCGAGGCGGAGATGTACGACGAGTCGTGCTTCGCGCCCGGCGGCGAAGAGATCGAGTTGAAGTCTCTGCTCGAAAGCTGGGGCGCGCCGGAGTCGCCGGGTGTGTCCCTGCGTTCGCGCCTCGTCGTCTCGTACCGTCAACAGTTCGCAGGTCGAAAGGAGACAGGGATGGAAGGCTACAGTTTGGGGCGGGAGGGTTTCGGCGCGCGCTACGCGCTGGCGGGCGGAGGGCGCGGTGAGTTTCGCCCGACGATCCTGGAGCACGCGGGTTTGCTGCACAGGCTCTTCGCGGAAGTGTCGGCGGTCGCGGCGGATTCGCGGCTGACGCGCGCGGAGCTGCGGCGCGATCCCTTAGGCTTCGCGCGCCGGCTCGTCGCGGCGTACGCGTTCGCCGCGCGGCGCGCGCTCGCGCGCGAGAACGTCGGCTACGGCGCGCTCGCGTCGCTCTCGGTCGCCGTCGCGCTCGCCTGCGCGGTCGTCGCCTTCGACCGCAGAGGCTCACGCGGTCTGTTCGCGGATCGCATGCGCGACGATCTCGCCTTCGTCGGCTGGGCGGTCGACACGCCGAAGGCGCAGCCGACGCCCGACGCGAACGGCGCAGGCATGGCGAACGCGGGGCACGGCGGCGGGCAGAAGCAGAAGTACGAGAAGCCGGGCGGCGGCGGGGGCGGCGGCCGCAACGAGGACAGGCCGGCGGTGACGGGGAAGCTCCCGCAGGCGACGATGCAGCAGCAGGTGCTCGCGCCCGACCCGCACCCGCCCGCGATCAAGCAGCCCGCGCTTCCGACCGCGGCGACGATCCAGGCCGACCCCGTGTTGTTCCCGCCCGACACGCGCGCGATCAACTACGGCGATCCGAAGTCGAAGGCGACTGAGTTGTCTTCGGGCGCGGGCGCGGGCGGCGGCATCGGCGCGGGCGCGGGCGGCGGAGTGGGCGGCGGCGACGGCGCGGGGTATGGTCCCGGCAACCGCAACAACACGGGCGGCGGCGACCCGAACACGGGCGGCGCGGGAGCCGGCGCCGGCGGAGGCGGTGCGTCCGACACCAATCGCATCTTCACCGTCAAAGACGTGACGCGCCGCGCCGTCATCGTCTCGCGCCCGGAGCCCATCTACACGGACGAGGCGCGCAAGAACCAGATCACCGGGACGGTCACGCTCCGCCTCGTGCTCAACGCGAACGGCACGGTGACGAACGTCGTCGCCCTCAGCCGGCTGCCCGACGGCCTGACCGAAAAGGCAATCGAGGCGGCGCGCCGCATCCAGTTCACGCCCGCCGAGCGCGACGGCCGCAAGGTCTCGCAGTACGCGACGATCAACTACAACTTCAACATCTACTGAGGCTGTCAAGGAAGCACTCCGCGCGCGAATAATTCGTAGGGGCAGGGATCGTCCCTGCCCGCCGCGCGTCAGCGCGGATCGAGAGGCGCGATCATTCGATGATGAATGATCGCGCCTC